>JAJSZB010000124.1:0-21633 GCA_050613715.1 Streptomyces sp. IBSBF 3018
GGACGGTGGTGCGTGTTGTCGGCCATGGCCGGAGCGGCCGCGCCGCTGAGAGCGAGCGCGCTGACGACACCGCCGACGAGTCCGGCCCGGCGGACCCAGTGGGGGTCGCGGGGCGCCGCGTGCCGTCGGCGGCCGGTATGGGGGCTCGCCTCGGCTTCTGTATGGGTATGCGCAGCGGACGTCAGGGTCCGCACCTGGTTCGGGGACATGCGTCTCTGGCTATCAGGAACGAAAGGTTCCGTTCAACAAAGGTGGGATGCGCCACACTTGACGTGCTCACGGCCCAATTGCCCGTTTCGGGATCTTGGTTCGGGTGTGCTTTGGGGCGTTTTCCGACCGCTGGTTACGTATGCGCTCGTGCACGCGTTCACACGCGTCATTCCCGGGTTCTCCGGGTCACCCGGCCGGGTCGCCGTCCGCTATCACGGCCCCCGGTCCATCTCCAATTTGCCTGGGCCATACCCGGCCTGATAGTGCGGGCGCCGCACTGACCAGCGGTAACGCCGGAAAAAATGACCTGAAGTGATCGTTTGGGCGAGTTCCGCCACAAGATCGCCGCTGATCCGACTTCATGATCATCTCCCAGGTGGTGGAGATCACAAAGCTCGTGCGTACCCCCGTGTCGCAGATCACAGACCGGCAGGCATAGGATGCGGGCAGCTTGGGCTTGTGAACTGCCTCACATAGATGCGATCTTCGCCTCTGTGTAACGGTTCGCTCGCACCGGGTGACGGTCTGAGCGTCAGTCACTGTCGACTGAAAGGAGCGGGGGACGGTGAACACCTACGCGCCCATCATCGTGCTGGGAGGGCTCGCTGCCGGATTCGCGATCTTCTCCGTGGTGATGGCCTCGATCATCGGGCCGAAGCGGTACAACCGCGCCAAGCTGGAGGCCTACGAGTGCGGCATCGAGCCCACTCCGCAGCCGGCCGGCGGCGGCCGCTTCCCGATCAAGTACTACCTGACGGCGATGCTCTTCATCGTCTTCGACATCGAGATCGTCTTCCTCTACCCGTGGGCCGTCACCTTCGACCGGCTGGGGATGTTCGGGCTCGTCGAGATGCTCCTCTTCGTGCTCACCGTCTTCGTCGCCTACGCCTACGTGTGGCGCCGCGGCGGCCTGGAGTGGGACTAGGCATGCGCTAGCCGGCCGGAGACGACCACGTAGAGGGCCACTCAGAGAACCAGGGGACCGAGGGGACCAGGAGCCAACCCATGGGTATCGAAGAGAAACTGCCGAGCGGATTCCTGCTCACGACGGTCGAGACCGCGGCGGGGTGGGTGCGCAAGGCGTCGGTCTTCCCGGCCACCTTCGGACTCGCCTGCTGCGCCATCGAGATGATGACCACCGGCGCCGGCCGCTACGACATGGCGCGGTTCGGCATGGAGGTCTTCCGCGGGTCGCCGCGCCAGGCCGACCTGATGATCGTGGCCGGGCGGGTGAGCCAGAAGATGGCCCCGGTGCTGCGCCAGGTCTACGACCAGATGCCGAACCCCAAGTGGGTCATCTCGATGGGCGTCTGCGCCTCCAGCGGCGGCATGTTCAACAACTACGCGATCGTGCAGGGCGTCGACCACATCGTGCCGGTCGACATCTACCTGCCCGGCTGCCCGCCGCGCCCGGAGATGCTGCTCGACGCGATCCTCAAGCTCCACGAGAAGATCCAGCACGGCAAGCTCGGCGTGAACCGCGAGGAGGCCGCGCGCGAGGCCGAGGAAGCCGCCCGCAAGGCACTGCCCACGATCGAGATGAAGGGGCTGCTGCGATGAGCACTCCCTCGAACCCGCCAGGACAGAAGGGGCCCGAGCCCTCGGGGCCGAACCCCTCCGGCTCGCAGCAGCCCGGCAAGGGCGCGCCCGGCTCCGACCCGCGCGCCTCCAGCCCGCCCGCCGACGGCGCGCCGACCACCCCCGAGCAGCGCAACGAGGGCGCGGTGCCGTCCCCGCGGGACGGCGCGGGCGAGGTCATCGGCGTCCGCAAGGGCATGTTCGGCGCCAACAACGGCGGCGACACCTCCGGTTACGGCGGCCTGGTGCGCACCGTGCGGCTGCCCGGCGCGGCCACCCGCCCGTACGGCGGCGTCTTCGACGAGATCGCCGACGAGCTGGAGGGCGCGCTGGAGGAGCAGGGCCTGCCGCCCGGCGAGGCGATCGACAAGACCGTGGTGGACCGCGGCGAGCTGACCTTCCACATCGCCCGCGAACACCTGCTCCAGGTGGCCCGCACGCTGCGCGAC
This sequence comes from Streptomyces sp. IBSBF 3018, assembly GCA_050613715.1. Taxonomy (GTDB): domain Bacteria; phylum Actinomycetota; class Actinomycetes; order Streptomycetales; family Streptomycetaceae; genus Actinacidiphila. Next base: position 2,238 of record JAJSZB010000124.1, read on the forward strand.
GACCCGGCGCTGCGCTTCGAGCTGTGCACCGGCGTCAGCGGCGTGCACTACCCCGGCGACAAGGGCCGGGAGCTGCACGCGGTCTACCACCTGCGCTCGATCACCCACGGCCGGCTGATCCGGCTGGAGGTCTCGGCGCCGGACGCCGACCCGCACATCCCCTCGCTGGTCCCGGTCTACCCGACCAACGACTGGCACGAGCGCGAGACCTACGACTTCTTCGGCATCGTCTTCGACGGCCACCCCGCGCTCACCCGGATCATGATGCCGGACGACTGGCCCGGCCACCCGCAGCGCAAGGACTACCCGCTCGGCGGCATCCCCGTCGAGTACAAGGGCGCCCAGATCCCGGCACCCGACCAGCGGAGGTCGTACTCATGAGCAACGGATACGCGTCCCCGCAGCAGGCGGAGGAGCGGGAGACCACCGAGGGCCGGGTCTTCACCGTCACCGGCGGGGACTGGGACGAGCTGGCCGAGAGCGTCGGCAAGGCCGACGACGAGCGGATCATCGTCAACATGGGCCCGCAGCACCCGTCCACCCACGGCGTGCTCCGGCTGATCCTGGAGATCGACGGCGAGACGGTCACCGAGGCCCGCTCCGGCATCGGCTACCTGCACACCGGCATCGAGAAGAACATGGAGTTCCGCACGTGGACGCAGGGGTCCACGTTCGTGACGCGCATGGACTACCTCACGCCGCTGTTCAACGAGACCGCGTACTGCCTGGCCGTGGAGAAGCTGCTCGGCATCACCGACCAGGTGCCGGACCGGGCCAGCGTGATCCGCGTGATGATGATGGAGCTCAACCGGATCTCCTCCCACCTGGTGTGCATCGCCACCGGCGGCATGGAGCTGGGCGCCACCACGATCATGATCTACGGGTTCCGCGACCGTGAGCTGATCCTGGACATCTTCGAACTGGTCACCGGCCTGCGGATGAACCACGCCTACGTCCGCCCCGGCGGCCTGGCGCAGGACCTGCCGCCCGGCGCGGTCGACCAGATCCGCGAGTTCGTGAAGAAGTTCCGCAAGAACCTGCCGGAGTACGACAAGCTCGCCACCGGCAACCCCATCTTCAAGGGCCGCATGCAGGACGTCGGCTACCTGGACCTGGCCGGCTGCATGGCGCTCGGCGCCACCGGGCCGATCCTGCGCGCCGCGGGCCTGCCGCACGACCTGCGCAAGTCCGACCCGTACTGCGGTTACGAGACCTACGACTTCGAGGTGCCGACCACCGACACCTGCGACTCCTACGGCCGCTTCCTGGTCCGGCTGCACGAGATGGAGCAGAGCCTGCGGATCGTCGAGCAGTGCCTGGACCGGCTCGCGCCGGGCCCGGTGATGGTCGAGGACAAGAAGATCGCCTGGCCCGCGCAGCTCGCCCTCGGCCCCGACGGCATGGGCAACTCGCTGGACCACATCAAGAAGATCATGGGCACCTCGATGGAGGCGCTCATCCACCACTTCAAGCTCGTCACCGAAGGCTTCCGGGTGCCGCCCGGCCAGGCGTACGCCGCGGTGGAGTCCGCGAAGGGCGAGCTGGGCGTGCACGCCGTCAGCGACGGCGGCACCCGCCCGTTCCGGGTGCACTTCCGCGACCCCTCCTTCACCAACCTGCAGACCATGGCGGCGATGTGCGAGGGCGGCCAGGTCGCCGACGTCATCGTGGCCGTGGCGTCCATCGACCCCGTGATGGGAGGTGTCGACCGATGAGCGCCGAAGTGTCGCTGGGAATCCCCGAGATGCCCGCTCCGGACTACCCGGCCGACGTCCGGGCCCGGCTGGAGACCGACGCCGCGGAGGTGATCGCCCGCTACCCCGGATCGCGCAGCGCCCTGCTGCCGCTGCTGCACCTGGTGCAGTCCGAGGAGGGCTACGTCACCAGGACCGGCATCCGGTTCTGCGCCGAGGTGCTGGGCCTGACCACCGCCGAGGTCACCGCGGTCGCCACCTTCTACACGATGTACCGGCGCAAGCCCTCGGGCGACTACCAGGTCGGGGTCTGCACCAACACGCTGTGCGCGGTGATGGGCGGCGACGCGATCTTCGAGGACCTGCAGCGCCACCTGGGCGTCGGCAACGACGAGACCACCGCCGACGGCAAGGTCACCCTGGAGCACATCGAGTGCAACGCGGCCTGCGACTTCGCGCCGGTGGTGATGGTCAACTGGGAGTTCTTCGACAACCAGACCCCCGAGTCGGCCCGGCAGCTCGTCGACGACCTGATCGCCGGCCGGGAGGTCCGCCCGACCCGCGGCGCCCCGCTGTGCACGTACAAGGAGACCGCGCGCATCCTGGCCGGCTTCCCCGACGAGCGCGAGGGCGCCGTCGAGGCGACCGGCGGCGCGGGCCCCGCTTCGCTGGCCGGGCTGCGGCTGCACCGCGGCGACCCCGGCGCGCACACCGTCCCGCAGCAGGCCGAACCGCACCGCGCCGAGTCGGGAGAGGCCGAGTCGGGAGAGGAGGGCGAGTGATGACCGTGGAACCGGCCGAGAAGCTGCTCGCACCCGTACTGTCGGAGTTCTGGGACGACCCGCGGTCGTGGACGCTGGACACCTACCGCAGGCACGACGGCTACCACGCGCTCGGCAAGGCGCTGGCGATGGCGCCGGACGACGTGATCGCCTACGTCAAGGACTCCGGGCTGCGCGGCCGCGGCGGCGCCGGCTTCCCCACCGGCATGAAGTGGCAGTTCATCCCCCAGGGCGACGGCAAGCCGCACTACCTGGTGGTCAACGCCGACGAGTCCGAGCCGGGCACCTGCAAGGACATCCCGCTGCTCTTCGCCAACCCGCACGCGCTGATCGAGGGCATGATCATCGCCTGCTGGGCGATCCGTTCGAACCACGCTTTCATCTACCTCCGCGGTGAGGTCGTGCCGGTGCTGCGCCGGCTGCACGAGGCGGTCCGCGAGGCCTACGCCGCCGGCTACCTCGGCAAGAACATCAAGGGCAGCGGCTTCGACCTCGACATCACGGTGCACGCGGGCGCGGGCGCGTACATCTGCGGCGAGGAGACGGCGCTGCTGGACTCGCTGGAGGGACGCCGCGGCCAGCCCCGGCTCCGGCCGCCCTTCCCGGCGGTCGAGGGTCTGTACGCGTGCCCCACCGTCGTGAACAACGTCGAGTCCATCGCGTCGGTTCCCGCGATCATCAACCGGGGCAAGGAGTGGTTCCGGTCGATGGGCAGCGAGAAGTCCCCGGGCTTCACGCTGTACTCGCTGTCCGGCCACGTCGCCCGCCCCGGCCAGTACGAGGGCCCGCTCGGCATCACGCTGCGGCAGCTGCTCGACATGGGCGGCGGCATGCGGCCCGGCCACCGGCTGAAGTTCTGGACCCCCGGCGGCTCCTCGACCCCGATGTTCACCGACGAGCACCTCGACGTGCCGCTGGACTACGAGGGCGTCGGCGCGGCCGGCTCGATGCTCGGCACCAAGGCGCTGCAGTGCTTCGACGAGACGACCTGCGTGGTGCGGGCCGTCACCCGCTGGACCGAGTTCTACGCCCACGAGTCGTGCGGCAAGTGCACGCCGTGCCGCGAGGGCACCTACTGGCTGGTCCAGCTGATGCGCGACATCGAGGCCGGCAAGGGCGTCCCCTCCGACCTGGACAAGCTCAACGACATCGCCGACAACATCAACGGCAAGTCCTTCTGCGCGCTGGGCGACGGCGCCGCCGCCCCGATCTTCTCCTCCCTGAAGTACTTCCGGGAGGAGTACGAGGAGCACATCGAGCGCAGGGGCTGCCCGTTCGACCCGGCCCGCTCCACCGCCTGGGCCGACAAGTCCCGTACGGAGGTCAACGCGTGACCGTCACTACCAACGCACCCTCCGGAGGCGGGCAGGCGGTGCCGCCGGAGGACCTGGTCTCCGTCACCGTCGACGGGATCGGGGTGTCCGTCCCCAAGGGCACGCTCGTCATCCGCGCCGCCGAACTCGTCGGGATCGAGATCCCGCGGTTCTGCGACCACCCGCTGCTGGACCCGGCCGGCGCCTGCCGGCAGTGCATCGTGGAGATCGAGGGGCAGCGCAAGCCCGTCGCCTCGTGCACCATCGCCTGCACCGACGGCATGGTGATCTCCACCCAGCTCACCTCGCCGGTGGCCGAGAAGGCGCAGCGCGGCGTGATGGAGCTGCTGCTGATCAACCACCCGCTGGACTGCCCGGTCTGCGACAAGGGCGGCGAGTGCCCGCTGCAGAACCAGGCGATGGCGGTCGGCGACCCGGACAGCCGCTTCGACGGCCGCAAGCGCACCTACGAGAAGCCGGTGCCGATCTCCACCCAGGTGCTGCTGGACCGTGAGCGCTGCGTGCTGTGCGCGCGCTGCACCCGCTTCAGCAACCAGATCGCCGGCGACCCGATGATCGAGCTGATCGAGCGCGGCGCGCTGCAGCAGGTCGGCACCGGCGAGGGCGACCCGTTCGAGTCGTACTTCTCCGGCAACACCATCCAGATCTGCCCGGTCGGCGCGCTCACCTCGGCCGCGTACCGCTTCCGCTCCCGGCCCTTCGACCTGGTGTCCTCGCCGTCGGTGTGCGAGCACTGCGCCGGCGGCTGCGCCACCCGCACCGACCACCGGCGCGGCAAGGTGATGCGCCGGCTGGCCGCCGACGACCCCGAGGTCAACGAGGAGTGGCTGTGCGACAAGGGCCGCTTCGGCTTCCGCTACGCCCAGCGCCCCGACCGGCTGACCCACCCGCTGGTGCGCGGCGCCGACGGTGAACTCGCCCCCGCCTCCTGGCCCGAGGCGCTCGCCGCGGCCGCCGCGGGGCTGACCGCGGCGCACGGCAGGGCCGCGGTGCTGGCCGGCGGCCGGCTCACCGTCGAGGACTCCTACGCGTACGCCAAGTTCGCGCGGGTCGCGCTCGGCACCAACGACGTGGACTTCCGGGCCCGCGCGCACTCCGCGGAGGAGGCCGACTTCCTGGCCGCCGCGGTCGCCGGGCACGGGATCGACATCGACGGTGCGGGTCTGACCAACCGGGCCCTGGAGAAGGCGCCCGCGGTCCTGCTCGCCGGCCTGGAGGCCGAGGAGGAGGCGCCCGGCGTCTTCCTGCGGCTGCGCAAGGCGCACCGCAAGAACAAGCAGCAGACGTACGCACTGGCCACCCACGCCACCCGCGGCCTGGACAAGGCCGGCGGCATCCTGCTGCCGGCCGCGCCCGGCACCGAGCCGGAGTGGCTGGACGCGCTGGCCGGCGGCGTCGGCCTGGACGAGGCCGGGCGGGCCGCGGCCGAGGCGCTGCGCGCGCCCGGCGCCGCGATCCTGGTCGGCGAGCGGCTGGCCGCGGTGCCCGGCGCGCTGACCGCGGCGCTGCGGCTGGCCGCCGCGACCGGCGCCACCCTGGCGTGGATCCCGCGCCGGGCCGGCGAGCGCGGCGCGGTCGAGGCGGGCGCGCTGCCCGGGCTGCTGCCCGGCGGCCGGCCGCTGACCGACCCGCGGGCCCGCGACGAGGTCGCCAGGCTCTGGGGCCTGCCGGCGCTGCCGACCCGCTTCGGCCGCGACACCGGGCAGATCCTCCAGGCCGCGGCGGCCGGTGAGCTGGCCGCGCTGGTGGTCGGCGGCGTCGAGGTCGCCGACCTGCCCGACCCGCGGCTGGCCCGCGAGGCGCTGGACGCGGCCGGCTTCGTGGTCAGCCTGGAACAGCGGCCCAGCGAGGTCACCGACCGCGCCGACGTGGTGCTGCCGGTGGCCGCGGTCGCCGAGAAGGCCGGCACCTTCCTCAACTGGGAGGGCCGGGTGCGGATGTTCGAGACCGCGATCAAGCCCGACCAGGCCACCACCCGCCACCAGCTCCCGGACGCCCGGGTGCTGACGATGCTCGCCGACGCGCTCGACGTCGCGCTCGGCCTGTCCGACGTGCGCCAGGCCCGCGCCGAGCTCGACGCGCTGGGCGCCTGGGACGGGACGCCGGCGAGCGCCCCGCGGACCTCGCCGGCCGCGCCGCAGCGGCCCGAGCCCGGGCAGGCGGTGCTCGCGGGGCACCGGCTGCTGCTGGACCAGGGCCGGCTGCAGGACGGCGACGACGCGCTGGCCGGCACCCGGCACGCCGCGGTGGCCCGGCTGTCCGCGGCGACCGCCGCCGAGGCCGGGCTCGCCGAGGGCGACCCGGTCACGGTGACCGGCCCGCAGGGCTCGGTGACGCTGCCGCTCGCGGTGACGCCGATGCCGGACCGGGTGGTGTGGCTGCCGCTGAACTCGACCGGCGGCGGCGTGGCCTCGGACACCGGGGCCCGCCCCGGCCAGGCCGTCGGCGTCGGCGCGGCGGCGGGCGCCGGCGCGGCTGAATCGGAGGTCCAGGCATGAGCGCCACCCTGGCCGCGCCCCTCGCGGCCCCCCTGTCCGCGCATCTCGGCGACGGCGCCCAGCAGTTGGCGGGCGCGACGGAGAACCTCTCGTTCTTCGGCACCGACCCGTGGTGGCTGATCGTCGTCAAGGCGGTGTTCTGCTTCGCCTTCGCGATGCTGACGGTGCTGTTCTCCATCGTGTGGGAGCGCAAGGTCGTCGCGTGGATGCAGCTGCGCATCGGCCCCAACCGGCACGGCCCCTGGGGCATGCTCCAGTCGCTCGCCGACGGCGTGAAGCTGATGCTCAAGGAGGACATCAACGTCAAGCGGGCCGACAAGGTGGTGTTCGTCCTCGCGCCGATCGTCGCGGCGATCCCCGCCTTCATGGCCTTCGCGGTGATCCCCTTCGGCCCGGCCGACGACGAGGTCTCGATCTTCGGCCACCGCACGCCGATGCAGCTGACCGACATGCCGATCGGCATCCTCTACATCCTGGCCACCGCGTCCGTCGGCATCTACGGCATCGTGCTGGCCGGCTGGTCCTCCGGTTCGACCTACCCGCTGCTCGGCGGCCTGCGCGCGTCCGCGCAGATGATCTCGTACGAGATCGCGATGGGCCTGGCCTTCGCCGCGGTGTTCCTCTACTCCGGCTCGATGTCCACCTCCACGATCGTCGCCTCGCAGCACGACCGCTGGTACGTGATCCTGCTGCCGGTGTCGTTCCTGGTGTACATCGCGACGATGGTCGGCGAGACCAACCGGGCGCCGTTCGACATGCCGGAGTCCGAGGGCGACCTGGTCGGCGGCTTCAACACCGAGTACAGCTCGATCAAGTTCGCGCTGTTCATGCTCGCCGAGTACGTGAACATGGTGACGGTCTCCGCGGTCGCCACCACGCTCTTCCTCGGCGGCTGGCGGGCCCCCTGGCCGATCACCACCTTCTGGGAGGGCGCGAACCACGGCTGGTGGCCGATGCTCTGGTTCGTCATCAAGGTCCAGCTGCTGCTGTTCTTCTTCATCTGGCTGCGCGGCACCCTGCCCCGGGTCCGCTACGACCAGCTGATGAAGCTCGGCTGGAAGGTGCTCATCCCGGTCTCGATGGTCTGGCTGATGCTGGTCGCCGCGGTCCGCGCGATGCGCAACGAGAACTACGACTTCACCAAGATCGTGCTGTACATCGGCGGCGCGGTCCTCGCGCTGCTGCTGATCTCGCTGCTCGTGGACCTGTTCAGGGACCGCGAGGACAAACAGGCGCAGGCCGCGGGCGGTCCGCCGGCCCCGCCGGACCGGTTCGACCCGATGGCCGGCGGGTTCCCCGTACCGCCGCTGCCGGGACAGCAGGCGGAACGGGTGCCGCGGCGGCCCAGCCGGGCGCAGCGCCAGCTCGTCGGCGCGAACGGTCCGGCAGGCCCGGGCGGCCCCGCCGGCGCCGCGGACGAGTCCACCGAGGACGCACAGAAGACGGAGGACGGCGATGCCTGAGTTCCTCGGCCCGGTCGCAGGCTTCGGCGTGACCTTCAAGGCCATGTTCAAGAAGCGGCTCACCGAGCAGTACCCGGAGTACAAGAAGCCCACCGCGCCGCGGTTCCACGGCCGCCACCAGCTCAACCGGCACCCCGACGGGCTGGAGAAGTGCGTCGGCTGCGAGCTGTGCGCGTGGGCCTGCCCGGCCGACGCGATCTACGTGGAGGGCGCGGACAACACCGACGAGGAGCGCTACTCGCCGGGGGAGCGCTACGGCCGCGTCTACCAGATCAACTACGCCCGCTGCATCCTGTGCGGCCTGTGCATCGAGGCGTGCCCGACCCGGGCGCTGACGATGACCAACGAGTACGAACTGGCCGACCGGACCCGCGAGTCGCTGATCTTCACCAAGGAGCAGCTGCTGGCCGGTCTGGAGGAGGGCATGGTCGACTCGCCGCACTCGATCTTCCCCGGCATGGACGAGGGCGACTACTACCGCGGCGCGGTCACCGAGGCCGCGCCCGGGACCGTACGGCAGGTCGCGGTCTCCAAGGGCGAGAAGGCCGACGAGACGATCGTGCCGGGCCCGGCCGACGCCGCCGCCGACGACGCCGAGGTGACCGCGCCGGGCGGCACGACCCCCGCAGGAACGGGGGCCGAGGCATGACGCCCACCCTGTCGCTGGCCGCCGACACCCTCGCGGTCACCACCAGGACCTCCACCGGCGAGGCCGTGCAGTTCTGGATCCTGGGCACCGTCGCGGTGCTCGGCGCGCTCGGCACGGTGCTGATGAGGAAGGCCGTGCACAGCGCGCTGTCGCTGGCCGGCACGATGATCGTGCTCGCGGTCTTCTACCTCGCGCAGGGCGCGTACTTCCTGGGCATCGTGCAGATCGTCGTCTACACCGGCGCGATCATGATGCTGTTCCTGTTCGTGGTCATGCTGGTCGGCATCACCGCCGCGGACTCCCTGCAGGAGACGCTGAAGGGGCAGCGCTGGATGGCCGCGGTGTGCGGCCTCGGCTTCGGCATCCTGCTGATCGCCGGCATCGGCAACGCCTCGCTCGGCACCTTCGCGGGCTCCGGCCAGGCCAACGCCGGCACCGGCGGCAACGTCCAGGGCCTGGCCCGGCTGGTCTTCACCGACTACGTGTGGGCGTTCGAGATCACCGGTGCGCTGCTGATCACCGCGGCGGTCGGCGCGATGGTGCTGACCCACCGCGAGCGCACCGAGGAGCGCCTCAGCCAGCGCGAGCTGTCCGAGGCCCGGGTGCGCGAGGGCAAACAGGTCACGCCGCTGCCCGCCCCCGGCACGTACGCCCGGCACAACGCGGTGGACATCCCGGCGCTGCTGCCCGACGGCACGCCCGCCGAGCTGTCGGTCAGCTCCACGCTGCGCGACCGCGGCCAGGTCCGCGACGTGACGCGGGACGCGATGCGCCGGCTGGCCGCGCTGGACCAGGCGTCGGGCGAGTGGCTGGGCCGCAAGGGCCTGGAACCCGCCGAGCCCGGCTCGTCGGCCGCGTCCGACCGGACCGAGGAGGGTGCGAAGTGAATCCGGCCAACTACCTGTACCTCGCGGCGCTGCTGTTCACCATCGGCGCGTCCGGTGTGCTGATCCGGCGCAACGCGATCGTGGTCTTCATGTGCGTGGAGCTGATGCTGAACGCCTGCAACCTGGCGTTCGTCACCTTCTCCCGCATGCACGGCAACCTCGACGGGCAGGTGATCGCCTTCTTCACCATGGTGGTCGCCGCCGCGGAGGTCGTGGTCGGGCTGGCGATCATCGTGTCGATCTTCCGTTCGCGCCACTCGGCCTCGGTCGACGACGCCAACCTGATGAAGCTGTAAGGGGCTGCGCAGTGGAAACCCTGATCGGACTGCTCGTCGCGGCGCCACTGCTGGGCGCGGGCATCCTGCTGACCGGCGGCAAGCGGCTGGACCGCACCGGCCACCTGCTCGGCACGCTGCTCGCCCTGGTGTCCTTCGCCCTCGGCGTGGCGCTGTTCGCCGACATGCTGGGCAAGGACGCCGACCAGCGCACCCTGACCTCGCACCTGTTCACCTGGGTGCCGGTCCAGGGCTTCCAGGCGCAGGTCGGCTTCCAGCTCGACCAGCTGTCCATGACGTTCGTCCTGCTGATCACCGGGGTGGGCTCGCTCATCCACATCTACTCGATCGGCTACATGGAGCACGACGAGAAGCGCCGGAAGTTCTTCGGCTACCTCAACCTGTTCCTCGCGGCGATGCTGCTGCTGGTGCTGGCCGACAACTACTTCCTGCTGTACGCCGGCTGGGAGGGCGTGGGCCTGGCCTCGTACCTGCTGATCGGCTTCTGGCAGCACAAGCCGAGCGCGGCGACCGCGGCGAAGAAGGCGTTCCTGGTCAACCGGGTCGGCGACATCGGCCTGTCGGTGGGCATCATGCTGATGTTCACCACCTTCGGCTCGTTCGCCTTCTCCGACGTCTTCCCGAAGGTCGGCCAGGCCTCGGGCTCGCAGCACGCCACGGTCACCGGCATCGGCTTCATGCTGCTGCTGGCCGCCTGCGGCAAGTCCGCGCAGGTGCCGCTGCAGTCCTGGCTGGGCGACGCGATGGAGGGCCCGACCCCGGTCTCCGCCCTCATCCACGCGGCGACCATGGTGACCGCCGGCGTCTACCTGATCACCCGCTCCGGTGCGATCTTCAACGCCGCGCCCGACGCGCAGACCGCGGTGGTCACCGTCGGCGCGGTCACGCTGCTCTTCGGTGCCATCGTCGGTTGCGCCAAGGACGACATCAAGAAGGCGCTGGCCGGCTCGACGATGTCGCAGATCGGCTACATGATCATGGCCGCGGGCCTGGGCCCGATCGGCTACGTCTTCGCGATCATGCACCTGGTCACCCACGGCTTCTTCAAGGCCGGGCTGTTCCTCGGCGCCGGCTCGGTCATGCACGGCATGAACGACGAGGTCGACATGCGCCGCTACGGCGGCCTGCGCAGGTACATGCCGGTCACCTTCGTCACCTTCGGCCTCGGCTACCTGGCGATCATCGGCTTCCCCGGCCTGTCCGGCTTCTTCTCCAAGGACAAGATCATCGAGGCGGCCTTCGCCAAGGGCGGCACCGAGGGCTGGATCCTCGGCGCCTGCGCCCTGGTGGGCGCCGCGGTCACCGCGTTCTACATGACCCGCGTGATGCTGATGACGTTCTTCGGCGAGGAGCGCTGGAAGACCGCGGAGGGCCGCGAGGCCACGCCGTCGCCCGACGCGCCGTCGGTGGAGCCCGCCGCCGCGCACAGCGCGCACGGCGCCCCGCACCCGCACGAGTCGCCGGCCTCGATGACCATCCCGATGATCATCCTGTCCTTCGGCTCGGTCTTCGCCGGCGCCCTGTTCAGCATCAACTCCTCGTTCCTGCACTGGCTGGAGCCGGTCACCGGCCACAGCGAGGGCGACTCGCCGGTCAGCACCGGCGCCGTCACCGCCGGCACCATGGTGGTGCTGGTCCTCGGCGTCGCGGTGGCCTGGCTGATGTACGGGCGCCGGCCGGTGCCCGCGGTCGCGCCCCGCGGCAGCCTGCTCACCCGGGCGGCCCGGCGCGACCTGCTGCAGGACGACTTCAACCACGTGGTGCTGGTCCGCGGCGGCGAGCACCTCACCCGGTCGCTCGTCTACCTCGACCACTCCCTGGTGGACGGTGTCGTCAACGGCACCGCCGCCTCGGTCGGCGGCCTGTCGGGGCGGCTGCGCAAGCTGCAGAACGGCTACGTCAGGTCGTACGCGGTCTCGATGCTCGGCGGTACCGCGGTGGTGGTCGCCGCAACCCTTCTGATGAGGGCGGTCTGAACCCCATGGCTGATTTCCCGATCCTTACGGTGACCGCCGCCGTCCCGGCCGTCGGCGCGGTCGTCACCGCGGCGGTGCCCGCCGCCCGCAGGACCGCCGCCAAGTACACGGCGCTGGTCTTCTCGCTGGCCGTGCTGGTGCTGTCGCTGGTCACCCTCTTCCGCTTCGACACCGGCTCCGGCGCCGCCCGCTACCAGTTCACCGAGTCGCACGCCTGGGTGAAGAACTTCGGGCTGCGCTACGACCTGGGCGTCGACGGCATCGCGGCGGTGATGGTGGCGCTGACCGCGCTGCTGATCCCGTTCGTGATGCTGGCCGGCTGGCACGACGCCGACCCCCTGGAGGAGGCCAATCCCAACCGGCGCTGGCGGCCCACCCAGGGCTTCTTCGCGCTGATCCTGCTGGTCGAGGCGATGGTGGTGCTCTCCTTCGAGGCCACCGACGTCTTCCTCTTCTACATCTTCTTCGAAGCCATGCTGATCCCGATGTACTTCCTCATCGGCGGCTTCGGCGACCGCGCGCACGCCGCGGGCGAGGAGGAGGCGGCCCGCCAGCGGTCGTACGCGGCGGTGAAGTTCCTGCTGTACAACCTGGCCGGCGGCCTGATCATGCTGGCCGCGGTCATCGGGCTGTACGCGGCGACCGCCAAGCAGCTGGGCACCGGCACCTTCTCGCTCCAGGAGATCCTCCAGGCGCGCGCCTCGGGCAAACTGCACCTGGAGACCTCCACCGAGCGCTGGCTGTTCCTCGGCTTCTTCTTCGCCTTCGCGGTGAAGGCGCCGCTGTGGCCGCTGCACACCTGGCTGCCCAACGCGATGCAGGAGTCCACCGCGCCGGTCGCGGTGCTGATCACCGCGGTGGTCGACAAGGTCGGCACCTTCGCGATGCTGCGCTTCTGCCTCCAGCTGTTCCCCGAGGCGTCCAAGTGGGCCACCCCCACGATCATGGTGCTGGCGCTGATCAGCATCCTGTACGGCGCGCTGCTCGCGGTCGGCCAGCGCGACATCAAGCGGCTGATCGCCTACGCCTCGGTGTCGCACTTCGGCTTCATCATCCTGGGCATCTTCGCGATGACCACCCAGGGCCAGTCGGGCGCCACGCTCTACATGGTCAACCACGGCATCTCCACCGCGGCGCTGATGCTGGTGGCCGGCTTCCTGATCACCCGGCGCGGCTCGCGGCTCATCGCGGACTACGGCGGGGTGCAGAAGGTCGCGCCGGTGCTCGCCGGCACCTTCATGGTCGGCGGTCTGGCCACCCTGTCGCTGCCGGGGCTCGCGCCCTTCGTCAGCGAGTTCCTGGTGCTGGTCGGCACCTTCAGCCGCTACCCGGTGCTCGGCATCATCGCCACCCTGGGCATCGTGCTGGCCGCGCTGTACGTCCTGGTGCTCTACCAGCGCACCATGACCGGCCCGGTCAAGGCCGGCGTGGAGGGCATCGCCGACCTCAAGGCGCGTGAACTCCTCGTCGTCGCACCGCTGATCGCGCTGCTGCTCTTCCTCGGCGTGTACCCCAAGCCGGTGACGGACATCGTCAACCCGTCGGTCAAGCACACGCTCTCCGACGTGCACAAGACCGACCCCAAGCCCGCGCTGGAGGCGAAGAAGTGAGCGCATCCGCAGCCGTCCCGGCGGCGTCGTCCGTCCACAGCCTGTGGACGACGGCGGCGCCCGCGGACAAGATCCCGACGCCGCACATCGAGTACGCGCAGCTGTCGCCGGTGCTCATCGTCTTCGGCGCGGCCGCCCTCGGCATCCTGCTGGAGGCGTTCCTGCCGCGCCGCGCGCGCTACACCGCGCAGGTGGCGGTGTCGGTGGTGGGCCTGGCGGCGGCCTTCGCCGCGGTGGTGGCGCTGGCCGAGAAGGGCTACGGCACCACCAAGGCGCACATCGCGGCGATGGGCGCGGTCGCCGTCGACGGTCCCGCGCTGTTCCTCCAGGGCACCATCCTGCTGGTCGGCATCGTCGCGGTGTTCACCTTCGCCGAACGCCGGCTGGACCCCAAGGCGCACGGCAACAACGTCGACTCCTTCGCCGCGCAGGGCTCCGCGGTGCCCGGCGGCGACCAGGAGAAGGCCGCGGTCAGGGCCGGCTTCACCACCACCGAGGTCTTCCCGCTGCTGCTCTTCGCGGTCGGCGGCATGCTGATCTTCCCGGCCGCCAACGACCTGCTGACGCTCTTCGTGGCGCTGGAGGTCTTCTCGCTGCCGCTGTACATCCTGTGCGCGCTGGCCCGCCGCAACCGCCTGATGTCCCAGGAGGCGGCGGTCAAGTACTTCCTGCTCGGCGCCTTCTCCTCGGCCTTCCTGCTCTTCGGCATCGCGCTGCTGTACGGCTACGCGGGCACCGTCTCGTACTCCGGCATCTCCTCGGTGATCGACGGCACGGCCACGATGACGCCGGCGCTCGCGGACTCCACCGGCAACGACGCGCTGCTGCTGATCGGCCTCGCGATGGTCGCGGTGGGGCTGCTGTTCAAGGTGGGCGCGGTGCCCTTCCACATGTGGACGCCGGACGTCTACCAGGGCGCGCCGACCCCGGTCACCGGCTTCATGGCGGCCGCGACCAAGGTGGCCGCCTTCGGCGCGCTGCTGCGGCTGCTGTACGTGGTGCTGCCGGGCATGCGCTGGGACTGGCGGCCGGTGATGTGGGGCGTCGCGATCGCCACGATGGTGATCGGCGCGGTGATCGCGGTGACGCAGACCGACGTCAAGCGGCTGCTGGCCTACTCCTCGGTCGCCCACGCGGGCTTCATCCTGGCCGGTGTGATCGCCACCAACAAGAACGGCGTCTCGTCGGTGCTGTTCTACCTGGCGGCGTACTCCTTCGTGACGCTCGGCGCGTTCGCCGTGGTGACGCTGGTGCGCGACGCGGGCGGCGAGGCCACGCACCTGTCGCGCTGGGCCGGCCTCGGGCGGCGCTCGCCGCTGGTGGCCGCGGTGTTCGCGGTGTTCCTGCTGGCCTTCGCCGGCATCCCGCTGACCTCCGGCTTCGCGGGGAAGTTCGCGGTGTTCAAGGCCGCCGCGCAGGGCGGCGCGATGCCGCTGGTCATCGTCGGCGTCATCTCCTCGGCGATCGCGGCGTTCTTCTACATCCGGGTCATCGTGCTGATGTTCTTCAGCGAGCCGAAGGCGGACGGCCCCTCGGTCGCGGTGCCGTCGCCGCTGACGTCCACGGCGATCGCGATCGGCGTCGCCGTCACGGTGGTGCTGGGCCTGGCGCCGCAGTACTTCCTGGACCTGGCGGACAAGGCGGGGGTCTTCGTGCGGTAGCCCTCGCGGGTGTGCTGCCGTGGAACAGCGGTGGGGGGGGGGGGGGGGGGGGGGGGGGGGGGGGGGGGGGGGGGGGGGGGGGGGGGGGGGGGGGGGGGGGGGGGGGGGGGGGGGGGGGGGGGGGGGGGGGGGGNCCCCCCCCCCCCCCCCCCCCCCCCCCCCCCCCCCCCCCCCCCCCCCCCCCCCGCGTTGTGGGGGGAGGCGATGAAGGCGTGCGGTCAGCTCGTGGAGCAGCTGACGGTGGGCCAGGTCCAGCTTCCGTTGGTCTGGATCGTCACGCCCCAGTTGTTGCCGCTGCCGTTGGGCTTGGCGGTGAGGACTTGTGCGCTGGGCCAGCTGGCGTTGACGTTCCAGGTGGCGATGATCTTCTCCGGCGAGGGGACGTTCATGGTGACCGTCCAGGTGCTGGAGCCGCTGACCGCCACGTTGAGGTTGTAGCGGTCACTCCACTGCTGGCCCGCGGAGAGCGTCGCGGTGCAACTGCCACCGCTGCCGCCCGTGGTCCCGCCGGTGGTGGTTCCGCCGGTGGTGGTTCCGCCGGTGGTGGTGCCTCCGGTGGTGGTGCCTCCGGTGGTCGTGCCCCCGCTCGTGGTCCCGCCGCCCGTGGGGGCGACGGCGCGACCGGTCTGCGGGGAGATCATGCCGGCGCACAGGCCCTTGGAGGCCAGCGTCTGCGCGATGCGCGGAATCGCCGCCAGGGTGTTGGCCGGCCACTCGTGCATCAGGATGATCTGGCCGTTGGTGAGCCGGGAGTTGGCCTGCACGATCGCGTCGGTGCTCGCGCCGTTCCAGTCCTGCGAGTCGACGTCCCAGATGATCTCGGTCAGGCCGTACTTGGCCTCCACCGACTTCAGCGTGCTGTTCGTCTCGCCGTACGGCGGGCGGAACAGCTGGGGCGTGCCCCCGCCGGCGTTGGCTATCGCCTGCTGGGTGTTGCCGACCTCGGAGTCGATCTGGGCCTGGCTCTCCTGGATCAGGTGCGGGTGGGTGTAGCTGTGGTTGCCCACCCACATCCCGGCGTTGATCTCCGCCCGCACCTGCGCCGGGTACGCGGCCGCGTACTGGCCCTCGTTGAACATCGTCGCGCGCAGGCCGTTCTGCTGCAGCGCGCTCAGGATCGCCGGCGTGTGGTCGTTCGACGGGCCGTCGTCGAAGGTCAGCCCGACGTAGCCGTTGCAGCTCGCCGCCTGCGACACGGTGGCGTTCGCGCCGACGACCAGGGCGCCCGCCACGGCCGCCGCCGCGGCGGCGAGCCCCGCGACCAGCATGCGCAGCCCGCGGTGTTGTCGAGTCCGCATGGTGGGGTCCTCCTCCTCTCAGCTCGTGGTGCAGGTGACGGAGGGCCAGGTCCAGTTGCCGTTGGTCTGGATGGTCACGCCGAAGTTGTTGCCGCTGCCGTTGGGCTTGGCGGTGAGGACCTGGGCGCTGGGCCAGCTGGCGTTGATGTTCCAGGTGGCGATCATCTTCTCGGGCGACGGCAGGGTCATCGTCACGGTCCACGAACTGGAGCCGGAGACCGAGACGTTGAGGTTGTAGCGGTCGCTCCACTGCTCGCCGGCCGACAGCGAGGCGGTGCAGCCGCTGCCGCCTCCGCCGGTCGTGCCGCCGGTGGTCGTCCCGCCGGTGGTCGTGCCGCCCGTGGTGGTCCCGCCGGTGGTGCTGCCGCCGGTCGTGCCGCCCCCGCCGCTGCCGAGGGTGATGTTGGAGTTGCCGCTGGACTGGTAGCCCTCGGTGGCGAGGATCTCGTAGTTGAAGTTGCCGAGGTTCATGCCGTGGCTGGCCCACGCGGAGAAGTGGTTGGCGACGGATATCGTGCCGCCGGTCCGCTTGGACTGCCGGACGCTCCAGAACTGCGGGAACGTCGAGCTGTTGCCCTCGATCGACGGCGCGTTGACCCGCTGCGTCTCGTAGATGTCGTACGTGCCGCCGTCGCTGGTGACGGTCCCCTTGTAGTCGCCGGTGGGCTTGTAGGTGCCGTAGTTGTCGACGATGTAGTACTCGACCAGCGGGTTGGTGGTCCACCCGTAGAGCGACAGGTACGCGTTGCCCGACGGGTTGAACGAGCCGGAGTACGTCACCGGGTTGCGCGACCCGGTGCTCCAGCCCTTGCCGGCCACGAAGTTGCCGACGTTGCTCCAGTTGGTGCTGTAGTTGCCGCCGGAGCCGAGGTTCATCGACACCGACCCGCCGCCGTCGGTCCAGAACGAGTAGAAGTACCCGTTGTTGTTGCCGGTCCCCGAGGTGGTGATGACGGTGTCGGCGTTCGCGGTGCCCGGCAGGACCATCGCGGCCACCGCGACCAGCACGGTGGCGCAGATCCCGCTGATCAGCAGCCGCAGCCTGCTGAGCCCCGCCCGCCGGTGCGGACGTACGGATACGTCGTTCATGTGCGTGCTTCCTCCTGGTGTGTGGGGGTTGCGTGGGGGTGCGTGGGGGGAGTGGGACGTCCCAGGGAGCACCGGTCAGAGTGTTGGTCTGCCCATGACGAGTGTCAACAGTTTCGGCACGATTCTCGAAAGCTTCGACTCCGGTGCGGGCGCGCCGAGTTGACATCTGCGCACGTCAAAGTGGCAACGCTCGGGTCGGAGTGGGAAACCTCGGAGAGGCGCCGCAAATGGAGATCACCAGTCGGCGTCAGGCGTGCCGAAACTTTCGAAAACTTTTCGGCGCGACAGGGCGGGCAGCGCGGACTGCGCCGACCGTGCCGACCGCGCCGGTCAGTCGACGACGAACGGCGTGGGCTCGGGGGCCAGGTCGAGCTGGGCCTGGATGAACGCCTTGCTCATGAACTGCAGCACCGGTCGCGGTCCCGGATGCCTGCTGCTGACGCGGGCGCGGATGAGGTCGCCGTCGTCCTCGGTGTCGGCGATGTGGATCAGGTAGTCCTCACCGGCCGCGGCGGAGGCGTCGTCGGGCAGCAGCCGGAGCATCGCGGGGCTGTCCGCGTCGACCACCGCGTTGTGGTGCATCGACGCGAGGGTGGAGGCGATGTCGCCGCGGTGCATCAGCCAGACGTCCACCGTGTCGCGGCCGGCGGTCACATGACTGCTCCAGCCGGCGGGCAGGCGACCGGAGACGTTGCGCTGTATCCGGTCGGTGTCGGCCCGCGGACGGCCCGCGTCGCCGCCACCGAGGAGTACGACGACCGTCGTCGCCGCGGCCCCCACCACGACGACCGCACCGGCGAGGGCGACGGACCTGGCTCTCCTCATGAGCGCGAGCATATGCCCCGGACGCTTCCCCGTCCCGCCCCTTACCCGCCCCCGCTGCCTCGGCAGAGTCCGCCCGGCTAGCGGACCTCCGCCCAGGCGAGCAGCGCGCGGTGCGGGAGCGCGAGCAGGCCGTCGGGGCGGCGGAACTCCGCGGCCAGCTCCTCGTACCGCAGGCGTATCGCCGCGACCACATCCGGAGTCTGCGCCGCGAGGATCTGGCCGACCGACGCGATGCCGGCGGCCGGGCCCGACCACCACACGTCCGCGTCCACGACGTGGTCCCAGGCCAGCGTCCGCGTCCGCGCCCCCGGCAGCCCCGCCGCGGCGAACAGCGCCGCCAACCCCGCCTCGGTGCGCGGGAAGTCCTCCTCGGCGTCCAGCTCCGGCACGGACGCCGGGCGTTCGACCCCGACGGACTGCACCGCGCGGCCCAGCAGCGCCTGGCCCGGCGCGTGCGGCGACGACCACACGGTGAGCGCTGTCCGGCCGCCCGGCGCGGTCACCCGGCGCAGCTCGGCCAGCGCGGCGGCCGGGCGGCCCACGTGGTTGAGCACGAAGTTGCCGACCACCGCGTCGAACGCGCCGTCCGGGAACGGCAGATCGGGCAGCAGCGCGTGCCGTACCTCCGCCTCCGGCACCGACATCGCGGCCCGTGCGACCATCGACGGCTCGGCGTCCACGGCCGTCACCCGCGCACCCCGCGCCACCGCCGCGGCGGCGACCGTGCCGGGGCCGGTCCCCACGTCGAGCACCCGTATCCCGGCAGACTCCGCAGCCCCCGAAGCCTGCGCGGATCCCCCGGCCCGCACCGCCGACGCCGTGCCCGCGCGCACGCCCGCCGCGTCCAGCAGGTCCTGCACCGCGTATCTGCACAGTTCGGCGAAGCTGCCCGCGTACGCCTCCGCGCGTCCCTTCCACGCACGCCGCTCGAACGCGTCGAAGGCGTTCACGTCCCCCGCATCCGCCGCGTCCCCCGCATCCGCCGCACCGACAGCGCCGTCCACGCTGTCCGTCGCCTGTGTCCTGCCCGCCCCGCCCGTCGCGTTCATGGTGTCCCCGCCCCTCGTGCCGTTCTCACAAGGAGCAACTTCCGGCCACATCCGCCGGTTCCCGCGCCGAGCGCAGGTCACCCGTCCGGAGCAGCGACGCCCGGACCCCGCAGCTCAAGCCCCTGCTCAGGGCTCTGCTCGGACCTCTGCTCAGACCCCGCTCACGCTCCCGGTGTGCCGTCCCGCGGCGCCGTCCCGTTCGCGTCCGGCGCCGTCCCGCCCGCCTCCTGCACCGGCTCCGGCGGAACCGCCGGAGCTGCCGGGGCCGCCGGGACGGCGGGGGGC
>JAJSZB010000125.1:0-17169 GCA_050613715.1 Streptomyces sp. IBSBF 3018
CCCCTCCTCCCCCCTCCCCTCCGGACGGCGGCCGCGGCCGTGACCCTCAGCCGCGGCGCGCGTACAGCTCGTCGATCTCCGCGGCGAAATCCCGCGCGACCGCCGACCGCTTCAGCTTCATGGACGGCGTGAGGTGGCCGCCGTCCTCGGTGAAGTCCACCGCGAGCACCCGGAACGCCCTGATCGACTCGGCCCGCGAGACGCTCGCGTTGGCGCCGTCCACGGCCTTCTGCAGCTCAGCGAGCAGCTCCGGGTCCCGCGCAAGATCGGCCGGGCGCAGCCCCTCCTTGTGCCGCATCCGCTGCCAGTGCTCCAGACCGTCGGCGTCCAGGGTGACCAGCGCGGCGACGAACGGGCGGTCGTCGCCCACCACCATGCACTGCGCGACCAGCGGATGCGCCCGCAGCCGGTCCTCCAGCGGCGCGGGCGACACGTTCTTGCCGCCGCTGGTGATGATGATCTCCTTCTTGCGGCCGGTGATGGTCAGATAGCCGGCCTCGTCCAGCTCCCCGATGTCCCCGGTGGGGAACCAGCGCCCGTCCCCGGCCTCCGCCCGGCCGCCGGGGGTCGCGGTGGTGTCGCCCCAGTAGCCGGCGAAGACCTGGCCGCCGCGCAGCAGCACCTCGCCGTCGTCGGCGATCCGCACCGCGGTGCCGGGCAGCGGCCAGCCGACGGTGCCGAGCCGGGGCCGCAGCGGCGGCGTCACCGTGGCGGCCGCGGTGGTCTCGGTGAGGCCGTAGCCCTCGAAGACCATGACGCCGGCGCCCGCGTAGAACGCCGAGAGCCGCCGGCCCAGCGGGGAGCCGCCGCAGATCGCGTACCGCACCTTGCCGCCGAGCGCGGCCCTGATCCGTCGGTAGACCAGCGGGTCGTACAGCCCATGGGCCAGCCGCAGCCCGAGCGAGGGGCCGGGGCCCGCGCCGGTCTGCCGGTCCACCAGCGCCTGGCCGTAGCGCCGGGCGACGGCGGCGGCGCGGTCGAAGGAGGCCGCGCGGCCCATCTTCTCCGCGGTGGCCCGGCCGGTGTTGTAGACCTTCTCCAGCACGTACGGGATCGCCAGCAGGAAGGTCGGGCGGAAGCCGGCCAGGTCGGCGAGCAGGTCCTCGGTGGCGATGCTCGGCGCGTGCCCGAGCCGCACCCGGGCGCGCAGGCAGCCGACCGCGACCATCCGGCCGAAGACGTGCGAGAGCGGCAGGAACAGCAGCGTCGAGGCGGGCTCGGTGCTCACCGACTTGAAGACCGGGTGCAGCAGCTCGACGGCGTTGTCCACCTCGGCGAAGAAGTTGCCGTGGGTCAGCACGCAGCCCTTGGGGCGGCCGGTGGTGCCCGAGGTGTAGATCAGCGTCGCCACCGAGTCGGGGCCCAGCGCCTGCCGCCGCGCGGTGACCAGCGCGTCGGGCAGGTCGCGGCCCCGCGCGCTGAGCCGGCCGAGCGCGCCCTCGTCGATCTGCCACAGCTCGCGCAGCGCGGGCAGCTCCCGGCGCACGCCGCTGACCAGGCGGGACTGCTCGACGTTCTCCACGGCGCAGGCGGCGGCGCCGGAGTCGGCGAGGATCCAGGCGGTCTGCGAGGCGGAGCTGGTCGGGTAGATCGGCACGGTGATCAGGCCGGCCGCCCAGCCGGCGAAGTCCAGCAGCGTCCAGGCGTACGTGGTCCTGGCCATGATCGCGAGCCGGTCGCCCGGTTTCAGCCCGGCGGCGATCAGGCCCTTGGCGAGCGCGGTGACCTCCTCGGCGAACGCGCTCGCGCTGACGTCGCGCCAGACGCCGTGGTCGTCCTTGCGCGCCAGCACGGGGTCCTGCGGGGCTTCGGCGGCGTTCGTGTACGGGATGTCGCCGAGGCTGCCCCGGCGCGGCGGCTCCACCAGCGCGGGCACCGCGGCTTCCACGACTCGGTCGGCGGCGCGCAAGGTCTCGGGCGCCCCCGCGACGGGCTGCGCCGGCGGACGTACGTGACGTTTCAGCATGTCGACCTCCGGTCGAGGGTTGGTCCAGCGCTGGGCGCTGCGCTGGCAGGGGCAGGGGTTTGTGTGCTTGAGGCCGACGCTGGGCGCTGCGCCGGCAGGGGCAGGGGTTTGTGTGCTTGAGGCCGACGCTGGGCCTTGCCCCCCCAAGGGGCGCGGGGAACTGCTCCCCCAGACTCCGTCCGGGGGTGCCCCCAGCAGCCCCCCAGCGGCCCGCAGGTCGTCACCGTCCCGAAGGGGCTGTTCGGATCGCTCCGGACCACCGGCCGCTGGGGGGCTTGTCGCGCAGTTCCCCGCGCCCCTGAAAAACAGGCCCAGCGCCGAGCTGAAGCAGGGACGGGCGCAGCCCGGGAAGAGCGCGACGCCCAGCGCGGGCTGCACGCGGGCCGGCGCGGCCGAGGGGAAAGGGGGCGACGCACAGCGCGAGCGTCACGCGCGTTCGAGGATCGCCGTGACGCCCTGGCCGCCGGCCGCGCAGATGGAGATGAGCCCGCGGCCGGGAGCGCCCCGCTCCGCCAGCAGCCGCGCAAGGGTCGCCACGATCCGCGCGCCCGTCGCGGCGAACGGATGCCCCGTGGCCAGCGACGACCCCGCGACGTTGAGCCGCGACCGGTCCACCGACCCCAGCGGGGCGTCCAGCCCGAGCCGCCGTACGCAGTACTCCTTGTCCTCCCACGCGGCCAGCGTGGCCAGCACCTGCGACGCGAACGCCTCGTGCACCTCGTAGAAGTCGAAGTCGCCGAGGCCGAGCCCGGCCCGCGCGAGCATCCGCGGCACGGCGTACGCGGGAGCCATCAGCAGCCCCTCGTCGCCGTCGACGAAGTCCACCGCCGCGGTCTCGTACGCGGTGAGGTACGCCAGCGGTTCGAGCCCGCGCGCGGCCGCCCACTCCTCGCTCGCCAGCAGCACGACCGCCGCGCCGTCGGTGAGCGGCGTGGAGTTGCCCGCGGTCATGGTGCCGTCGGGGCCGCCGTAGACGGGCTTGAGGCGGGCGAGCCGCTCGGGCGTGGAGTCGGGGCGCAGGTTCTGGTCGCGCTCCAGGCCGCGGAAGGGGGTGACCAGCTCGTCGAGGAAGCCGCGCTCGTACGCCGCGGCGAGACGCTGGTGGCTGGCCGCGGCCAGTTCGTCCTGGGCGGCGCGGGTGATGCCCCACCGCTCGGCCGTGAGCGCCGCGTGCTCGCCCATCGACAGGCCGGTGCGCGGCTCGGCGTTGCGCGGGATGTCCGGGACCAGGTGCCGCGGCCGCACGCCGGCCAGCGCGCGCACCCGGCCGCCGAGCCCGCGGGCCCGGCGCGCGGCCAGCAGGGTGCGGCGCAGCTCGTCGTTGACGCCCAGCGGCGCGTCGCTCGCGGTGTCGGCGCCGCCGGCGATCCCGACGTCGATCACGCCGAGCGCGATCTTGGCGGCGACCGCGAACACCGCCTGCAGTCCGGTGCCGCACGCCTGCTGGACGTCGTACGCGGGGGTGTCGTGCGCGAGCACCGAGCCGAGCACGGTCTCGCGGGCGAGGTTGAAGTCGCGGGCGTGCTTGAGCACCGCGCCGGCCGCGAACTCGCCGAGCCGCTCGCCGGAGAGGCCGGCGCGCACCGCGAGGCCGTCCAGCGCGGCGGTGAGCATCTCCTGGTTGGACGCGGTGGCGTAGGGCCCGTCGGAGCGGGCGAAGGGGATCCGGTTGCCGGCGATCACGGCGACCCGTCGAACGGTCTGGGCGGACTGCATGCGCTCCTCCGAAAGGTGTCGGGTGGCCCGAGGGGGCCTGAAGGGCGGTCTCTTGGCCGGAGCGGCGACTCACCAGTAGCCTTACCGCCGGTAAACTTACTCCAGAGTAAGGAGAAGGCCAATGGCCGATCGCTACCTTCGCTTCACCGGTACGGCCCCGGGCCGCTTCCTCACCCGGAGCCTCGGGCTGCCCCGGCCCACCCCGCTGCGGCGGTGGTCGGCCGCGCGCCCGGCCTTCGAGGGCGCGTTCCTGCGGCTGACCGCGGGCGAGACCGCGGAGCCGGCGGGTGGAGCGCGAGGCGGCGCGGTCGGCGCGGCCCGGGAAGGCGCGGTCGGCGCGGCCCGGAGTGGTGCGGCGGTCGACCCGGCCGGCAGGCCGTACGCCGGGGTCGTGCTGGACGCCACCGCGATCGCGGACCCCGCCGGGCTGCGCGCGGTGCACACCAGCCTGCACCCGCTGGTCCGCTCGATCGCCCCCTGCGGCCGGGTGGTGGTGCTGGGCAGCGCGCCCGACCCGGCGGACCCGCGCCAGGCCGCCGCCCAGCAGGCGCTGGAGGGCTTCGTCCGCTCCCTCGGCAAGGAGATCGGCCAGGGCAGGACCGTGCAGCTGCTACGTCTGGCGCCGGGCGCGGACCCCGAGCCGGCGCTGGACTTCCTGCTGTCGCCGAAGTCGGCGTACGTCAGCGGGCAGGTCATCGAGGTCGGGTCCGCGCCGGCCGCGCCCGCCCGCCCGGGGCAGCGCGTCGCCCTGGTCACCGGCGCGGCGCGCGGCATCGGCGAGTCGGTGGCCACGACGCTGGCCAGGGACGGGCTGCACGTGCTGTGCCTGGACGTGCCGCAGGCGGCCGGGCCGCTGGCCGAGGTGGCCGCGCGGATCGGCGGCACCGCGCTGCCGCTGGACATCACCGCGGCCGACGCGGGCGAGCGGATCGCGGCGGCCGTCGAGGCGCTCGCGGCCACGCTCGACGGCGACGCGACGGGAGCGGACACGGCGGGCGGCGACGCGACGGGCGGTGACGCGGCGAGCGGCGACGCGGCGGCAGCGGACGCGCGGGAGCCGGCGGCCGGCGCGGCGGCCGGGCGGCTCGACGTGCTGGTGCACAACGCCGGCATCACCCGCGACCGCAAGCTCGCCAACATGGACGCCGACCGCTGGGACGCCGTCCTGGACGTCAACCTCGACAGCGTGCTGCGCACCACCGGCCACCTGCTGAAGGCCGGCACGCTCGGCGACCACGCGCGGATCGTCGCCACCGCCTCGATCAGCGGCATCGCGGGCAACGCCGGGCAGACCAACTACGCCGCGTCCAAGGCCGGGATCATCGGCTTCGTCCGCGCGCTGGCCGCCGACCCGCAGTTGCGTACGCGGGGCATCACGGTCAACGCGGTCGCGCCCGGCTTCATCGAGACGCAGATGACCGCGGCCGTCCCGCTGTTCATCCGCGAGGCGGGCCGCCGGATGAACTCCCTCGGGCAGGGCGGCCTGCCGGTCGACGTCGCGGAGACCGTCGCATGGCTGGCCGCGCCCGGCTCGGGCGGGGTGACCGGCCAGGTGGTACGGGTCTGCGGCCAGTCCCTGCTGGGGGCGTGAGATGGCGCTCGCGCTCACGCTGGTACGCGGCGCGGTGGCGGGCCTGGGCAAGCGTCCCTCCCCCACGGCCGCCCTGCCGCCGACCGTGCTGACGCGGTCCGCGGTACGGGTCGACCCGGCCCGGCTGGCCGCGTACGCACGCGTCTGCGGTTTCGCGCCGGACGAGCGGGCGGACGCCGAACCCCCCGCGGCGGCCGGGCTGCCGCTGACGTACCCCCATGTGCTGGGCTTCCCGCTGGCCGCGCGGATCATGGCGGCCAGGGCGTTCCCGCTGCCGCTGATGGGGCTGGTGCACACGTCGATCGACATCCGGGCGTACGGGCCGCTGACCGCGGGAGACCGGCCGGACCTGGTGGTGTACGCGGACGGGCTGCGGGCGCACCGGCGCGGGACGGAGGTCGTGATGGTGACGCGGGCGCGGCTCGCCGGGCGGACGGTGTGGTCCGACCGCAGCACGTATCTGGCGCGGCACCGGGTGGACGAGGCGGCGCCGGCCGCGGGCGCGGCTGAGGCCG
Organism: Streptomyces sp. IBSBF 3018; assembly: GCA_050613715.1. Lineage (GTDB taxonomy): Bacteria > Actinomycetota > Actinomycetes > Streptomycetales > Streptomycetaceae > Actinacidiphila. Next base: position 5,789 of record JAJSZB010000125.1, read on the forward strand.
CCGGGCCGTCCGGGGAGTCCGAGCCGTCCGAACCGCCGGGGCCGGCCGGGCCGCTGCCGGAGGTCGCGCGGTGGCGGCTGGACGCGGACCTGGGGCGCCGGCACGCCCGGGTGACCGGTGACTGGAACCCGATCCACCTCTACCCGTGGACCGCGCGGCCGCTGGGCTTCCCCCGGGCGATCGTGCACGGCATGTGGACGGTGGCCCGGTGCGCCGCCGCGGCCGGGCCCGACGTGACGCGCCTGGTCGCGACGTTCCGCCGTCCCGTCCCGCTCCCCGCGGAGGTCTCCTACGCCGCGGAGGGCGCCCGCTTCGAGGTCCGCTCGACGCACGACGTCCACGTGACGGGCATTTTCGAACGCTGAGACGGCGCGGGGCGCCGCGCTCGCAGGGGTGCGGAGTGATGTGCGTCAGCTCGGCGCTGGGCGTGTTTTTCAGGGGCGCGGGCAACTGCTCCCCCAGACTCCGTCCGGGAGGTACCCCCAGCCACCACCCACCGGGCTGGTGGTCCTGGGGGCACCGCCCAGGCGAAGCCCTGGGGGAGGACCGAACAGCCCCTTTGGGCCGGTGGCGACCTTCCGCGCCGCGAAGGCTCGTCGCGCAGTTCCCCGCGCCCCCTGGTGTGCTGACGTCAGGCGTTCCGGGGAGGTCCGGAGGGGGTCCAGGTGTGGCCGGACATGAGGTTGGCGAGGCCGGACCACGCGAAATTCATCAGCGTCGCCGCGTTCTCGCGGCCCGTCGCGGGACCGGGCCGGCCCGCGAGCGACTCGGCCGCGCCGACCAGCGCGTGGGCCAGCGCCGCCACCTCCCGCTCGGCCAGCTCCTCGTCGCACTCCGCGTCCCGCGCCGCCGCCGCGATCAGCCCGCGCACGAACTCCACGATCTCCGCGCGCATCGCGGCCACCTCGTCGGCGAACGGCTCGCCGACCGTACGCGCCTGGCTGTACAGGATCGTCCAGCCGTCGGGGTGCGCCGCGGTGTACTCGAAGAACCCCAGCAGCCCGCTCCACAGCTGCCGGTCGGCCGGCGCGCCCACCTCCACCGACGCGCGCACCGCCGCCTTGAGCGCCTCGGCCTCGCGCCGGATGCACGCGGTGAACAGGTCGTCCTTGGAGTTCAGGTAGAGGTAGACCAGCGGCTTGCTGACGCCGGCCGCGACGGCGATCTCGTCCATGGAGGCGGCGCGGTAGCCGCGCCTGGCGAACGCCGCCACCGCCGCGTCGAGCATCTGTTGCTCGCGGACGGCCCGCGGCACCCGTTTCCCCCGGACCTTCTCCTCGACTCCCACAGGTCCCACCCTCTCCCCTTGCCCCTCGCGGATCCCCAGGAGCAAGCCTATGAGAGAAGGCTCAGGCGGTGTGCGGCTCCCCGGCCGGGCGGGTGTCCGCCGCACCGGCGTCCGCGGCGGCGCGGGCGCCGGTGGTCGCGCGCGCGGCGTCGTCCGCGGCGTCCTCCTCGCCGGCCGCGTCGGCGAAGCTCTGCCGGGTGCGCTCGACGCGCTGCGAGACCTGGAGGGCGGCCTTCTCGCGGACGTCGCGCAGCAGCACCCAGCTCAGCGGCGCGGAGACGACGAGGGCGAGCAGGCCCACCCACAGGTAGTTGGAGTCACCGAGCCCGGCCGGCAGGATCCGCAGCCGGACGAGCCCCCAGATGACCCCGAAGCTGGCGACGATGAGGCCGAAGCGCAGTGCGGTGTATCGGAGCATACGTCCAGTGAAGCACGCGGCCTCCGGGCCTCCGACGCCGCCCCGGCCGCCGCGGCCCGCGCCCCGGTCAGAGCGCCGCGCATCCCCGGCGGAAGGCGCGACAGCCGCCCCGGTCAGAGCGTCAGCAGCATCACGATGTCGTCGCGGTCGTCGCCGGGCGCGACGCGGATCGCGCCGGGGATGCGGCCGACCTCCTTGTAGCCGCAGCCGGCGTAGAAGCGGTCGACGCCGGTGCCGCCGCGGCAGGTGAGCCGGATCGCCTGGATGCCGTGGAAGCCGCGGGCGGCCTGCTCGACCGCGGCCATCAGCGTGCGGCCGTAGCCCTTGCCCTGGTGCCCGGGGTGGACCATGACGGTGTACAGCCACAGCCAGTGGGACATCAGCCGGTGGCTGTTGTACGTCAGGAAGGCGGTCGCGGCGACCGCGCCGTCCTCGTCGCGGCCGACCAGCAGCCTGCGCTCCCCGGCCTCGACCGCCGCGAGCGAGCGCTCCAGGTCGGGCCGGACGTCCTCGGCGGTGACCGGCGGCACGAAGCCGACCGCGCCGCCCGCGTTGGAGACGTCGGTCCACAGCGCGAGGATCCCGTCGCGCAGTTCGGCGTCGAGCACCGGGTCCAGCTGGCACGTAAGTGTCATAGGACTACGGTAGCCATTACGGACGCCGTGGCCGAGGCGTCGGCGCTGTCGCTCCCGTCACACCGCGGGCGCGCCACGGACGCGCCGACACTCGCGCCGCCCGCGTCCGCGCGGCACCCGGCCGGCCCCTCACACCCGCATGGGCTGCGGCGACTCGCGCCGGCCGGCGTCAGGGCCGGGGTACTCGCGGATGATCTCGTACCGGGTGTTGCGCTCCACCGGGCGGAAGCCGGCGTCGCGGATCAGGTCGAGGATGTCGTCGCGGGTCAGCTTGTTGGGCGTGCCGTAGTCGTCCGCGTCGTGGGTGATCTTGTACTCGACCACCGAGCCGTCCATGTCGTCCGCGCCGTGGTTGAGCGCGAGCTGCGCGGTGGACAGGCCGTGCATCACCCAGAACACCTTCACGTGCGGCACGTTGTCGAACAGCAGCCGGGAGACCGCGAAGGTCTTCAGCGCCTCGGCGCCGGTGGCCATGGTGGTCCGCGCCTGGAGGGTGTTGCGGACCTTGCCGTCCTTCATGTCCACGAAGTCGTGCTGGTAGCGCAGCGGGATGAAGACCTGGAAGCCGCCGGTCTCGTCCTGCAGTTCGCGCAGCCGCAGTACGTGGTCGACGCGGTGCCGGGGCTCCTCGATGTGCCCGTAGAGCATCGTGCAGGGCGTCTTGAGGCCCTTGGAGTGCGCCAGCCGGTGGACGCGGGACCAGTCCTCCCAGTGGGTGCGGTGGTCCACGATGTGCTGCCGCACCTCCCAGTCGAAGATCTCCGCGCCGCCTCCGGTCAGCGACTCCAGGCCGGCGTCGATCAGTTCGTCCAGGATGTCGGAGGCGGACATCCCGGAGATCGTCTCGAAGTGGTGGATCTCGGTGGCGGTGAACGCCTTCAGCGACACCTGCGGCAGCGCCTCCTTCAGCGCCTTGAGCGACCGCGGGTAGTAGCGCCAGGGCAGCGTCGGGTGCAGGCCGTTGACGATGTGCAGCTCGGTGAGGTTGTCGCCCTCCATCGCCTTGGCCAGCCGCACCGCCTCCTCGATGCGCATGGTGTACGCGTCCTTCTCCCCCGGCTTGCGCTGGAAGGAGCAGTACGCGCACGACGCGGTGCACACGTTGGTCATGTTCAGGTGGCGGTTGACGTTGAAGTGCACCACGTCGCCGTTCTTCTGCGTGCGCACGTGGTGGGCCAGGCCGCCGAGCCAGGCCAGGTCGTCGGACTCGTAGAGGGCGACGCCGTCCTCCCGGGTCAGCCGCTCGCCGGCGTAGACCTTCTCCTCCAGCTCGCGCTTGAGCCCCGCGTCCATGGCACGCCTCCTGATCAGCGAATCGACCCGATCGACCCTACTCCCCCGCTCCCCGGCCCGGAGCCGGGCCCGTCAGGGTCCCGCGGCGCTCCCGGCCGGGGCGGCCTCACGCGTCCTCCGGCAGCTCCCCGACGCGGTTCTCCCACTTGGTGGAGAGCACGATCGTGGTCCGGGTGCGGGCCACGCCCTTGGTGCCGGACAGCCGGCGGATGGTGTGCTCCAGGCCGTCGACGTCGCCGACCCTGACCTTGAGCATGTACGAGTCGTCGCCGGCGATGAACCAGCAGTCCTCGATCTCCTCCACGTCCCGCAGCCGGCGGGCGACCTCGTCGTGGTCGGCGGCGTCCGAGAGCTGGAGGCCGACCAGCGCGGTGACGCCCAGGCCGAGCGCGGCGGGCGCGACCGTGGCGCGGTAGCCGGTGATCACCCCGGCCTGTTCCAACCGGTTGATGCGGTCGGTGACGCTCGGCCCCGACAGGCCGACCAGCCGTCCCAGCTCCGCGTACGAGGCCCGGCCGTTCTCCCGCAACGCCTGGATGAGCTGCCTGTCCACCGCGTCCATCAGATGGGACCCTCCCGTTCGAGCCGCGACCGCACTGTCCGGACTCGAATCTAAGGCATAAACGGGTTCATGCCCTGCACATCTATTCTTCCGGAGGGCGGAGGGCGCCCGGTTCCCCGGCCGCTCCCGGCTCGCGGGCCACGCCCAGCTCCCCGGACCAGCGGCGGTAGAGGGTGTGCGGCACGCCCGCCGCGTCCAGCACCCGGCCGGCCACGAAGTCCACCAGGTCCTGGATGTGCGTCGCGCCGGCGTAGAAGGCGGGCGAGGCGGGCAGCACCACCGCGCCGGCGTCGTCCAGTGCGACCAGGTGGCGCAGCGTCTGCCCCTCCAGCGGGGTCTCGCGCACCGCGACGACCAGCCGCCTGCGCTCCTTCAGCGTGACGCCGGCCGCGCGTTGCAGCAGGTCCTTGGACAGGCCCAGCGCCACGCCCGCCACGCACGCGGTCGAGGCCGGCACGATGAGCATGCCCTTGGCCGGGTAGGACCCGGAGGACGGCCCCGCGGCCAGGTCGCCCGCGGACCAGTACCGCACGTCGGACAGGTCGAAGCGGCCGAGGTCGTCGAGGCCCGCGGAGGCGCCGGGGGCGCCTGGGGCGCCGCCGTGCGGGCCGAACGCGTCCGGCTTGCCGTCCGCGCCGCGCGCCAGCCACGCCGCCAGGTCCTCGCGCCAGTGCGCATCCCGGAACGCCCGCCCGGTCTCGTCCAGCAGCGTCAGCCGCGCCGCCCGGCTCACCACCAGGTCGACGGCCTCCCCCGCGGCGAGCAGCGCGCGCAGCACCGCGGCGGCGTACGGCGTCCCCGACGCGCCCGACACCCCCACCAACCACGGCCTGCGGCCCGGCACCTGCGTCACGACGTCTCTCCTCTGCGGCCCCCACGACCCCCTCACCCTAAGCGGTGCCCGCCGGCCGGGCAGCGCGGCGGGCCGCGGGGGGCCGGGGCCGCAGGGGGCCGGGGACGCGGCCGGGAACCGCGGGCGCCCGCCGAACGTAAGAGACAATGGGGGCGTTGGCCGGTCGGGCCGGGGGCAGGGGGACTGATGGCATACGGACAACAGACGGCGCACCGCGTGGGACCGAGGTCCGTGGCGCTGGCGCCGCTGAGGGCGGGCGGCCGGGTCGCCGCGGCCGCGGCGCTGATGGCGGGCTGGGTCGGCCTGCTCTGGGTGCTGGAGGCGGTCGACACCATCTCCGGGCACCGCATGGACGGCCTCGGCATCGAGCCGCGCAAGACCGGCGAGCTGATCGACATCGTCCCGTCCGCGTTCACCCACTTCGGCTTCGCGCACGTCGCCGCCAACAGCCTGCCGCTGCTGGTGCTCGGCTTCATCGCCGCGCTGCGCGGCATAGCCCGCTTCCTCGCGGTCGCCTTCGCCATCATCGTCATCGGGGGCCTGGGCGTCTGGCTCGTCGCGCCCGCGCACACCAACACCGCGGGCGCGTCCGGGCTGATCTTCGGCCTGTTCTCTTACCTGCTGGTGCGCGGGTTCGTCGACCACCGGGCGCTGGACGTGGTGGTCGGGCTGTGCGTCGGCCTGCTCTACGGGTCGATCCTGTGGGGCGCGCTGCCCACCGCGCAGGGCGTGTCCTGGCAGGGCCACCTCTTCGGCCTGGTCGGCGGGGTGGTCGCGGCCTTCGCCTTCCGCGAGCGCGGCGCGGCGGTCCCGGCCGGCAACTGACCCGCGCCCGCGCGGAATCGTTCCCTCCGGCGCCCTCGCGGCGCCCCCCGCGCGACCCGCGCCCGATCCGCGCCCGATCCGCCCGGCGCCCTTCCGTCATTCCGCTGCCGGATCCGGGCAACCAACGGCGCTCCGAACTCGTCGAATACCCACGTGAGTCCACAGAGCGCCCACAGCTACGCTCTACCCGTCCATCCGTCAGACGGCCGTCCACAACGGCCGCTGATGCTCAACGCCACTAGGAGTTCGTCATCAACAGCATGCGCAAGGGCCTCGCCGCCGCCGGAGTGGTGGCCCTCATAACCGCCGGGTCCGCCGCCTGCGGGACGGACCACACCACGCCACAGGGCAAGGTCGACAAGGCCTTCTCCACCTTCGGCGGCCAGAACACCGTGACCCTTGGCCTTGCCTTCGACGGCTCCGCGGACCAGATCTACGCGTCGATGAAGGACGAGGACGACTTCACCCGCGACGACGCGAAGCTGCTCGCCTCGCTGCACCTGTCGCTCGGCGTCACCACCCAGAAGTCCTTCAAGCTGCTGGGCAAGGCGCACACCGCGCAGGGCGGCGCGTTCACGCTGGCGCTGTCCACCGACGAGTCCGGCGACACCAGCCTCGCCGAGATCCGCGTGGTCGACCAGAAGCTCTTCCTGCACGCCGATGTCAAGGGTCTGGAGAAGCTGGCGCCCAACCAGAACTCCTCGGACATCCAGCAGCTCAACCAGTTCCTGGCCCAGGCCGACCAGCTGCCCTCCTCGCTCAACTCGGTGAAGGCCGCACTCAAGGGCCAGTGGATCAGCATCGACCCCAAGGCGTTCGCGGACTTCGCCAAGTCGATGTCCGACAACTCCTCCGGCGACTCCGGCTTCGGCTCCGGCGACGACTCCGGCAGCGACCCGCTGGCCGGCGGCCTCCCCGGCGTGCCGAAGATCGACGCCGCCACCCGCGCCAAGATCGTGGACGCGCTGCGCCAGGCGTTCACCACCAACGTCACCTACAAGGACCTCGGCAACCACGACGGCGCCGACCACGTCCAGGTGACCGCGCCGGCCAAGCAGCTCGCCAAGGCGATCGACGACGGCCTCACCCCGGTCCTCAAGGGCATCCCCGGCTACGACTCCACGGCCCTCAGCGGCCTTCAGGACGTGCCGAACAAGACGATCTCGGCGGACGTCGGCGTCAAGGACGGCAAGCTCACGTCGATCACCTTCGACCTCGCCCAGCTCGACGACCAGGCGACCGGCAAGATCCCGCTGACCCTGACGATCGACGGCAGCGCCAAGGCCATCAGCGCGCCGCCCGGAGCGCAGGTCGTCAACCCGCAGGACATCGTCGGCCTGGTGATGTCCGGCCTCGGCAAGAACGACTCGGACTCCGTCTGACCCGCGGATCGCCCGCGGCCCCGGCGCTACCAGCCGAGGCCGCGGGCGATCAGGTCGAACAGCGCGAAGACGAACAGCGTGATGCCGATCACGCCGTTGACCGTGAAGAAGGCCCGGTTCAGCCGGCTCAGGTCGTGCGGCCGCACGATCGAGTGCTCGTAGACGAACGCGCCGCCCACGATCACCAGCCCGGCCCACCAGAAGCCGCCGGCGTGCGTCGCCAGCCCGTACCAGACCAGCAGCGCCGCGGTGATCGCGTGGCAGACCCGCGCCCCGATCAGCGCGGCCGGGATGCCGAAGCGGGCCGGCACCGACTTCACGCCGTGCGCGCGGTCCGCGGCCACGTCCTGGCAGCCGAAGATCAGGTCGAAGCCGCCGATCCAGATGCCGACCGCGAGCCCCAGGATCACCGCGTCCCACGACCACGAGCCGGTCACCGCCAGCCACGCGCCGATCGGGCCCATCGCCTGCGCCAGGCCCAGGATCGCGTGCGGGAAGTTCGTGAACCGCTTGCCGTACGGGTAGACCACCATCGGCACCACGGCGATCGGCGCGAGCGCCAGGCACAGCGGGTTGAGCAGCGCTGCGGCGCCCAGGAAGACCACGACGGCGACCAGCGCGCCGGCCCACGCCGAGCGCACCGACAGCGCACCGGTGACCAGTTCGCGGGTGGCGGTACGGGGGTTGCGCGCGTCGATCTCCCGGTCGATGATCCGGTTGCAGGCCATGGCGAACGTGCGCAGGCCCACCATCGCGACGGTGACCAGCAGCAGGTCGCCCCAGTGCACCTCGGAGCTGTCGCGGAACATCGCGGTCAGCGCGGCGATGTACGCGAACGGCAGCGCGAAGACCGAGTGCTCGATCATCACCATGCGCAGGAACGCGCGCGCCGGATCGCCCCCGCTCGCGCGGGGCGGCCTGGCCTTCGCACTGCCTCCGCCGAGGATGAGGTCGCTGCTCACAGCCCGTACTCCCTCCAGCGCTTCGTCACCCGTTCGGCGGTCTCCGGGTCGGAGAGCACCATCTCGGGCCAGCCGCCGTCGCGCGTGTAGCCCTCCTCGGGAAGCTTACGTGTCGCGTCGATGCCCGCCTTGCCGCCCCAGAACTGCTGGTACGACGCGTGGTCGAGGTGGTCGACCGGGCCCTCGACCACGGTGAGGTCGCGCGCGTAGTCGGTGTTGCCCAGCGCGCGCCAGGCGACCTCGTGCAGGTCGTGCACGTCGCAGTCGGCGTCGACCACCACGATCAGCTTGGTCAGCGACATCATGTGCGCGCCCCAGATCGCGTGCATCACCTTCTGCGCGTGCTTGGGGTACTTCTTGTCGATCGAGACGATCGCGCAGTTGTGGAAGCCGCCGGCCTCGGGCAGGTGGTAGTCCACGATGTCCGGCACGATGATCTTCAGCAGCGGCAGGAAGAACCGCTCGGTGGCGCGGCCCAGCGGCCCGTCCTCGGTGGGCGGGCGGCCGACCACGATCGACTGGAACAGCGGCCGCTTGCGCATGGTGACGCACTCCACAGTCAGCGCGGGGAACGGCTCCTGCGGGGTGTAGAAGCCGGTGTGGTCGCCGAACGGCCCCTCCGGCAGCGTCTTCCCGGGCTCCAGCCAGCCCTCCAGCACCACTTCGGCGTGTGCGGGCACCTGGAGCGGCACGGTCTTGCAGTCGACCATCTCCACCCGCTTGCCCTGGACGTAGCCGGCGAAGAGGTACTCGTCGATGTCGGCGGGCAGCGGCGCGGTGGAGGCGTAGGTGACCGCGGGCGGGCAGCCGAAGGCGACCGCGACCGGCAGCCGCTCGCCGCGGGCCAGCGCCGCGCGGTAGTGCTCGCGGCTGTCCTTGTGGATCTGCCAGTGCATGCCGATGGTGCGCCGGTCGTGCCGCTGCAGCCGGTACAGGCCCAGGTTGCGCACGCCGGTGGCCGGGTCCTTGGTGTGGGTCAGGCCCAGGTTGAAGAAGGACCCGCCGTCGCCGGGCCAGGTGAACAGCGCGGGCAGCGCCTCCAGGTCCACGTCGTCGCCGGTGAGCACGACCTCCTGCACCGGCGCGTCGCCCGGCTTCACCTTCTTCGGCGGCACGTGCACCATCCCGGCGAGCTTGCCGAACGCCTCGCGCACCCCGACGAAGCCGTGCGGCAGTTCGGGCTTGAGCAGCCCGGCGATGCGGTCGCCGATGTCGGCGTACGAGGACAGGCCGAGGGCCTTGAGCAGCCGGCGGTCGGTGCCGTAGACGTTCATCGCCAGCGGCGCGATCGAACCGCGCACGTTCTCGAAGAGCAGCGCGGGCCCGCCGGCCTTGTTGACCCGGTCGGTGATCTCGCCGACCTCCAGGTAGGGGTCCACCTCGGCGGTGACCCGCCGCAGGTCGCCGTCCTTCTCCAGCGCCCTGAGGAACGAGCGGAGATCGTCGTAAGCCATGCTGCCCAGTCTTCCATCCGGCCCAGGCTCTACGCTTGGGGGTCGTCGCGGGGCGGCAGAACCCCGCCGTCCTTTCCCGGGGGGAATGCCGAACCATGCTGCGGTACGCGCCGTACCTGGTGATCCTCGCGCTGTGGATCTACGCCTTCGCCGACTGCATAGGCACGCCCGAACGGCAGGTGCGCTTCCTGCCCAAGCTGGCCTGGCTGATGATCATCGTGTTCTTCGGCTGGATCGTCGTCGGCCCGCTGGCGTGGCTGATCGCCGGCCGCCACCGGTACGTGGCGGCGCCCCCGGTGACGGTCCGCGCGGTGCGCGGGCCGGTCGGGAGCGAGGACGACGAGCGCGACGCGCGCGCCGGGGGCGTCCGCGGCGGGGCCGCGGCCTGGCAGCCGCCGCCGCAGGGCTGGGTCGCCCCGGACGACAACCCGGAGTTCCTGCGCTCGCTGGGCGAGCTGAACCGGCGCAACCGGGGTGAGCGGGGCGACCTCGGCGACGGGGACTGACCGCCCGGACGCGGCTCCGGGAAGGGGCCCGGGAGCCCGCCCGGGTCCGGGTCCGGGTCCGTCCGGGTCCGGGGTCCGTCCGGGAGCGGGGTCAGACGCCGGCGTAGGAGTGCTTGCCGGTGACGAAGATGTTGACGCCGTAGTAGTTGAACAGGAAGCACGCGAACGCGATCAGCGCCAGGTACGCGGCCTTGCGGCCCTTCCAGCCGGCCGTCGCGCGGGCGTGCAGGTAGCCGGCGTAGGCGACCCAGGTGATGAACGACCAGGTCTCCTTGGGGTCCCACTCCCAGTAGTGGCCCCACGCGGCCTGCGCCCAGATCGCGCCGGCGATGATGGTGAACGTCCACAGCGGGAAGACCAGCGCGTTCATCCGGTACGCGAACTTGTCCAGGGTGGCCGCGGCCGGCAGCCGCCGCATCACGTCGCCCCAGCGGCCGTCCTGCGCGCGCCCGGCGGTCAGCGCGGCCTCGTAGTGGTCGCGGAACAGGTACAGCAGGGTGCCGACGGCGGCCAGGTAGAACACCGCGCCGGAGATGATCGCGCAGGAGACGTGGATCCACAGCCAGTACGAGTGCAGCGCGGGCACCAGCTGGTCGCTGGAGGTGTAGAGCACCGACAGCGCCAGGCCCAGGTCCAGCAGCACGGTGGTGGTCAGGAACAGGCCGATCCAGCGGACGTTCTTCCGCAGCGCGAGCAGCACCAGGTACGCGCCGACCGCCACCATGCCGAAGGTGGTGGAGAACTCGTACATGTTGCCCCAGGGGGCGCGCCGCACGGAGGCGGCGCGGAGGACCACGCCGGTCAGGTGGAGCAGCCAGGCCACCACGGTGAAGGACACCGCGATCCGGCCGTAGAGGTCGCCGCGCTCGCTGCCGCCGGCGGCGCCGGGGCCGTCGGCGATGCCGCGGTCGCTGGCCGAGGCGCGGGTGACGACCTTGGGGCGCTCCAGGGTGGCGGTGCTGCCGCCCCGGCGGACCTGGACGGCCGGCGCCGTGCTCGCGGCGGCCTCCTGGGCGTCCGGTGCGACGAGCGCGGCGGACTGCACGGCGACCTTGCTGCGGCCGCCGAAGACCCACTCGGCCAGGTGCGCGAGGAAGGCGAGCGCGTACACGAACATCGCCGAGCGCACCACGACGGCCCCCCCGCCCCCGCCCTCCTCGGCGTGGTGGGCCAGCACGGCCGGGGCCGCGCCGCGCCGCTCCA
>JAJSZB010000126.1:0-21314 GCA_050613715.1 Streptomyces sp. IBSBF 3018
TCGGCAGCGTCAGAGGTGGTGACGAGACCGGTCGGGGGCCGGGGGCGGGGTCACGCCAGCTCCTCCTTGAGGTAGGTGTGCCAGCGGGCGGTGAACTCGGTCAGGCCGATGCCGAGCGCCGCGCGCAGCCGCGCGTCGAGGTCGCCGCCGGCGGCGACGGCCCGGTAGAAGGCCACGAGGGTCTGCGGCGACCACTGGTCGGCGACCATCCGGCAGGCGAGCCAGCCGCCCTCGTACGCCTGGGCGAGGCCCGGCGCCTGCGGGCGGAAGTCGGCCGCGCCGGGCAGCGCGGCGGGCACGTGCCCGGCGCGGACGTCCGCGGCCAGCTCCGGGGCGATCTCGCGGGCGGTGCGCCCCGCGTCGCGGTAGGCGACCCAGTCGGCGATGCCCTCGGAGAGCCACAGCGGGGTGTGCGCGGTGGTCGCGGCGCGCGTGGCCACGTGGGTGGTCTCGTGGGTCAGCACGGCCTGCCGCCCGAACGCAGACAGCTCGCCGAAGGCCGCGGGGTTGACCACCACCCGGTCGGCCGGGGCGCCCGGGCCGACGCCCGCCTCGCCGGTGGTGACCGCGGCGATGTCCTGGTACGTGTCCGCGCCCCCGCCCAGCAGCGCGGTCAGCTGCGCCTCGGTCCGCGGCGCCTCGACGACCACCTTGCCCGGCCAGTCCGCGCCCCACGCGTGGGTGACCTGCGGCACCGCGCGGTCCGCGTCGGCGGCGTACTCGCGCAGCCGGGCCGGGTCGCCGAGGCCCAGCACCAGGCTGTGCGCGCCGCGGACGGCCTGGACGCGGCCCTGGTCCCACAGCTGTACGTCGGTGCGGTGGCCCGAGGCGTTCCCGTCGTCGTCGGCGGCGAGGTACCACCGGCCGCCGCGGCGGTCGAACGTCAGATAGGCGGTGGAGACGACCGGCTGGGTGTCGTAGTCGCGCAGCCGGTAGCTCAGCCGGACCTCGGCGGCGGTGCGGTGGGCGCCGTCCACGGCGGCGGGCAGCCGGAAGGCGGCCGGGCCCGTCCGCACCACGCGGTACGACCACGAGGCGAGCGGTACGTCCGCGAGGTCGGCGAAGACCTGGCGCTGCGCGGCGGTGAAGCGGGTCGCCCTCGGGTCCAGGCCGCGCTCGAACGCGGCGCTGTCGTGCGCCACGACGGCGCGGGACCGCTCGGCGAGGAGGCGCTCGATGGCCGCGGTGTCCGAGCGCTGGGCCGCGCTCCCTCCCGGGGTCGCGCCGCCCCCGCCGCTCCCGGTGCAGCCTGCCGCCATGGTTGCGGCGAGCGCCGCGCCGACCACCCACCGCGCCCTGCGGCGCACCCCACGCATCCCCCGATCCTACGCTCGGCGCTGGGCCTCCCCCGGCCCCTCAGCCCGACGCTGGGCCTCAGCTCCCGTACGTCAGCCCGACGCTGAACCTCCCCCCGGGGCGCGCCCCGCCCCTCAGCTCGGCGCTGGACGTCAGCTCCCGTGCGTCAGCCCAACGCTGAACCTCACCCCGGGCCACACCCCCCGCCCCTCAGCTCGGCGCTGGACCTGTTTTTCAGGGGCGCGGGGAACTGCGCGACCAGCCCACCTGCGGCCCGCAGGTCGTCACCGCCCCAAAGGGGCAGATCGGTCCGATCCGGACCACCGGCCCGGTGGTGGGCTGAGCGCGCAGTTCCCCGCGCCCCTGGGGTTAAGGCCCAGCGCCGGGCTGACGTGCAAGGGGCCGCGCCCCTGGGGTTAAGGCCCAGCGTCGGGCTGACGGGCAAGGGGCCGCGCCCCTGGGGTTGAAGTCCGGCGCCGAGCCGGCGGGGGAGGGGCCGCGTCCCGGATCGCGGCGCTCGGCGCCGGGCTGACGTGGGGGAGGTGACGCGCAGCGTCAGGGGCGGGTCACGGCGGTGATGGGCATCATGTCGACGCGGTCGACGCGTACCCGGGCGCCCGGGTACGGCGCATGGATGACCCGCCCGTCGCCGACGTACATCGCGACGTGGCTCGCATCGGCCCGGTAGATGACGAGATCCCCGGGCCGCGCCCGGCTCAGCGGCACCCGCACCCCCGCGTTCATCTGCTCCTGCGACGTCCGCGGCAGCGACACCCCCGCCCGCCGGTAGGCGTACTGCATCAGCCCGGAGCAGTCGAACGCGTTGGGCCCGGTCGCCCCCCAGACGTAGGGCGCGCCGAGCGCCTGCCGCACCGCGGCCACCGCGAGCGCCGCACGCCCGGACGGCGCCGGCAGGTCCCCGAGGTGCGCGAGGTCGGAGAGGCCGGAGAGGTCGCCGCCCCGGTCGCGGGAGGCCCGCAGATCCCCGCCGGGGTCGCCCGCGGCGTAGGCCGCGCGCTGCGCGGGCGGCAGCGTGCGCAGCAGCGCCCGCGCGGCCACCAGCGCCCGCTGGACGTCCCGCTTGCGCGCGGCCAGCTGCGCGCCGGTCCGCCGGAGGTCCGCGAGCTTCTGCGCGGCCTGGCCACGCTGCTGGCGCAGTCCGCGCTCGGCCTCCTGGAGCTGCCGCAGCCGCTCGTCCTGCTGTCCGCCGAGCCGGTCGATCGCGGACGCCCGGTCGAGGAAGCCCGCGGGGTCGTCGGAGAGCAGCAGCGCGAGCGTCGGGTCGACCGCGCCCTCGCGGTACTGCGAGGCGGCCAGCACGCCCATCTCGTCGCGCAGTTCGTTGACGCGCTGCTGCGTGGTGGCCGCGCGGTCCTCCAGCGCGGTGAGGTCGGCGCGCAGCTGCCGGGTGCGTTCCTGGGCGGCGTCGTAGCGCTGGGTGGCCTGCTCGGCCTGCTGGTAGAGGCCGTCGATGCGCGCCGCGGCGTCCTGGGGGGCGGCGCCGGGATCGGCGGCGGCCTGCTGTGCGGCGGTGCCGGCCAGCGCCGCGGAGGCGGCCGCGGCGGACAGCACGGTCACGCGGGTGGTGCGGGCGGCCAGCCCGGGCTGAGGGGTGCGTCGATGCGAGACCACGGCAGCAGACAGTAGCCATGCCGTGGCGCGCTGTACAAAGACCTGCCCGCTCGTACATCCGGGCGGTCCGTTCCCGCCGCAGGTCACACGCGGGGAAGGGGCCCTGCGGGGCGTCCGCGCGTCACCCGTACGCCGTACCCCGCCCGGGCGTGCCGCGCGGCGCGGAGGCCACGCCGCCGGATCACCGACCGCGCCGGCCGGGGGTCGGACGCCGGCCGTGGGTCAGCCGGCGGGCCAGCCGCGGGCCGGCCGTGGGTCAGATGCGGACGCCGAACTCGAAGGGCATGTCGCTCATGGCCTCGTACCGCACCGAGGCGCCGGGCTTCGGCGCGTGCAGGACCATGCCGTTGCCGGCGTAGAGGCCGACGTGGTGGTAGTCGCCGTAGAAGATCACCAGGTCGCCGACGCCGAGCTGGGAGGCGCTGTAGATGCGGGTGCCGGCGTTGGCCTGCTCCTGCGAGGTGCGCGGGATGGACACGCCCGCCTGGTTGTAGGCCCACGAGGTGAGGCCGGAGCAGTCGAACGAGCCGGGGCCGGTGGCGCCGTAGACGTACGGGTCGCCGATCTTGGACTGCGCGGCGGCGAACGCGGCCTGGGCGCGCGCGGTGGCGGCCTTCGCGTCGCCGAGGTCGACCCGGGAGCTGGCCCGGCTGGCGGCTATCGCGTCCTGCCGGTCCATCTCCGCGCGCTGGGCGGCGGTCAGCGAGTTCAGGACCGCCCGCGCCTGCGAGAGCTTGGTCTTGGCCTCGGTCTTGCGCTTGGCCAACTCCGTGCGGGTGCTCTGCAGTTCGGTGAGCTTCGCGGCGGCCTCGGCGCGCTCCTGGTCCAGGGTGCGCTTGGCGTTCTGGAGCTGGTCGAGCGAGCTGGCCTGGAGGGACGTCAACTGGTCCAGGGCGGTGGCCTTGTCCAGGTAGCTGTCCGGGTTCGAGGAGAGGAAGAGCTGGATCGTCGGGTCGACGCCGCCGCTGCGGTACTGCGAGGCGGCGATCGTGCCGAGGCTGTCCCGCAGCGCGTTGAGGTGCTGCTGCTGCCGCGCCACCTGGTCCTGAAGGGTTGATGCGTCCTTCTGGAGGGTAGAAAGCTTCTCGTTGGCCGCGTCGTACTTCTCGGTCGCCTGCTCCGCCTGCGTGTAGAGGGCGTCCACCTTGGCCTTGGCGTCCTTGACGGACTGCTTGGCGGGGGCCGCGCTGGCGGCCTGGGCAGAGAGGGCGACGGCCGCCGCAGCGGTCGCGGTCAGCACGGTCACGCGCGTGCGGCTTGCCGGCTTGGGACGACGGTGGGACGCCACGAAGGCGATCTCCTTCTTCCTTCAGCCGCCTACCGGTTCACTGGCGGGCGGCCCCCGAGCGTCATCCGGGTTGGATGATCGACTGCGCGGAGGTTCGACGCCTGACCCTAGTGACCCATCTGTGATCGGTTCAAATCCTTGTAGGCAAAATCTCGACCGGTTCGCACATTATTTACGGCAGCCGTACGGGCGGTGAGCCGGTTGCGACGCACAGTGCCGTACGAAGCGCGAACAGCCGTGTCATCCACGGGCGTTCGCACCGAATCGGACGATGAGCGGACATCGTGGGTCAGCCACGGGTCAGCCGCGGGCCAGGCGTCTGAGCAGCAGCGTGGAGGCGACCGGGCGGGCGCCGGCGCGGGCGACGCCGTCGGCGACCTCGCGGTCCGCGGAGACCACCACGATCTGCCGGCCGGGCGGCTCGGCGCGCACCAGCCGGCGGATCAGCTCGTCCGCGGTCTCACCGGCCTTGGAGAACAGCACCCGCACCCCGCGCGGCGGCGCCAGCAGCACCGGCGCGTCCAGGTCCGCGCCGTCGAAGACGCAGGTGACCTCGGCGCGGGTCTGCGCGGCCAGCACGGCCAGGCCGCCGAGCAGCCGCAGCCGCTGCTTCTCCAGCGGCAGCGCGGGATAGCCGGTCTTGGTGACGTTGTAGCCGTCGACCACCAGGTGGGCCTGCGGCAGCGCGAGGAGTTGGTCGAGCAGCGCGGGGTCGGTCTCGGACAGTGCGCGGGTGGCGATGTCGCGGGCGCTGAACTGGCCGGGGGCCACCGCGTCGACGGTGTCCGCGGGGCGCACCGCCATGGAGTCGCGCGGCGGCAGGGCCAGTTCGCGGCGCAGTCCGGACGCGGCGTCCAGCACCGTGTCCAGCAGCAGCCGCAGCCGTACGTCGGCGACGCCGCGGCCCTCCCTGGCCGAGCGGCGGCCGGCCTCGACGGCGGCCTCGGCCTCGGCGAGCCGGGTGCGCAGCCTGCGGGCCTCGCTCTCGGCCGCGGCGCGTTCGTGGGCGGCGGCGGCGCGCAGTTCGTCCAGTTCGGTCTGCACCTTGCGCTGGGCGGCCTCGGCGCGCTTCATGTCGCTGAGCGCGGCGCGCAGTTTGCGGTGCAGCGCGTCGCCGTCCTTGCGGGCGGCGTCGAGTTCGGCGCGGGCCCGTGCGGCGTCGCCGCGCGCCTGCTCCTGCAGCGACTCGACCTCGGCGCGCAGCCGGGCGACCTCGCGCAGCGTCTCCTCGTCGGCGCGTTCGGCGTCGGCGCGCTGCGCCTCCTCGCCCGCGGTGGCCACGAGCTTGGCCCAGCCGGCCGGCCGCAGCAGGTAGGCGGCGGCGGCCACGTCCAGCGGGTCGGCGGCCGGCGGCGGGGTGCCGGCGTCGAGCGCGCCGGTCAGCTCCGGCTGCGCCTCGCGCAGCCGGGAGGCGACCTTCTGCCGGAAGGCGGCGTCGGACTCCAGCGCGGCGGCGAGCGCGGTCGCGGCGTACTTCACCCGACGGGAGGGCGTGAAGCGGGCGTAGGGGCGCAGCGAGACGGGGAGCTCGGGGAAGGTGAAGCCGCCGAAGGCGTCGGCGGCGATCGTCACGACGCGGTGGCGCACGCCTTCGGGCAGCGGCCGGTCGAGCACGGGCTCGCTGTCGCCCGGTGCCCGCGGTGCGCTCGCCTCGGCGGCCGGCTCGCCGTCGCTGTCCTCCACGCCTCACTCCTGTCGCTTCCCGGCGCCCTCCCGGCCCCCTTCGATCCTCCGGCCGTCGCCCGTCGATTTCCCTCTTGCGTCCATTGTCCCCGCAAGAGGTGTGAAACCTGCCTCGAACCGCACGCCCGGTCACCCTACGGCCTCGGAGGCCCGCGCGGTGCGGCGAGGCGGTTTTTGCCCGTTGTGCCCGGTCCGTCATGATCGGTGCATGGTCATCCCGGTGCACGACAAGAACCCGGTCCGCCGCACGCCGGTGGTGACGTACACGCTGATCGGCCTGTGCACCGCGGTGTTCCTGCTCGGCCCGCTGTCCGGCTTCATCCCCGCCTACGGCGCCGGGCATGCGCTGGAGTGCCGGCAGGCGGTGTACTTCGACCGGTGGGGGGTGATCCCCGCCGAGCTGTTCCACGGCCGGCTGCCGGTCGCCCGGCTGCCGCTGCCGGGCGGCTGCGCGCCGCCGCACGACGGCTGGAAGTCGCCGTTCCTGTCGGTGCTCACCGCGATGTTCCTGCACGGGAGCTGGCTGCACCTGATCGGCAACATGCTCTTCCTCTACGTCTTCGGCGACAACGTGGAGAACCGCATGGGCCGCACCCGGTTCGCGCTGTTCTACCTGGCCGCCGGGTACCTGGCCACGTACGGCTTCGCGCTCGGACACCCGGGCGACACGCAGAGCCTGGTCGGCGCGTCCGGGGCGATCTCCGGGGCGCTGGGCGCGTACCTCTACCTCTATCCGAGGGCGCGGGTGACCAGTCTGTTCCCGTTCCTGTTCTTCATCCCGCTGCGGTTCCCCGCGTGGGTGGTGCTGGGCTTCTGGTTCGTGCTGCAGTGGCTGGCGGCACAGACCGCGAAGGGCGGCCCGGGCGTCGCGTACCTGGCGCACGTGGTGGGCTTCGCGTTCGGCTTCCTGTGCGCGTGGGCCTGCTACCGGCCACGGCGTAAGGTGAGCGTCGTCATCGGGCCGACCCAAGGAGACATCCAGCCGTGATCACCGCGATCGTGCTCATCAAGACGTCTGTCGACCGCATCCCGGAGATCGCCGAGGCGATCGCGGCGCTCGACAATGTGAGCGAGGTCTACTCGGTGACCGGCGGCTACGACCTGATCGCGCTGGTGCGGGTGGCCCGGCACGACGACCTCGCGGACATCATCCCGGGCCGGATCAGCAAGATCCCCGGCGTCGAGGCCACCGACACGCATGTCGCGTTCCGCACCTACAGCCAGCACGACCTGGAGGCGGCGTTCGCGATCGGCCTCGACGCCTGAGCGGTCCCGCGCGCCCGGGAGGGCTCACCCGCCCGGGCGGCTTGCGACCGGGTTCCCCCGCGCCGCTCGGTCCTTCCGCGCTCAGTCCTTCTGCGGCACGCAGCGCCCGCCCTCGGTGGTGTAGCGCCATGCCGCGCCGTCCCTGACCAGGGTGCGCACCGCGGCCACGAAGCGGTCGACGTGCTCGACCGGCGTCCCGGCGCCGAAGCTGACCCGGATCGCGTTCAGCGAGCGCTCGCCGGGGGCCGCGTCCGGCGCGCCGCACTCCCCCGGCTCACCGGGGTCGGAGTCCAGCAGCACGCGCACCAGCGGGTGCGCGCAGAACAGGCCGTCGCGCACCCCGATGCCGTGCTCGGCGGACAGCGCGGCGGCGAAGTGCGAGCTGTTCCAGCCGTCCACGACGAACGAGACCACGCCGACCCGGGGCGCGCCGGGGCCGAACAGCGACAGCACCCGCACCGCGCCGATCTCCTCCAGCCCGTCCAGCAGCCGTGCCAGCAGCGCCCGTTCGCGCTCCACCAGCGCGTCGAAGCCCGCGTCGCGCAGCGCCCGGCAGGCCGAGGCGATGGCGTACGCGCCGATGACGTTGGGCGAGCCGGCCTCGTGCCGGGCCGCGCCGTCGTGCCACTCGACGTCGACCCGGCCGTCCGCGCCGCGCGTGACGGTACGGGTGGCGCCGCCGCCGGCCAGGTACGGCTCCGCCTCGCGCAGCCAGTCCGGGCGGCCGGCCAGCACCCCGGAGCCGAACGGCGCGTAGAGCTTGTGACCGGAGAACGCCACCCAGTCCACGTCCAGCGCGGCGACGTCCACCGGGTGGTGCGGCGCGAGCTGGGCCGCGTCCAGCACGATCCGGGCGCCGTGGCGGTGCGCGGCGGCGGCCAGTTCGCGCACCGGCCACAGCTCGCCGGTGACGTTGGAGGCGCCGGTGACGCACACCAGCTTCGGGCCCTTGGGCGCGCCGTGCAGGGCCACGTCGAGCGCGGCCACCGCCTGCTCCGGGGTGCGCGGCGCGGCCAGGCACACCACCTCGGCGTCGGTCGCCCGCTGCCAGGGCAGCAGCGCGGCGTGGTGCTCGGTCTCGAAGACGTAGACGCGGGTGCCGGCCGGCAGCGCGGCGGCCAGCAGGTTGAGCGAGTCGGTGGTGGAGCGGGTGAAGAGCACCTGGTCGCCGGGGCGGCAGCCGAGGAACTCCGCGACGGTGGCCCGGCTCTGCTCGAACAGGTCGGTGGACAGCTGCGAGAGGTACCCGGCGCCGCGGTGCACGCTGCCGTAGTACGGGGCGTAGGCGGCCACGTCGTCCCAGACCCGCTGGAGGGCGGGGGCGCTGGCGGCGTAGTCGAGCGCTGCGTACGTGACGGTGCCGCCGGTCACCAGCGGCACGGACACGTCCCGGCCGAGGACCGGCAGCGGGGCGCGGCCTGCGGCGTCGGACTGGTCCAGGCCGGCACAGCAGGCGTCGGAACAGGCGGGTTCGGCGGTGGCGGCGGAAGCGGAGGGGCTGGCGGCGGCCGGCGCTGCGGGGGCGGACAGCGCGGCGGGGACGGCGGAGGTGCTGGAGACGGCAGCGGAGACGGAAACGGAGGGGGTGGCGGTGGTGGTGACGGTCACAGCGGAACTCCCGGAGGAAGGCATGCGAGGGTGCGCCCGCCGGCGCTACGGCGCGGCACAGCGGGGCGGTGCGGAATCGAGTCGACGGACGGAAGTGCGGAAACGCAGAACCGGGGCCTGAGGCCCTATCGCATTCGCTTGCTCATGAAAGAACTCCCCATGTCCGGCTTGCTGCGAGCCTTGCTGCTCACAGCCTGGTCATCACCCGGGGCACCCCGCCTCGGACGGAGGGTTGCCGGACAGCGAGCCGGGGCCTTTGCGCTGTCACTCGTGACCTGCAGGGAATTGTGCCACACCGTCCGCCGGGCGCAAGACGCCGTCCGATCGGTGGACGCCGTCGTGCGCGGGCGGACGTTCAGACATGGGTGGCGGCGCCGTGCGCGGGCGGACGCTCAGGCGTGGGTGGCCGCGGCCCAGCGCTCCAGGACCGCCGCGGCCGCGCCGGAGTCGATGGACTTCGCGGCCCGGTCGAGGCCGGCCGTGATCTGCTCCTGGAGGCTGCCGTCGGTGGGGGTGAGAGCCACCAGCGCGGCCGCGGAGTTGAGCAGCACCGCGTCCCGTACCGGACCGGTCTCGCCGGCCAGCAGGCGGCGGGCCACATCGGCGTTGTGGGCGGCGTCCGCGCCGCGCAGCGCCTCCACCGGGACCAGCGGCAGCCCGACGTCCCGCGGGTCGAAGGACGTCTGCTCGACCGTGCCGTCGCGCACCACCCACACCTGCGAGGTCGCGGTGGTGGTCAGCTCGTCCAGGCCGTCATCGCCGCGGAACACCAGCGCGGAGGAGCCGCGTTCGGCCAGCACGCCGGCCAGGATCGGCGCCATCCGCAGGTCGGCGACGCCGGTGGCCTGGGCGCGCACCCGGGCCGGGTTGGTCAGCGGGCCGAGGAAGTTGAAGGTGGTGCCCACCCCCAACTCGGCGCGCGCCTTGGCGACATGACGCAGCGCCGGGTGGAAGCGGATGGCGAAGCAGAAGGTGATGCCGGCCTCCTCGGCGACCTCGACCACCCGCTCCGGGGCCAGCTCCAGATTGACGCCGAGCCTCTCCAGCACGTCGGAGGCGCCGCTGGCCGAGGAGGAGGCGCGGTTGCCGTGCTTGACCACCTTCGCACCGGTGCCGGCCACCACGATCGCGGACATCGTGGAGATGTTGACGGTCTTCGCGCGGTCGCCGCCGGTGCCGACGATGTCCACCGTGCGGCCGGGCACCTCGATGGTGTTGGCGTGCGCGTACATCGCCCGGACCATGCCGGAGACCTCGTCGACGGTCTCGCCCTTGGCGCGCAGCGCCACCGCGAAGCCGGCGATCTGCACGTCGGTGGCCTCGCCGCGCATGATCCGGTCCATCGCCCAGGCCGTGTCGTCCACCGACAGGTCCCGCCCGGCGAGCAGCGCGCTCAGCAGGTCGGGCCAGGACCGGGGAGCCGTCGTCTCGCCCCCACCGGTGTTCACAACGCTCATGCCCCACGCTCCCGCAACGGCCCGCCGATCCTGCTGATGAGGCCCTCACCCTATCGGCAGCGGCCACGGACGCGGGTCGGCCCGGTACACCCCGCTGGGGGGCGTACCGGGCCGACCCGGTGTGTGGCGACGCTCAGCGCGGCGTCATGCGTCAGTGGTGCCCGTGGCCCGAGGTGATCTCCTCGTACTCCTCCGCCGTCGGCTTCGGGATCTGGCTGTGCTCGCCGTAGAACCCGCGGGACAGTTTCGCCTGGAACTTGGCGACCGGGTTGGCCTTGCGCTCCACGCCGTTCTCGTCGACCTGCGGGCCGACCTCGATCGGCTTCGGCTGGGCGTGCGCGGTGAGCACGTGCAGCTGCTGCTGCGACAGCGGCTCGTGCACCTCGATGAACTCACCGTGCGGCAGCCGCTTGATGATGCCGGTCTCCCGGCCGTGCAGCACCTTGTCGCGGTCGCGCCGTTGCAGCCCGAGGCAGATGCGTTTGGTCACCCAGAAGGCGAGCACCGGCGCCACGAAGAAGCTGACCCGTACGAACCACGTGATCGCGTTGATCGACAAGTGGAAGTGGGTGGCGAAGATGTCGTTGCCGCCACCGATCAGCAGCACGAAGTACAGCGTCAGCCAGGCCACGCCGAAGCCGGTGCGCACCGGGCGGTTGCGCGGCCGGTCCAGCAGGTGGTGCTCCCGCTTGTCGCCGGTGACCCACGCCTCGATGAACGGGTACACCGCGATCGCGACCATCACCAGCGGGAAGATCATCAGCGGGATGAAGACGCCGAGCACCAGGGTGTGGCCCCAGGCCCTGATCTCCCAGCCGGGCATCACCCGGATCAGGCCCTCGGAGAAGCCCATGTACCAGTCGGGCTGGGCTCCGGTGGACACCTGGTCCGGCCGGTACGGGCCCATCGTCCAGATCGGGTTGATCGTGGCGATCGCCGCGATGGCCGAGATGATGCCGAACACCAGGAAGAAGAAGCCGCCCGCCTTGGCGGTGTAGATCGGCAGCAGCGGCGAGCCGACCACGTTCTTCTCGGTCTTGCCCGCACCCGGGAACTGGGTGTGCTTGTGGAAGAACACCAGGATCAGGTGGGCCACCAGCAGACCGGCCATCAGGCCGGGCAGCAGCAGGATGTGCACCGAGTAGAACCGGCCTACGAAGTCGTGGCCGGGGAACTCCCCGCCGAACAGGAACATCGACAGATACGTGCCGACGATCGGCGTGGAGAGCACCGCGCCTTCCATGAACCGCACGCCGGTGCCGGACAGCAGGTCGTCCGGGAGCGAGTAGCCGGTGAAGCCGGTGAACATGCCGAGGAACAGCAGGGTCCAGCCGAACAGCCAGTTGATCTCGCGCGGGCGGCGGAACGCGCCGGTGAAGAAGACGCGCATCATGTGCACGATCATCGCGGCGATGAAGATCAGCGCGGACCAGTGGTGGATCTGCCGGATCAGCAGACCGCCGCGGACCTCGAAGCTGATGTGCATCGTGGAGGCGTACGCCTCGGACATCCGCACGCCCTGCAGCGGCGCGTACGGGCCGTGGTAGACGACCTCGTTCATGCTCGGGTGGAAGAACAGCGTCAGATAGACACCCGTGAGGATGAGGATCGTGAAGCTGTAGAGGCAGATCTCGCCGAGCATGAAGGACCAGTGGTCCGGGAAGATCTTCCGCAGGTTGGACTTGGCCAGCTTGTACAGCCCGAGCCGGCCGTCGGTCCACTCCGCGACCCGCTCGCCGGGGTTGGTCGGCCTGCGGCGGCGGCTCGGGGTTTCGGTCGTGGTACTCATGAGCGCTCCCAGAAGGCCGGGCCGACGGGCTCTTCGAAGTCACCGAGGGCGACCAGGTTGCCGTCGCCGTTGACGCTGATCCGCAGCTGCGGCAGCGGGTGTCCCGCCGGGCCGAAGAGCACCCGCGCGCCGTCGGAGAGGTCGAACGTCGACTGGTGGCACGGGCACAGCACGTGGTGCGTCTGCTGCTCGTAGAGGCTGATCGGGCAGCCGACGTGGGTGCAGATCTTGGAGAAGGCGACGATGCCCTCGTGGGCCCAGTCGCGCTCGCGCTTGTCCTTGATGTCCTCCGGCTTGAGCCGGACGATCATCAGGGCGGCCTTGGCGATCTGCTCCTGGAAGTCGTCGTCGGTCTCCTCCAGGCCCTCGGGCTTGGCGAAGGTCAGCGAGCCGACCACCACGTCCTCGGGCCGCAGCGGCTTGTCGGTGTTGGTGTTGACCAGCACCTTGCCGCGCGACCACATGGTGTGGTCGAGCTTCTTCTCCGGCAGCGGGCCGAGGTCGCGCAGGATCACCAGGCCGGACAGCGGCACCAGGGTGAGCGCGCCGAACATGGTGTTGCGGATCAGCTTGCGGCGGCCGAAGCCGCTCTCCTTGGCGCCGGTGATCCACTGCTGGCGGACGTTCTCGCGCAGCTCGTCGTCGGCGTCGACGGCGTGCCGCTCGTCGGCGACCTCCTCGTCCGACATCAGCGTGCGGGCCCAGTGCACCGCGCCGGCGCCGATCGCGAAGAGCGCGACGCCCAGCGTCAGGCCGAGCGAGAAGTTCAGCGCGCTGACATGGCCGATCGGGAAGATGTAGACGATCTTGTCGATCGGGAAGATGACGAAGCTGGCGATGAAGCCCAGCGTGCCCAGCATCGACAGGGTGAAGAGGCCGGCGACCACCCGCTCGGAGTGCTTGGCGGCCTTCTCGTCGATGTCCTGGCGCCGGTGCTCGTGGGGCGGCAGCCCGGGGTTGGCGAACGGGTCGGACGTGACCGCTACGTCGCCGCCGTGGGCGCCGTGTTCGCTCGGCAGGTTCTCTGACACGTCGTTGTGGGGTCCGGTTTCGCTCATGACTTCTTGGCCTTGGTCGTCCGGGCGGCAACCCAGGTGGCGGTGGCGAGCATCGCGCCGAGTCCGAAGACCCAGGCGAACAGGCCCTCCGGCACCGGGCCGAGCGCGCCCAGCGTGAAGCCGCCGGGGTTCTCGGACTTCGCCGTGTCGACCGCGTTCAGGTACGCGATGATGTCGGCCTTGGTGTCCTGCGGCATCGTGCTGTCCGGGAAGGACGGCATGTTCTGCGGGCCGGTCTGCATGGCCTCGTAGATGTGCTTGGGGTCCACGCCCTTCAGGCTCGGCGCGAACTTGCCCTCGCTCAGCGCGCCGCCCTTGCCGACGAAATTGTGGCACTGCGAGCAGTTGGTGCGGAACAG
This sequence comes from Streptomyces sp. IBSBF 3018, assembly GCA_050613715.1. Taxonomy (GTDB): domain Bacteria; phylum Actinomycetota; class Actinomycetes; order Streptomycetales; family Streptomycetaceae; genus Actinacidiphila. The sequence goes on from JAJSZB010000126.1 coordinate 13,437, forward strand.
TTCGCCGCCCTTGGCGGCGTCCGCGCCGGCCGGGCTGTACTGGTCCTTGGTCGGGATGCTGGGACCGGGGCCGAGGGAGGCGATGTACGCGGCGAGCTGGTCGATCTGTGCCTGGTCGTAGATGACCTTCTTCTTCGGGATCTGCGCGCCGGGCTGCTGGGCCGGCATGCGGCCGGTGCCGACCTGGAAGTCCACCGCGGCGGAGCCGACGCCGACCAGGGTCGGACCGTCGGAGCTGCCCTGGCCCGACATGCCGTGGCAGCTGGCGCAGCCGACCGAGTACAGCTTCTTGCCCTGCTCGATGGCCAGGGACTGCGCTGAGTCGTCGGCCTGCGCCTTGGGCGCGGGCGCGAGCGCGGCGTACAGCCCCCCGGAGGCCACGAGCGCGAAGAGTAGGACGACGAGCGCCGCCAGCGGATGGCGCCGTCGTGCGGAGAGCTTTTTCACGGATTACCCCGGTGTCAGGATCTCTTGTGTCGATGCTGCTGGATGGGTCGGTCCCCGCACCGTCGTGGGGCGGTGCGCAGCCGGGCTACTTGATCAGGTAGATCGTGGCGAAGAGGCCGATCCAGACGACATCGACGAAGTGCCAGTAGTAGGACACGACGATGGCGGCGGTGGCTTGCTGGTGGGTGAACCGCTTGGCCGCGTAGGTGCGGCCGAGTACCAGCAGGAACGCGATCAGACCGCCGGTCACGTGCAGGCCGTGGAACCCGGTCGTCAGGTAGAACACCGAGCCGTACGGGTCGGAGCTGAGCGAGATCCCGTCCTTCTTGACCAGGTTCGTGTACTCGAAGATCTGCCCGCCGATGAAGATCGCGCCCATGACGAACGTCACGATGAACCAGGAGCGCAGCTTCTTCACGTCGCCGCGCTCGGCGGCGAACACGCCCATCTGGCAGGTGAAGGAGGAGAGCACCAGGATCGTGGTGTTGGTCGCGGAGAACGGCACGTTCAGCGCGTCTGCGTGTTCCTTCCAGAAGTCGGCACCCGTGACCGACCGGAGGGTGAAGTACATCGCGAAGAGGGCCGCGAAGAACATCAGCTCGGAACTCAGCCAGATGATGGTTCCGACGCTGGTCATGTTCGGCCGGTTGACCGACGGGTGCGCGTGCCCGGTTTCTACTGCTGTTGCTGTCGCCACGTCCGACATTATGTCGGTCGCTTATCCGGCGCTCACTCCGGGGGTCCCCTTCGGTGTGTCAAGGCCCCTGGGCTGCCAGCGAGTCGCCGGGACGCGACGCGCCCGGCGATCACCCGCACGGGCGAACCCTTCTGGGGAAGCCGCTGGCGGGAGTAGCATCCGAGACACCTTGAGAAAGCCTTCACGAGGAGGAGCCAGGATGCAGGCGACCGCCACGGTGCTGGTCTACAGCGACGACGCGAACACCCGGGAGCAGGTCCGGCTCGCCGTCGGCCGCCGGCCTGCCGCAGACCTGCCGCCGGTGGAGTTCGTGGAGTGCGCCACGATGCCGGCCGTCCTCACCGAGCTGGAGCGCGGCGGCATCGACGTGTGCGTGCTGGACGGGGAGGCCAACCCGGCCGGCGGCATGGGCGTGTGCCGCCAGGTCAAGGACGAGATCTTCCACTGCCCGCCGGTGATGGTGCTGATCGCGCGTCCGCAGGACGCCTGGCTCGCCACCTGGAGCCGGGCGGACGCGGCGGCGACGCTCCCGGTGGACCCGGTGGCGCTGAGCGAGGCGCTGGTGACGCTGCTGCGCCGCCGGGTCGCTCCGGCCTCCTCGGCCGTCGCGACCCGGTAGGGACCCGCAGCGGTCACAGGGTCTGCGGACGCAGCCGGGCGGGGTGGGTGGCCGGGACGGTGGCGTCCACGGCGGTCTGGTCCTGGTCCTGCGCGGCGGGGGCCGAACCGCCCGACAGGGCGCTGCCCTGCTGCCACTTCGGCCAGCTCATGTTCCAGTCGCCGAAGCCGTTGTCGAAGGCCGTCATCATCGGGCCCTGGCTGTTGACGACCTGGACCAGGTCGCCCGGCCGCACGTGCTCGAAGAACCACTCGGCGTTCTCGGTGCTCATGCCGGTGCAGCCGTGGCTGACGTTGGCGTAGCCCTGGGAGCCGACCGACCAGGGCGCGGCGTGCACGTACTCGCCGCTCCACGTCACCCGGGTGGCCCAGTAGACGGGCAGGTCGTACGAGTCGGAGCTGCCGGCGGCTATGCCGACCGTCTCGCTCTTCATCTGGACGAACTGCTGCTTCTCCAGGACGACCTTGATGCCGTTGCGGGTGTCGAAGCCGGGCTTGCCGGTGGTGACCGGCATGGTCCTGATCACCTTGCCGTTGTCCTTGAAGGTCATCTGGTCGGTGCCGGCGTCGGTGATCGCCTCGATGCGGTCGCCGGTGTGCAGGGTGAGCGGCTTGTCGGCGCCGCCGTAGAGCTTGCCCTGGACGTGGACGCCGCTGAGGCCGCTGCTGACGGTGATGGTGGCATCGGCCGGCCAGTAGGTCTGCGGCCGGTAGTGCAGCGTCTTGTCGTCGACCCAGTACCAGGAGCCCTTGGCGGCCTGGGGGGTCGAGGAGACCCGCAGGTGGCCCTCCACGGCGGCCCTGGCGGCCTTGTCGTGCACGGGCTTGCTGAGCACGGCGGTGATGGGCTGGCCCACGCCGTAGGTGCCGGCGTCGGGGCCGAAGGCGACGTGCAGTCCGGCGTCGGCGGAGGTGGTGTCGAAGGAGACGACCTTGCGGCCGGGGTGGCCGTCGGAGTCCTCGGTGCTCACCCGGACGGTGTAGTGCACGCCCGCGGCGAGCGGGGCGGTGGACTGCCAGGCGGTGCCGTCGGCGCTGAGCCGGCCGGATATGTAGCGCCCGGCGGAGTCGGTGGCCGTCACGTCGGTGATCCGGCTGCCGTCCTTGACGGCGACCTTGAGGGGCTTGTTCGGGTCGGCCTTGCCGCCCGCCGCGGTGCCGAAGGAGACGGCGGCCGCGGCCTCGTGCGGTGACGCGGCCAGCGGGTTGCCCCCGCTGCCGCAGGCGGTGAGCCCCACCGCGAGGGGGGCTATGAGAAGTGCGCAGCTCAGCGCCGTACGGCGCAGCGCCTGGTAACGGCGCGTGTCGGTAGCGTGGCTCATACCGCCACGCTAGGAACGCGCCCGGTTTTCCGCTCGGTGGGCGCGTGCAAACGAGCGGCGCCGGCCCGGGAGGTCCGGGCCGGCGCCGCTCGTTCGCACCGCGGCCGGGAGAGTTCCGTACGCCCCTACTGGGTGCGGTTCTCGCCCTTGTAGTACTCGAAGACCCAGCCGTACACGCCGAACAGGATCACCGGCAGCGAGAAGAACAGCAGCCACCAGCCGAAGATGATGCCGAGGAAGGCGAGCGAGCCGCCGATCCCCAGCGCCAGCGGCTGCCAGCTGTGCGGGCTGAAGAAGCCCAGCTCGCCCGCGTCGTCGGCGACGTCCGCGTCCTCCCGGTCCTGGGGGGGGGGGGGGGGGGGGGGGGGGGGGGGGGGGGGGGGGGGGGGGGGGGGNAAGCCCAGGGCGCCGGGGTGGGGGGGGGGGGCCGGGGCCCCCGGGGGGGGGGGGGGGGGGGCGCCCCCCCGGGCGGTGAAGGACAGGTAGAAGCCGATCATCGTGCACAGGCAGAAGGACAGCAGCAGCGCCGTGGTGCCCACCGGCTCCTTGGACCAGAAGCCGTAGACGATGCCGGCGGCCAGGATGAAGACGGCGAAGCCCAGGAACATCTTGCCTTGGACCTTCACGACCGGCCCTCCTTGTCGTCGGCGCCGGTCAGCGGAGCGGTCGTGGCGCCCTGTGCCGCGAGGGCGTCGACGGCCGCGATCTCCGGGTGGTGCAGGTCGAACGCCGGGGATTCGGAGCGGATGCGCGGCAGCGTGAGGAAGTTGTGCCGCGGCGGCGGGCACGAGGTGGCCCACTCCAGCGAACGGCCGTAGCCCCAGGGGTCGTCGACCTCGACCTTCTTGCCGTACTTGGCGGTCTTCCACACGTTGTAGAGGAACGGCAGTATCGACAGCCCGAGCAGGAAGGAGCTGATCGTCGAGACGGTGTTCAGCGTGGTGAAGCCGTCCGCGGCCAGGTAGTCGGCGTAGCGGCGGGGCATGCCCTCGGCGCCCAGCCAGTGCTGGACCAGGAAGGTGCCGTGGAAGCCGAAGAACAGCGTCCAGAAGGTGATCTTCCCGAGCCGCTCGTCGAGCATCTTGCCGGTCATCTTCGGCCACCAGAAGTGGAATCCGGCGAACATCGCGAAGACGACGGTGCCGAACACCACGTAGTGGAAGTGCGCCACCACGAAGTACGAGTCCGAGACGTGGAAGTCCAGTGGTGGCGCCGCGAGGATGACACCGGTCAGACCGCCGAAGGTGAAGGTGATCAGGAAGCCGATCGCCCACAGCATCGGTGTCTCGAAACTCAGGCTTCCCTTCCACATGGTGCCGATCCAGTTGAAGAACTTCACACCGGTCGGTACCGCGATCAGGAAGGTCATGAAGGAGAAGAACGGCAGCAGCACACCGCCGGTGACGTACATGTGGTGCGCCCACACCGTCACCGACAGGCCGGCGATGGAGATCGTCGCGGCGACCAGGCCGATGTAGCCGAACATCGGCTTGCGGCTGAAGACCGGGATGACCTCGGAGATGATGCCGAAGAACGGCAGGGCGATGATGTACACCTCTGGGTGGCCGAAGAACCAGAAGAGGTGTTGCCACAGCAACGCGCCGCCGTTGGCCGCGTCGAAGACGTGCGCCCCGAATTTGCGGTCCGCCTCCAGGCAGAGCAGCGCGGCGGCCAGCACCGGGAAGGCCAGCAGCACGAGCACCGCGGTCAGCAGCACGTTCCACACGAAGATCGGCATGCGGAACATGGTCATGCCCGGCGCGCGCATGCAGATGATGGTGGTGATGAAGTTGACCGCGCCGAGGATGGTGCCGAAGCCGGAGAGCGCGAGGCCCATGATCCACATGTCGGCGCCGGCGCCCGGTGAGTGCACCGCGTCGGACAGCGGCGAGTACGCGAACCAGCCGAAGTCCGCCGCGCCCTGCGGGGTGACGAAGCCGCCGACCGCGATGAGCGAGCCGAACAGGTAGAGCCAGTAGGCGAACATGTTCAGCCGCGGGAACGCCACGTCGGGCGCGCCGATCTGCAGCGGCATGATCCAGTTGGTGAACCCGGCGAACAGCGGCGTCGCGAACATCAGCAGCATCACGGTGCCGTGCATCGTGAACGCCTGGTTGAACTGCTCGTTGGACAGGAACTGGTTGCCGGGACGGGCGAGCTCGGCGCGCATCATCAGCGCCATGACGCCGCCGATGAGGAAGAACGCGAACGACGTCACCAGGTAGAGCGAACCGATCGTCTTGTGGTCGGTGGTGCTCAGCCACTTGATGACGACGGAGCCGGGGCTCTTGGTACGGACGGGCAGCTCGTCCTCGTAGCTGTCGTCGGCGGGCGCCGCGCCCTGGGGTTCATTGAGAATGCTCATGTGGTCTTGGGCTCCGAGTTCTTCGCGTTGCCCGTGGTGGCAATGCCGGCCGGGATGTAGCCGGTCTGACCCGCCTTCGCCAGGTCCTTCAGGTGCTGCTGGTACTGGTCGGGCGTGACGACCTTGACGTTGAACAGCATCCGGGAGTGGTCCTGGCCGCAGAGCTCGGCGCACTTGCCGCGGAACAGGCCGATCTTGTTCGGCGTGACCTCGAAGACGTTGGTGTGGCCGGGGATGACGTCCATCTTCATCAGGAACGGCACCACCCAGAAGGAGTGGATGACGTCACGGGAGGTCAGGACGAAGCGGACGGTCTGTCCCTCGGGAAGCCACAGCGTCGGGCCGGGGTTCTCCTCGGTGCCGCTGGAGGGGGTGCCGACGTCGTAGACGCCCTCGGCGCCCTTGGGCATCAGCAGCTTGTTCGTCGGGATCTCGTCCAGCTGCTCGGGCACCTTGGCGGGGGTGGCCGGGTTGCCGTCGACGTTCTCGACGTAGTTGAAGCCCCAGCTCCACTGGAAGCCCACCACGTTGATGACGTGCTGCGGCTTCTTGGAAGTGTCGAGGAGCTTGTTCTCGTCCCGGGCGGTGAAGTAGAAGAGCACCGCGATGACCAGGATCGGGACGATCGTGTAGAACGCCTCGATCGGCATGTTGTACCGGGTCTGCGGAGGAACCTCGACCTTGGTCCGGCTGCGCCGGTGGAAGATCACGCTCCACAGGATCAGGCCCCAGACAAGGCAACCCGTCGCCAGCGCGGCGGCCCAGGAGCCCTGCCACAGCGAGAGAATCCTGGGGGCCTGTTCGGTTGCCGGACTTGGCATGCCGAGACGGGGATAGTCCTTGTACGAGCAGCCAGTGGCGGTCGCCAGGACCAAGCCCGCGGCCAGCACCCGCGGCAGCCATCGCCGTACCGGGCGCCGCGACATGGGGGTTCCGCCCACGCCCTTCTGGCCGTGGGGGAGGTCGGAGCCGTTGGGACTCACGTAGCGCCTTCCCGAGAGTCTCGCCCGCGCGTCCGAGTGTTCCGGCCGTCTGCTGGTCGGTCGGCCCGGTGCGCGGGCACTAGGTGTGGATGTTTATGCGGACCAAACCCTACTGGACGCCGTTCCGGCTCTCGCGGGGAGGGGGTCCAACGCGCCGGACCTCACCCCCAAGGGGCTGCCGCGGGGGTCCGGGGCGGTGCGCGGCACGGCGCGCGGGGGTACGTGCGGAGTACGTGCGGGGGCCCGGAGTGCACGTCGGAGCAGGTGTTCTGACGCCCCGCCCGGACCGCGCTGTACGGTGCGGACGTGTCCTATTTCGACATGGCCTCGGCCGCTCCGCTGCACCCGGTGGCCCGCCAGGCGCTGCTGGCCGCGCTCGACGACGGGTGGGCCGACCCGGCCCGGCTGTACCGCGAGGGGCGGCGGGCCCGGCTGCTGCTGGACGCGGCGCGGGAGTCGGCCGCGGAGGCGGTCGGCTGCCGGCCTGACGAGCTGACATTCACTCCTTCGGGGACACGGGCGCTGCACTCGGCGGTGGCCGGCGCAGCGGCGGGCCGGCGCAGGACCGGCCGGCACGTACTGGTCTCCGCGGTCGAGCACTCCGCGGTGCTGCACGCGGCCGACGCGTACGACGCCGAGCAGGTGGGCGTGGACCGGACCGGGCGGGTGGACCCGGCGGCCTTCGCGGCGGCGCTGCGCGCGGACACCGCGCTGGCCTGCCTGCAGTCGGCCAACCACGAGGTGGGCACGGTGCAGCCGGTCGCCGAGGTGGCCGAGGCGTGCCGGGCGGCCGGGGTGCCGCTGCTGGTGGACGCGGCGCAGTCGCTGCCGTGGGGGCCCGCGCCCGAGGGCTGGTCGCTGCTGGCCGGCAGCGCGCACAAGTGGGGCGGCCCGGCGGGCGTGGGCCTGCTCGCGGTGCGCAAGGGGACCAGGTACGCGCCGCAGGAGCCCGCGGACGAGCGGGAGTCGGGGCGGGCGCCGGGCGCGCTGAACCTGCCCGCGGTGGTCGCCGCGGCGGCGTCGCTGCGTGCGGTGCGCGCGGCGGCGGGCGAGGAGGCGGCGCGGCTGGGCGCGCTGGTGGAGCGGATCAGGGCGCGGGTGCCGCGGCTGGTGCCGGACACCGAGGTGGTCGGCCACGCCCGGCTGCGGCTGCCGCACCTGGTCACCTTCTCCTGCCTCTACGTGGACGGCGAGGCGCTGCTGACCGCGCTGGACCGGGCCGGCTTCGCGGTCTCCTCGGGCTCCTCGTGCACCTCCAGCACGCTGACGCCGAGCCATGTGCTCAAGGCGATGGGCGTGCTGTCGGAGGGCAATGTGCGGGTGTCGCTGCCGCCGGGCACGACGGAGGAGGAGGTGGAGCGCTTCCTGCGGGTGCTGCCTGACGTGGTCGCGCAGGTGCGGGCGCAGGTGGGGGCGCCGGGCGCGGGGGCTTCCGAGGCGCCGGCC
>JAJSZB010000127.1:0-16909 GCA_050613715.1 Streptomyces sp. IBSBF 3018
CACCCGGCCCGCACCCCGGCCGCACGTCCCCTCGGTCACAGGAGTCGCGCCGAACCCGCGCGTCACTGGGTGATCGGCCTCACCATGGCCGCGCCCGGCCGTACCGCGGAAGGGCCTATCGCGCCGAAGTCGGCGACGCGCGGTACGGGTCGTTCGCGAGGAATGCCGGGAATGGTGGGGAACATCTCGTGCCGCCGGTGTGCCGACGGTGTGGAAGAACCGTGCACGCGCACCCGGCGCGCGCCGGAGCGAAGCCCGCTGCCTGCGGGTTTCGGCCATGGCTGAAACGCCGGGCCGACGCGAGCTGACATGTCGCATTGTCGACTCGGCCGCCACACGATTGCGGTTGTGTGAAGACGCCGGCCGGGCCCTCGCACAGCCGGGAACGCCGTGGTGGCAGGGGGATAGGCTCTCCCCACGACTTGCTACGACGACTTGCTACGACTCGCGCCACGACGTCGCCCCACCCCGAAGGGGACCAGATCTTGATACGGATAGAGTCAGTCACCAAGCGGTACCCCGACGGCACCACGGCGGTCGACCAGCTGTCGCTGGACATCCCGGACGGATCGATCACCGTGCTGGTGGGACCGTCCGGCTGCGGGAAGACCACCACCCTGCGGATGATCAACCGGATGGTGGACCCCAGCGAGGGCCGCATCCTGCTGGACGGCGAGGACATCTCCGCGCGGCCGGTGAACACCCTGCGCCGCTCGATGGGGTACGTGATCCAGAACGCCGGCCTCTTCCAGCACCGCACCATCGTGGACAACGTCGCGACCGTGCCGCGCATGCTCGGCTGGGACAAGGCCAAGGCCCGGGCGCGGGCGATGGAGCTGATGGAGCGCGTCGGCCTGGACGCGGGACTGGCCAAGCGCTACCCGTACCAGCTCTCCGGCGGCCAGCAGCAGCGCGTCGGCGTGGCCAGGGCGCTGGCCGCCGACCCGCCGGTGCTGCTGATGGACGAGCCGTTCTCCGCCGTCGACCCGATCGTCCGCAAGGGGCTGCAGGCTGAACTCCTGCGCATCCAGGAGGAGTTGGGCAAGACCATCGTCTTCGTCACGCACGACATCGACGAGGCGATCAGGATCGGCGACACCATCGCGGTGATGCGCACCGGCGGCCGGCTCGCCCAGTTCGCGCCGCCGGACGAACTGCTCTCCCGCCCCGCGGACGCCTTCGTCGAGGACTTCCTCGGCACCGACCGCGGCATCCGCCGGCTGTCCTTCTTCACCTCCGCCGGACTCGAACTGACCACCGCGCCGGTCGTCGCGGTCGACGCCACCGCCGAGCAGGTCGCCGAGAGCGTCGAGGCCGCGGCGGGCGCGCCCTACCTGCTGGTCGCCGACACCGAGGGCAAGCCGCTCGGCTGGGCCGAGCCGGCCGCGCTGAGCGCCGGCGGCGGCTCCGTCGACCGGGCCGGACTGCTGTCCTTCGGGCGGCCCTTCGAGTTCGGCCGCGAGTCGCTGCGCGACGCGCTGGACTGCGCCGTCCTGTCGCCCACCGGCTGGGCGGTCGCGGTGGACGGCGCCGGCCGCGTCGTCGGCGTCACCTCGCAGGAGACCATCGGCGCCGCCATCCGCTCCGCCCACGCCGAGCGCGAGCGGCGCGAGGCCGCGGGCGACGGCGGCACCGACGGCGGCGAGGGCGACACCGGCAGCGGCAAGGGCCTGGCGAAGGCGGCCCGGTGAACGGCTACTTCGACATCCCCAGCGACCTCCAGCACTCCTATCTCGGCCTGATCGGCGTGCACCTGAAGGAGGCGCTGCTGCCGGTGCTGATCGGCCTGGCCGTCGCGCTGCCGCTCGGCCAGCTGTGCGCCCGCTTCAAGTGGCTCTACCCGCCGGTGCTGTGGGTCACCACGATCCTCTACGCGATACCGTCGCTGGCGTTCTTCGTGGTCCTCATCGACTACACCGGCGCCACCGAGACCACCGTGATGATCCCGCTGACCGTCTACAGCCTGGTGCTGCTCGTCCCGGCCATCGTCGACGGCACCCGCGCGGTGCCGCAGGAGACCATCGCCGCCGCCACCGCGATGGGCTTCGGCCCGATCCGCCGCTACCTCCAGGTCGAACTGCCCATCGCCGTACCGGCGATCTTCGCGGGGCTGCGGCTCGCCGTGGTCTCCAGCATCAGCCTGGTCAGCGTCGGCACCCTGATCGGCAACCAGGGCGCGCTGGGCAACCTGCTCGCCGACGGGCAGTACTACCACCGCGACCCGCTCATCGTGACCTCCGTCGTCACCACCGCGCTGCTGGCCATCGCCATGGACGGCCTGCTGGTGCTCGTACAGGTGCTGCTCACCCCGTGGGCGCCGCGCGGCCGGCGCGGGGCCCGCAGGACCCGGGCCGCACAGACCGAGCCGGACGTGCCCGGCGTGCCCGGTGTGGAGGCCGGCCCCGAAGCCGTCAAGGACCTGGAGGGCGCGGCCCGATGAGCGTGCTGAACTTCGTCAGCGACTTCTTCTCCACCGGCGCCAACTGGCACGGCACCGGCGGCATCCCGCACCGCCTGCTGGAGCACGTCGAGTACAGCGGCATGGCGCTCGGCATCTCCGCGGCCATCGGGCTGCCGATCGGCCTGGCCACCGGCCACACCGGGCGCGGCGGCTACGTGCTCGCGGCGTTCTCCACCGCGGCCCGCGCGCTGCCCAGCTTCGGCCTGCTGGTGCTGATGACCGTGTGGCTGCACCAGATCGGCACCACACCGGCCATGATCCCCTTGGTGGCGCTGGCCGTCGCGCCGATCCTGGTGACCACCCACGAGGCGGTCAAGAACGTGGACCCGGCGCCGGTCGACGCGGCCCGCGGCATGGGCATGGGCCCGCTCGCGGTGCTCTTCCAGGTCGAACTGCCGGTCGCGCTGCCGCTGATCCTCAGCGGGCTGCGCTCGGCGGCGATCCAGGTGGTCTCCACGGCCACCATCGCCGCGTACATCAGTCTCGGCGGCCTCGGCCGCTACATCATCGACGGGCTGGCCCAGCGCGTGTACACCAAGGTGGTCGGCGGGGCGACGCTCGTCGCGGGCCTCGCGCTGGTCACCATCGGGCTGTTCTGGCTGGTCGAGCGGTTCGTGGTGTCGCCGGGCGTGCGCCGCAGCCGCTGAGGCCGGTACGAGCCCGGGGCCGGCCGGGACCGCTACGAGCGGGCCGAGCCCCGGGGTCGGCGTCCCGGAGGCCCTGCGTCGCGCGTGCGGACCGCGCGGAGTGCCCGGTTCAGCGCTCCGCGCGGGCCAGCGCCAGCTCCAGCACCACCAGCAGCGCGTCGCGGACCGAGCCGCGTTCACGCGCGTCGAAGGCGATCACCGGCACGCCCTCGGTGACGTCCAGCGCCCAGCGGATCTCCTCCAGGTCGTGCTCGATCCGCCCGTCGAAGGCGTTGACCGCCACCGCGAACGGGATCTGCCGGTGCTCGAAGTAGTCCACCGCGGCGTAGCAGTCGTCCAGCCGCCGGGTGTCCACGATCACCAGGCCGCCGAGCGCGCCCTGCACCAGGTCGTCCCACATGAAGCCGAACCGCTCCTGGCCGGGGGTGCCGAACAGGTACAGCTTCAGCGTCGGGTCGATGGTGATGCAGCCGAAGTCCATCGCGACCGTGGTGGTCGTCTTGCGCGGCGTGTGCGACAGGTCGTCCACGCCCGCGGCGACCGTGGTGATCGCGGCCTCGGTGGTCAGCGGCTCGATCTCCGAGATCGAGCCGACGGTCGTGGTCTTGCCCACGCCGAAGCCGCCCGCGATCACCATCTTGACCGGCAGCGGGGGAGCGACACGCTCGGGTGTGCGGTCAGTTGTCGTCACGGTGTGTTCCCCCGGGAGTCGGGGATGGTGCGCAGACCATCGATAACCCTTCGCAGTACGGAGACGTCCTGGGCGGTGTCGGCACTGGGCACGTACACCGAGAGATGACCGCCGGCCCGCAGGTCCTCGGCGAGCACCCGGACCACGTTCAGATGCAGCCGCAGCCGGGCGGCGATCTCGGCGAGCGACTGCGGTCTGCGGGCGGCGGCCACGATGTCGTGCCGCTCGAAGACCAGTCCTGCCGGACCCGCCGGGCCGGCCGGACCTTCGAGCGCGGTGAGACCGAAAGCGGTCGCGACCACCTGGGTCTCGACCGGCATCGGCGGGCCGGAGCCCGCCACGGTGTCGCCGGCGCCCGCCACCCGGCCGGCGGTGACCAGGAACGGCCGGACGGCGGAGGCCCGGCCGATCTGGTCTGCCCCCTCGCTCACCAGGTCGGCGAGGGGGCGCCGACGCTGTTCTTCAGCTCCAGCACCAGCTGCGGGCTCAGGGCCGCGCCCGCGCGGTTGGCGAACAGCGTCATCTCGTACGCGATGTTGCCCAGCTTGGCCTCCTTGGAGGCGACCACGCCGAGCACGGCGCCCGCGCCGATCGCGGAGACCAGCACGTGGCCCTCCTCCAGGTCGATGATCACCTTGTTCAGGCCGCCCAGCCGGTAGTTGCCCGCCACGCCGGCGGCCAGGCTGGTGATGCCCGAGACGATGGCGGCCAGCCGCTCGGAGTCGGCCGCGTCACGCAGCTCCGACACGGCGATCAGCAGACCGTCGGAGGAGACCGCGATGGCGTCCACGACACCCGCGGTCTCGGTGGCGAAACGGTTCAGCAGCCAGGTGAAGTCCGCTGCGGCGGCCCGCAGGTCCTCGCTCCCGGCCACCGCGTCGGCCGGCCCGGCCGGAGAACCACCTGTCGGCGTCGTCACTGTTCCGCTCCTTCCTGAAGCGCGTTGTCGTGGTCGTGGTGGCGGGACCCGCCGGGGGCGGGCTCGCGGTAGGGGGGCGCGGCGGCCGCGTCGGCCGCGGCGTCGCGGTTGGCGCGGGCGATCGCCGCCTCGAACTCGTCCAGCTCAGACCGTACTTCGTCGGCGTCGACGATCCGCGGGGAGGTCGGCGCGGCCGAGGCGCTGGTGCCGAACGTCGTGCGCAGCGTCGCCCCGCGCACCCGCCGCCGCAGCGGCCGCGGCCCCTCGCCGCCGCTCGCCGGCTGCGGGTCGTAGGCCGCGGCCTGCGGCTGGTGCTGGGACTGCTGCTGGGGTTGCGTGTACGGCGCGGCCTGTTGCTCGGGCTGCGCGTACGGCGCGGCCTGCTGCTGGGGTTGCGTGTACGGCGCGGGCGCGGGCGGGTCGTACGCGGCGGGCTGGTCGTACCGCGCGTCCTGGGTGTACGGCGTGCGCTGGTCGTACGGCGCGCTCCTGCCGTCGTCGTACGGCGCGCCCTGGTCGTACCGCGTGCTCTCGTCGTACGGCGCGGACCAGCCGGACTGTGCGGGCGGCGCGTACTGGCCGTACGGGTCGGGCCGTTCGTAGGAGTCCGGCTCCGTGGACCGGGCGGACCCGTACGACCACGAGGGCTGCGGCGCGGGCGCGGTCGGGGTGTCGGGCGCGGGCTGCTGCGGGTACGCCGCGTGGTCCGGATACGGCGTGTACTCGGCGGCGTGCGCGGGCTGGGCCGGCGGCACGTGCGGCGCGGGCCGCGTGTGCTCCGCGGGCTGCGCGGCCCAGGACGGCTCGGGACGGTTCGGCCGCACCGGCTGCTGAGGCGGCGCGGGCCGCTGCTGCCGTACGGGCTGCGGCGGCTGCGCGGGCTGCTGCACCGGCTGCACCGGCTGGGCCGGTTGCCGCACAGGCTGCTGGACGGGCTGCTGGACCGCCGCGGCCGGCTGCTCGGGGGACTGCTCGGGGAGCTGCGGGGCCGTGCGGGTGCGGCGGGGGAGCGGGGTCGGCGCGCCGGCCGCCGAAGGCAGCGCGCGGCGCTCCGGCCGGCTGGGCGCCGGGCCCGACGGGTCGCTCGGGAAGGTCGGCGGCGTGACCGGCGGCGCGGTCTCGGCGAACGGGCTCATGAGCAGCAGCAGCGTCGGCGGGATCACCACGCGGCTGGTCACGCCCCCGCCGGGGGTGCGCAGCAGCGTCACCTGGATGCCCCAGCGCCGGGCCAGGCTGCCCACCACGAACAGGCCGAGCACCTTCGTCGGCACCAGGTCGAGCCGCTCGCGCCGCACCAGCCGCGCGTTCTCCTCGGCCAGCCGTTCGGCGCTCATGCCCAGGCCGTGGTCGGCGATCGAGATCAGCGCGCCGTCCGCGCCCTCGCGCACCGACACCTCGACGGCGCTGTGCGCGGGCGAGAACGCCACCGCGTTCTCCAGCAGTTCGGCGAGCATCAGGGTCAGATCGGCGACGATGTCGGGGGCGAGCGTCACATCCGCGTCGGCGCTCAGCGTGACCCGCTGGTAGCCCTCGATCTGGCCGAGTGCGGCGCGCACCACGTTGGTCAGCGCGGTCGGCCCGGCGTCCAGGCCCGCCTCGCGGATGCCGGCCAGCAGCATCAGGCTGTCGGCGTTGCGCTGCAGCCGGACCGCCAGGTGGTCGATCCGGTACAGCCGGTCCAGCAGTTCCGGGTCGGTCTCGCTGCGCTCCACCGCGTCGATCAGGGCGAGCTGGCGGGCGGTGAGGTTGCTGACCCGGCGTCCCACGTTGCCGAACATCTCGGCCACGTTGCGCCGGCTGAGCACCTGCCGCTCCAGCAGCGCCGCGGCGCTGCCCTGCACCCGGTTGAACGCGTCGGCCAGGTCGCCGATCTCGTCGCGCGCGGTCACCGGCACCTCGCGCAGCCGCGGCGGGCCGTTGTCCGGCGCGTCGTCGTCGGCCACCCGGGCCAGCTCCCGGCCCGCGACCTCGGCCACCTCGCTCGCCGCGCCGGTCAGCGCCTGCACCGGGCGGATCACCGAGCGGCGCACCGCCACCGAGAAGCCCAGCCACAGCGCGAAGGCCAGCACCGTGCCGCCCAGCAGCCAGGCCGCCCGCCACCACGCGGCGTCCGAGGCGCGCTGGGCGCGGGAGGCGATCTGGCCGATCAGGTCACCGGTGATGGCCAGGCGGTTCTGCGCCTGGCGCTGGTAGCCGGGGTAGGCGTTCAGCGCCCTCGTCAGCGCGGACCTGACCTTGGCCGGGTCGCTGGTCTCCAGCGAGCTGGGGTCGATCTGCAGGCCCGCGTACTGCATGTTGATGTCGTTCCAGGCCGAACCGCGCTCGATGCCGTTGAGCTGGGTGCGCTGCGCGTCCGAGGCGACCCGGCCGAACCTGCCGGCCTGGGAGGTGTACAGCTGCTCGTAGCCGACCGCGTTGTTGAACTCGATCAGCGCGTTGGCGTCGGCGGTCTGCGCGGAGAACACGCTGGTCTCGAAGGCGCTGTGGGCGGCCTCCGCGCGCAGCAGCGAGTCCAGCAGCGCGCCGGTCCTGGTCGAGGAGAGCGAGTCGCCGTTGTCCAGGCCGAGCCCGTCGATCAGGCCGTCCACCAGGCCGATGTACGTGGGGTCGATGTTGTCGGCCGGCAGGTAGCTCTGCTCGATGGTGGAGCGCAGGCTGGTCAGGCCGTTGATCTCGCGCAGGATCTGCGCCTCGGCGGCCGGCAGCCGGGAGCCGAACGTCCTGCGCACCTGCGTCACCTGCGCGTCCACCGCGGACTGCGCCGCGCGGAAGTCGGCCAGCGACGGCCGCTTGGTGGCCGATCCCGCGGTGGTCGACTCGTAGCGCACCGACACCAGCAGCGCCTGCTGGTGCTCGGTCTCCACCCGGTCCACCAGCTGGGCGACCTGGCGGCTGTCGCGGACGAGGGAGGCGGCGTCGGCCGCGTCGCGGGCCTGGTCGACCAGCCCCGAGATCACGTACGCGAGCAGCAGGGCCACCACCACGAGGGGCACCCCGACGAGGACGTTGAGCTTGCGGCGGAAGGCCCAGCGGTCGGCGAACCCGCCCCGCGGCCCGTCCTGCGGAGCGCTCTGCGTAGGCTCACGATCACCGTCCGTCGTGGGTGACACGCGTGCGGGGCGTGCGGGTGCGTCCACCTCGTGCACGGACACCAGGACTCCTCGTGATCTCGTCACACACAAGCAGTGACCGGACACCCCCCGTTGTCGACCGATCCCGTCATCGACCGATTAGGTCGGCAACTGCCCGGAGAGTACCGCCTTTTGCGCTCTACGAGCTGATCACATCATCAAGAAACTGTTACGGCAATGCGGCTTGTGACCGACCGCACTTGACTGATCCCAAACATGGTGGATTGGATCGACGCCGGAGAACACATCTTCGACACAGCCACGAGGGTCCCCACCCGCACAGGTACGCCAAGGGGCGCCCTCGGGGGCCTTCGAGCAGCGTCGCTCGTCGCCAGATCACTGTCCGACCCCATCCGACCCCTCAGCCCGGAAGCGGAAATCGTGAGATCACGACAGAAGAGCACCTGGTCACAGCCGCGGAACCGCCGACTCGCCGTGGTGGCGGTCGTCGCCGCCACTGCCGCTCCGCTGCTCGCCGGCTGCGGCGGCTCCGACAAGAAGGACCCGCTGTCCGGCAGCGGGTCCGGCAGCAAGCCGAGCGGCGACACGGTCGTGGTCGGCTCGAACAACTTCGCCGAGAGCACGCTGATCGCCGACATCTACGGCGAGGCGCTCAAGGCCAAGGGCGTCAAGGTCAGCTACAAGCCGAACATCGGCACCCGCGAGACCTCGTACGGCCTGCTCAAGAACGGTTCGATCACGGTGCTGCCGGAGTACAACGGCGCGCTGCTGGCGTACCTCGACCCCAAGGCCGTGCCGAACTCGGCGGCCGCGACGGACGCGGCGGTCACCGCGAAGCTCGACCCGAAGCTGACGCTGCTCAAGGACGCCCCGGCGGAGGACAAGGACTCCCTGACGGTCAACGCGACGACCGCCGCGAAGTACCACCTGACCGCGGACTCCACCATCGCGGACCTGGCCAAGCACGGTTCCGAGATCGCCATCGGCGGCTCGCCGGAGTTCCAGACCCGGCAGCAGGGCCTGGTCGGCCTGAAGTCCGAGTACGGCCTGACGCCGAAGTCCTTCAAGGCGCTCGACGCCGGCGGCACGCTCACCGAGGCCGCGCTGAAGAACAACAACGTGCAGGCCGCGGACATCTTCACCACCGACGTGACCATCGCGCAGGAGAAGTTCGTGGTCCTGAAGGACCCGAAGAACCTCTTCGGCTTCGAGAACGTCGTGCCGCTGGTCTACAAGTCCGGCCTGTCGCAGCCGGGCGTCGACGCGCTCAACGCGGTGTCCGCCAAGCTCACCACCGAGGCGCTGCTCGACCTCGACGCGCAGGTGCAGAGCGACAAGAAGGACCCGCTGGACGTCGCCACCACCTGGCTGAAGTCCGTCGGCCTGGTCTGAGCCGCACACCGCAGGGCCCGGGGAGCACAGGTGGGGTCGTACGTCGTCCTCGACGGGACCGGACTCGACGCCGAGTCCGTCGCCGCGATCGCCGATCGCGAGGCCGAGCCCACCGTGCTCCCCGAGGCGTTCGCGCGGGCCGAGCGCTCCTGGCACACCGCCCGCAGGGTCGCCGAGGCCGGCCGTCTCTACGGCCGGCACACCGGCGTCGGCGCCAACCGCGGGGTGCCGGTCGACCCCGCCGACCAGGCCGGGCAGGACCTGCGGCTGCTGCGCAGCCACGCCGGCGGCATCGGCGCGCCGCTGCCGGCCCGGCAGATCCGCGCGATGCTCGCGGTGCGCGCCAACCAGGTGCTGGCCGGCGGCTCCGGCATCCAGCCGGCCGTGGTCACCGCGCTGGTCGAGGCGCTGCGCCTCGGCGTCCACCCGGCGGTGCGCGAGTACGGCGCGGTGGGCACCGGCGATCTGACCGCGCTGGCGTGCACGGGACTGGCGCTCATCGGCGAGGAGCCGTGGGTGCGCGAGGGGCCGGGGCCGGCTGCCGTGGCGTCGGGGGCGTCCGTGGCGTCGTCGGCGTCGTCGGCGGCGTCGGTGCGGGGGCCGATCGGCGGGTCGGGCGCCGTGCAGGGGGAGCCGGAGCCGGCGCCGATCGTGCTCGGGCAGGGCGACGCGCTGTCCCTGATGAGCAGCAACGCCCTCACCCTCGGCCAGGCCGCGCTGGCCTGCCACGACCTCGGCGTGCTGCTCCAGGCCACGCACGCCGTCGCCGCGCTGTCGCTGGCCGCGGTGGGCGGGTCGCCCGAGGCGTACGCCGCGCCCGTGCACGAACTGCGCCCGTATCCCGGCGCGCGGCGGGCCGCCGCCGAGGTGCGCCGGCTGCTCGGCCTGCCGGACATTCCCACCACCGCCGGCCGCCGCATCCAGGACCCGTACGGCTTCCGCGCCTTCCCGCAGGTGCACGGGCCCGCCACCGAGGCGGCCGCGGCGCTCGCCCGCATCCTGGCCGTCGAGGTCAACTGCGCCTCGGAGAACCCGCTGATCAGCGAGGACGGCGGGGCGGACGGCGGCCCTGCCGCCTACCACCACGGCGGCTTCTTCGCCGCGCCGCTGGGCCTGGCGCTCGACCAGCTGTCGCTGACCGTGCTGCAGACCGCGCAGCTCTCGGTGGCCCGGCTGACCCACCTGAGCGAGCCGGAGATGACCGGCCTGCGGGCCTTCCTCGCCACCGGGCCCGCCACCAGCTCCGGGATCATGGTGCTGGAGTACAGCGCGAGTTCGGCGCTCGCCGAGATCCGCGCGTCGGCCGCGGCCCCCGCGTCCGCCGGCCACGCGGTGCTCTCGCGCGGCACCGAGGAGGCCGCGAGCTTCGCCTCCCAGGCGGCCCGCCAGGCGCTGCGCACCGTCGACGCCTACCGGCAGCTGCTCGCCTGCGAACTCGTCGCCGCCGTACGGGCGTTGCGGCTGCGCCCCGAGCCGCCGCCGGAGGCGCCGGTGTTCGCGGTGCTGGGCGCCGGGATGAGCGCCGCGCTGCCGCAGTCCACCGAGGACCGTTCGCTCAGCGGCGACGTGCACGCGGCGGCCGGACTGCTGCGGACGCTCGCGGAGTTGTGAGGTCGGGTCACGCGTGCGGGCACCTGTACGGGCACGCGTACGGTGGTCCGGCCACCCGCTGCGGCCTGCGGTTATACCGTCCCGCAACCGAACGTCAGCCGCCGTGCCCGAGACTCGGAGGTGTCGGTGCCGGTCAGGACCGGCGGCCACGGCGCGAGGAGCGGCGGGCCGCTGCCGTCCCACCCGGCCGCCGCGAGGGTTCCGGCCGCCGTGCGCGGAGCCCGTACGCCGCCAGGGCCGGTCCCGTGACCGTGCCCCGGCCCCGCGAACGCCCGGCGCGGGCGGACCCCTGGATCCGCGCCGGGCTTGCGGGCATCGACCCTTCGGCACGCGCCGAATCTCCGGCTGCCCCGGCTCCCCGGTCTCCCCGGCCGGTACGGGCCCGGGCCCGTCGCTACGCCGCCCCCGCCTCGCCCTCGGCGAGCAGCTCGCGGCCGAACGCGTGCGCGAAGCCGGACATGCCGTACGACACGACGTGCGCGCTGACCTCGCCGGCCGGCGGCGTCAGCAGACAGCACTCCAGCAACTCCTCCGCCTGGGCGGCGACTTGCTCGTGCCGGTACGGCGGCGCGAGGGCGACGACCGTGCGGTAGGCGTCGCGCTGCGCGTCGGTCAGGTCGCGCCAGAACGCCTCGAAGCGCTCGCGCAGCCCCAGTTCCCCGGCCGTCATCTCGTCGAGCAGCGAGGGCGCCGCGCACAGCCGGGCGGCGAAGTCGGCGAGCCGTACGTGCCGCAGCGCGTCGAGCTTGGCGCCGGCGATGCGCACCGCGATCGGCAGCCCCTCGCAGCAGCCGACGACCGCCTGGGCCGCCGCGGGGTCGGCCATCACACGGCCGAACCCGACGATACGGCCGAGGAGTTCGACGCCCTCGGCCTCGGTGAGCGGCGGCAGCCCGACGCGCGCCACCGCCTCCAGGCCGCTGAGCCGGTAGCGACTGGTCACGATGGTGCCGCTGCCGCCGCAGCCGGGCAGCAGCTCCCGCACCACCTGGCCGGACACCGCGTCGTCCAGGATCAGCAGCAGCCGCCGCCCCGACACCCACGACCGCCAGCGGGCCAGCGCCTGCGCGACGCTGCGCTCGCCGGGCAGGCCCACGGTGTCCAGCAGGCGGCGCAGCACCACGCCCAGCGGGCGGCCGCCCAGCTCCACCATGATCAGCCCGTCCGGGTACGCGCCCGACAGCAGATGGGCGACGTGCACGGCGAAGGCGGACTTGCCGACGCCCACCGGGCCCGAGACGACCAGCACCCTTCCCTCGGCGCCGCCGGAGCCGGCCGTCCCGTCCGCGTCGGGCGGCGCCGCCCCGAAGTGCGCGAGCACTTGGTGGACTTCGGCCGCTCGCCCCTCGAAGTCCGGCAGGTCGCGGGGGAGTTGGTTGCCGGGCCCGGGCCGACGCGGCGCCGCGGTGTCGCGGGCGAGCAGCCGGCGGTGCACGACCGTCAGCGCGGGACCCGGTGTGACGCCCAACTCCCGTGACAGCGCCCGGCGTACGGTCTCGAAGTGGTCCAGCGCCTCGCCCTCCCGGCCGACCGCGGCGAGCGAGCGCATCCACGCCGCGGCGAGCCGCTCCCGCAACGGGTGCGCCGGCACGTGGTCCTGCAGCCGGTCCAGCACCCGGCGGTGCCCGCCGCGGGCGGCCTCCAGATCGGCCCACTCCTCCAGCGCGGCCAGGAACAGCTCCTGCAGCCGGTCCACGGCCGGCGTCAGCACCGGCACGTCGCCGAACTCGCCGAGCGGCCGTCCGGTCCACAACTCCACGGCCGGATCGAGGAGTTCCACGGCCGCCTGGGGGTCGCCCTCGCGCGAGCGGCGGCGCCCCTCGCGGGCCAGCTCCTCGAACCGCACCAGGTCGCAGTCGTCCGCGCCCAGCCGCAGCAGATAGCCGCCGTGAGTGCGCACCAGCCGGTCCCCGAGCACCCGGCGCAGCCGCGAGACGTACACCTGGAGGTTCTTGCGCGCGGTCCGCGGCGGGCGGCCCTCCCACAGCGCGTCGATCAACTCGTCCACGCGGAACACCGAGTTGGCGCGGCTGATCTGCAGCGCCAGCAGCAGCCGCGGTTTGGGGCCGCCCAGGTCCAGCGGCTCAACGCCGCCCTCGGCCCGCACCGACAACTCCCCGAACGTCGTGATCGAGCAGCTCATGACTCGAAGTTGCCACTAACTGACGCTCCGCGCATGGGTGACCGTCCCCCACATTCCGTTTGCGCCTCGGGGCGCCCGGCGCAACGCGCGTCACTCTCGTCACATCGAGAAATCTGGGGGACTTCTACCCATGTGTTTCCGGCCATGGCGTGCGAGGGTCGCGACATGTCTCTGGTGCCGACCTCCCCGCCGACACCACCGCACTCGTCCCCCGCAGAGCCGTCAGGACCCGGACGCGGCCCCGGAACCGCCCCCGGACGATCCGGCGCCCGCGGGTGGGCGGGAGTCCGGCTGCCCGCGCCCGCGCAGTGGTGGCGCTCCGCGCTCTACGAGGAGGAGCGCGGGGCGGAGCACGGCGAAGGCCCCGGGGAGGGACCCGGGGAACCGGAGTGGGCGCGCTTCACCACGCAGGCGCTCGACCACGCCACCGCCGCGCCGCACGGGCCCGGCGAACAGGTGCGCTCGGTCCCCGGCGCGGGCCCCGAGGGCCGGCTCGTCCATCCGCTGTGGCCGTTCCTGACCGCCGCCGGCATCCGCTTCCACGCCGGCCGCCCGGCCGCCGCCGACGCCGCGGAGGCCGCCGACCGCCGCGCCGTCTGGGAGGGCGCGCGCCGCCACCTAGCGGCCGGGCTGGTCGCGCTGGCCGGCCGCACCCTCGCCGCCGAACTCCGCGCCGTCCGCATCGCCGGCGGCCTGCGCGGCGAGGACCCGGCGGCACGGTTCGACCACTTCGTCCGCACCCAGGCCGCCCGCGGCGCCCTCGCCGACCTGCTCTGCCGCCGCCACCCCGTGCTGGCCCGTCTCCTGGCCGAGCGCTGCCTCAACGCGGTCGCGGCGGCCGGTGAACTCCTCGACCGCTACCACGCGGACCGCGCCGCGCTCGCCCGACTCCTCGGCCCGGGGCCGATGGACGGCGCCGGCGCCCAGGGCGGCCGCGCCGGCGGCGCGGACGGGGGGCCGGCTCGCGCCGCCGCTGCCCCGGCCCCCGAAAACGGTTGCGGGACACGGCAGTTGACCGCGGTGCGGTTCGGGCTCGGGGACCCGCACGCGGGCGGAAGGACCGTGGCGCTGCTGGAGTTCGGGCCGGGACGGCCGGGCGTGGTGTACAAGCCGCGGCCGCTGGGAGCGCACGCGCGCTGGAACGAGGCGCTCGGCCGGCTCGGGGAGCTGCTGCCGGAGCTTGCCGCCCGGCCGGTGCGGCTGCTGGAGCGCGACGGCTACGGGTGGACCGGCTTCGTACCGGCCGAGCCGTGCGCCGACGCAGCGGGACTCGACGCCTTCCACGCCCGCCTCGGCGCCCAACTCGCCCTGCTGCACGCCTTGGACGCCACCGACATCCATGCGGAGAACCTCGTCGCGGCCGGCGACCAGCCGGTCGTCGTCGACGTCGAGACGCTGTTCCACCCGTCGTGGACGCCGCGCACCGACGGCGGGGCCGACCCGGCGGCCCGCGCGCTCGCCGCGTCCGTGCAGCGCACCGCCGTGCTGCCCAACCCGCACGCCGCGCCGCACGCCCCGCTGGACACCTCCGCGCTGGCCGGCGGCCCCGCCGCCGACTGCCCCACGCCGCGCCCGACATGGGCCGACGCGGGCCTGGAGACCATGCATCTGGTGTACGCGCCCGCGCCGTGGCCCGGCGCCGCCAATCTCCCCACGGTCGCGGCGGCGCGGCCCGCGGCGGCGGACTCCGCGTCCGGCGAAGGCGCCGGCGAAGGCAGCGGGCCGTCCGCCGGCCGTGGCGCTTCCGCGTCCGGCGGCGGTCCCGCGTCCGGCGGCGACACCACCCCGTCCGCCGGTGCGGGCGGACCCACGCCCGGCGTCCCCGCCGAGCCGGGCGACCACGTCGAGAGCCTGCTGCGGGGCTTCCGCGCCGCGTACCGGACGATCGCCGCGCACGCCGAGGAACTCTGCGCGCCCGGCGGCCTGTTGAGCCGGTTCGCGGACGAGACCGTACGGGTCGTGGTGCGGCCCAGCCAGACCTACGCGGAGCTGCTCGCGGACGCGACCGACCCGGAGTCGATGCGCGAACCGGCCGCGCGACAGGCGGCGTTCGGCGCGCTGTGGGACGAGACCGGCCACGACCACCTGCGCGCCCTCGCGCCCTACGAGGCGGCCGAACTCGCCGCCGGCGATATCCCCGTCCTCACCACGACCCCCGGCTCCCGCGTCCTGCGCACCTCGCGGGGCCGCGAACTGCCCGTGCTGCTCGCCGAACCGCCCCTCGTGGCGGCCCGCGCCAAGATCCGCGCGATGGGTCCCGCGGACCTCGCCCGCCAGGAATGGCTCATCCGGGCCGCGCTGGCCACCAAGGCGCGGCCCCCGCGGCACCGCGCCCCCGCGCCCGCCGCGCCGGACCCGGGACCCGAACCGCCCGACGCCGGGCCGCGATCCGCCGCGCCGCGATCCGCCGGGCCGCGGGATGTCGCGCCGCGATCCGATGCGCCGCGATCCGCAGCGCCGCGCACCGCCGGGAGCGCTCCCGGTCCCGGGGCGTCCGGCGGACCCGCCGTCGCCGACCCGGTCTCCGTCGCCGTACGGGTGGGGGACCTGCTGCTGGATGCGGCGTGGCGGGACGAAGGGCGGGTGAACTGGGCCGGGCTGCAGGACCTCGGTGCGCGGGAGTGGGCGGTCCTCGCGATGGGGATGGGGCTGGGCGACGGTTACTGCGGCCCCGCGCTGTTCCTCGCCGAACTCGGGCGGGCCGGCGGCGGGTCGAGGTTCACGCAGGCCGCCGCGCAGGCCGTACGCCCGCTGCCGCGGATGCTGCGGCTGCTGGCCGCGCACCCCGAACTGGCCGCCACGGTCGGCCCCGGCGGCTTCTCCGGGCTCGGCGGCGTCGCCTACGCCACCGCGCGGCTGGCCGAACTCCTCGACGCCGAGCCGGAGTCGGCGGACGAGCTCGCCGCCGCGCTGCCGGACGCGCTGACCGCCCTCACCGCCGCGGCCGCGGCGCCGGACGCCGCGCCGGACGTCGCGGACGGGCTCGCGGGGGCGCTCCTGGCCGCCCACGCCGTGCACGCCATGACCGGGCACCCCCTGGCCGCCGCACTGCTGCGCGACCTGCCGCCACGTATCGCCGCCGCCCCCGCCCCGGGCGCCTCCGGTTTCCTCCACGGCCGGACCGGCCTCGCCCACGCCCTCGCGACGGCCACTTCCGCGGGTGCGGCGTCCGACGGGGGCGCGCACACCGGACTTCTCGCCGCCGACCTGCGCCGAGGCGCGGCCCCCGACGGCGACGGCCGCGCCGAAAGGCCCACCGGGGAGCAGGACGTGAGCTGGTGCTCGGGCCTCGCCGGCGAGGCCGCCGCGTTCGGCGGCGCGGCGCTGGAGCGTCACCTCGCCGCGGTCACCGCCGCCGACCGCGCGTCGGCGCACGGTCGTCCGCCCGGCGACCTCTCGCTCAGCGACCCGTTGCCGGGCGACCTCTCGTTCCGCGACCTCTCGCTGTGCCACGGCGCGTCCGGCGTGCTCGAACCGCTGGCCGCGCTGCCCGGCCCGGAGGGCGCCGCGCTAAGCCGCCGCGCCGGCGAACGGCTCGCCGGGGCCGTCGCCCGGGCCGCCGCGCACGACGGCATCCGCTGCGGCACGCCGCTCGGCGTCCCCACCCCCGGTCTGCTGACCGGACTCGCAGGCATCGGGTACGGCCTGCTGCGCCTCGCACCGGGCGCCACCATCCCCTCGGTCCTGCTGCTGGAACCCAGCGGGCCGGCCGAGGCACGTCGGACGACAGAAAGGGCACGCACTCCATGGACAACGACGTGACCATCACCCAACCCCGCGCGGCCGAGGAAGCGGCAGGGGCCGACCTGGCGAGGGACGGCGCGGCGGACCGGGCCGCCGCGTCGCGCGCGGCGCGGCGCAGGGCCGCGATCCTCGCCGGCATGACGGTCGGAGCCGTCGCCGTCGTCGCGCTGGGCGACGCGCCGACCACGGTCTCCAGCATCATCCTCTGA
>JAJSZB010000128.1:0-16749 GCA_050613715.1 Streptomyces sp. IBSBF 3018
GGAATGGGTGGCGCGGTGGCGGGGGGACGTCCTGGCGGCGGTGGGGGACGTGCTCGCCGGGTTCGAGGAGCGGCACGGGTATGCGCCGGGTGCCAACGGCGTTCCGCTCGCCCGCGGGGACGATCTGGCGGCCGCCCGCGAGTACGGCCGTGAGGGGTACGGGTTCGCGGACCTGCTGACGTTCTACGAGTCGGTCGCGGAGGTGGCGCTGCCGGACGTCGGCGGCGGGTTCTTCATCCACTCCGCGCGCGAGGTGCTGGACCGGCTCGGCCGGGAGGGGCCCGTCTTCGTCCCGGACGCCCACGACTTCATGGGGATGGTGATCGCGTCGAGCGGCGTCGGCATCCTCTACGTCGCCGACTGGGGCGGGGTCGTCCACCGCTGCCGGACCGCGTCCCCGGACGACGGGGAGTTCGACCAGATCGACGACAGCTTCCCGGAGTTCCTCGACCGTGTCCGCCGCTGGGCCGTCGGTGTCGCGGCGACGGGCGCGGGTGCGGCCGGTGGGCTCAGCGACGGGGGGCGAGCTTGAGGCCGCCCCTGGTCACCTGGTGGATGTGGTCGCTCGCCAGCAGGTCGTGCGGGAGGCCGAGGGCGATCGCGCTCGCCTCGTCCAGCCGGGTCAGCTGGGCCGCGGAGAGGTCGACGTCCAGGGCGCCGAGGTTGTCCTCCAGCTGGGCGGGGGTGCGGGCGCCGATGATCGGCGCCGTCACGTCGGGGTTGTGCAGCGTCCAGGCCAGACCGACCTGCGCCGGGGTCCGGCCCAGCTCCGCGGCGACCTCCTTGACGGCCTCCGCGATGCCGAGGCTGCGTTCGGTGACCGTGCCCAGCGCGACGTTGAAGCCCTTGCGCGCGCTGTCGCCCGACGCGAGGTCCGCCGCCGTCGCGGTCAGGTCCGCACGGCTGTACTTCCCGGTCAGCACCCCGCCGGCCAGCGGCGAGAACGGCACCACGCCGAGCCCCATCTCGCGCGCCATGGGGATCAGGTCGCGCTCCGCGCCGCGCTCCACCAGGTTGTACTCGGTCTGCAACGCCACGAGCGGCGACCATCCGCGCAGGTCGGCGATCGCCTGCATGCGCGACACCTGCCAGGCGGGGGTGTTGCAGATCGCCACGTACAGCACCTTGCCCTGGCGGACCAGGTCGTCCATGCCGCGCAGGATCTCCTCGACCGGCGTCGCGTCGTCCCACACGTGCAGGTAGAGCAGGTCGAGGTAGTCCGTGTGCAGCCGGCGCAGGCTCGCCTCCACCGAGGCGAACAGGCTCTTGCGGCCGGCGCCCGTGGAGTTGGGGTCGCCGGGGCGGCGCAGCGTCGTGTACTTCGTGGCCAGCACCAGGCTCTCCCGGACGTCCCGGGCGAACTCGCCCAGCAGGCGTTCGGAGCTGCCGCCGGTGTACGTGTTGGCGGTGTCGACGAAGTTGCCGCCGCGCTCGACGTAACGGTCGAAGAGCGCGCGCGCCTCGTCCCGCTCCACGCCCCAGCCCCACTCGGTGCCGAAGGTCGCCGCGCCCAGCGCCAGCGGCGAGACGCGCAGTCCCGAGCGGCCCAGCAGCCGGTAGGTGTCGAGGGTGGTGACGGGCATGGTGTCCTCCAGGGGTTGCGGTGGTGTCGCGCGTGCGGCCGCCCTGTGTGTCCGGGCGCCGCCGGGAACGACTCTGCGACCGCGCCGCGCCGGGGGTAAGGGAGGACCGTTCCTGGGACCGCCGCTCCCACCCGCATCGCCCGGCGTGTCGGGGAACACCCGCCCGGCCCCGGCAGTTGGATCAGGCATGACGACCCGCACCGTGGACGCGACGCAGGAGATGGCCGTCTTCCTGCGGGACCGGCGCGAGCGCCTGGACCCGGACGACTTCGGCCTGCCCTCGCGCCGGCAGGCCCGCCGCACCCCGGGGCTGCGCCGTGAGGAGGTCGCGGAGCTGGCAGGCGTCAGCACCGACTACATCGTGCGGCTGGAACAGGGCCGCGGACTGCGGCCGTCGGCGGAGGTGGTGGAGGCGCTGGCCCGCGCGCTGCGGCTGGCCCCCGGCGAGCGCGCGTACCTCTTCAACCTGGCCGGGCAGCGCCCGCCCACCGCCGACGAGCCGGCCACCGTCGCACCGCCGCCGCTGGCCGGGCTGGTCGCGGACCTGTCACCGCTGCCGGCCATGCTGATGAACCACCGCTACGACATCCTGGCCTGGAATCCCGAGATGGCGCGGCTGCTGCTGGACTTCGGGACGCTGCCGCCGCAGCGGCGCAACGCGATGTGGCTGTGCCTGATGCATCCGGAGATCCAGCGGTTCTACGTCGACCGCGAGCGCGTCGTGCGCGAGGGGATAGCCCACCTGCGCGCCGCCTGGGCCGCGCATCCGCAGGACGAGGCGCTGATCGACCTCATCGCCGAGTTCACCACGCACGACGACCAGTTCGCGCGGCTGTGGACGGAGGGGGACATCAAGGTCAACGGCCGCGGGCGCAAGGTGCTGCGGCACCCCGAGGCCGGGACGCTGGCCGTGACCTTCGAGGTGCTCGTGCCGCTCCAGGACCCCGACCAGCGGCTGCTGGTCTACCGCGCCGCGGACGACGAGAGCCAGGGCGCCCTGGACCGGCTGTACGCGGGCGCGGGCGCGAGCCGCTGACGCAAGGCGCGGCCCGGCGGTCAGACGCGCGCCGCGCGCAGCAGGCTGATGTTGCCGTGCCCGGTCCTGGCCCGGACCTCCACGGTGTCGTCGCCCGTGCCCGGCGCCCCTGCCGCGTCCAGCGCGTTGCGCACCTGCCCGTACGCCGACTCGGCGTCGACCCACGCGGCGGTGCCCTCCCGGATGCCGATCTCGATCGCGCCGTAGCTGGTCTCCAACTGGACGCTGCCGCGCGCGACCTCGGCGAGGCGCAGCGCCCCGTACGCCGTGGTGGCGGTGACCGAGCCCTCGGCGCGCGCGATGTCGATGTCGCCGTGCGCGCCGCTGATCCGCAGGTCGCCGGTGACGGCGCCGACGCTCGTGGTGCCGTGCGAGTTCTTCAGCACCGCGGCGCCCTCGACGCTGCCCACCCGCAGGCTGGCGAAGCTCGCGGTCACCTCGGCGGTGCCCTCGATCCGCTCGACGGCGACCGAGCCGTGCGAGGCGTTCAGGCGGAGCGGGCCGGTGGTGTCGAGCCGGACGTCGCCGCCCGAGGTCTTCACCCGGACCTCGCCGAGCCGGCCCTCGCCGGACACGTCCGTCCAGGAGCCGGTCGCCTCGACGCGCGAGCCCGCGGGCAGGTCGACCGTGACGTCGACGGAGCCGGTGGGGCCGATGAAGGAGCGCTCACGGGTCCTGACGGTCAGCACGCCGCCGGCGTACGTGACCTCGGTCTGCTCGGCGGCCCGTACGTCCTTGCTGCGCTTCGGGTCGCGGGGCCGCACCTCGACGACGGTCTCGGGGCGGTCGCCCGCGTTGAAGCGGAGGGAGCCGGCGCCGACGTGGGCGGTGGCGGAGATCGGTTCAGGGGTGGCGAAAGTAGGCATGGCTGTGGCGTCCTCTTGGGTCGTCGGATCGTCCCCGCAGGTCAGGTGTGGTGCGCGGGTGACGTGAAAGGTGGAGTGGTGGCGTGGACCAGTGAGCGTGGAGTGGTGAGTGGCGCGACGGGCGGGAGGGCGGCGCGGGTCCGCTGAAGCTCTGGCCGGACGGGCGCGCGCAGGCCGCCGGGAGCGGGAGGGCTCGGCTAGCGCACCCACCCGGTGAAGCTCTGGCCGACGCCGCGGGCCTTCCCCGTACGCGGCCGCGCGCCGCCGTCGACCGCGGCCGACACCGCCCGCACCAGCCAGGCGTTGACCGACAGGCCCTCGCGCGCGGCGGCCTCCTCGGCGCGGGCCTTGAGCTGGGTGGGCAGGCGCAGATTGACTCGGGCGGTGCCGCCGTCGTCGCCGTCGGCGAGGGGCTGCGCCGCGAACGGTTCCAGCGGGGCGGCACCGGACCCGGTGGCACCGGCGGGCCCGGTGGGTGCCACGTCGACGGGCGGCGGCGTCACCACGAAGTCCGGGTCGAGCCCGCGCAGCCGTACGTCCACCGAGCCGGGAGCCAGTTCGCTGGTGATCTCGGCCATCGCCGCGGAGAGCACGGTGAGCAGGGTCAGACGGGTCGCCGACTCCAGCGGGGCGGTGAGGCGCTCGGCCAGCGCGCGGGCGTCGTCCCCGCCCGCCTCGGCGGCCACGGCGAGTTCGCGGTGGAGGTTTTCGACATACGGCGTGAGGTCCATGACGCCATAGTGGCACCATCGTGATGCCATGCGCAAGCCTTTGGTGGTGCCATGTGGCATCACATGGCACCACGTGGTGCCATCCATGGTGTCGTACGAGCCGCTGCGCGTCGGCGGGCGCCTCGGTGACCGGCTCAGGCGCGGGCGGCCCACAGCGAGCGGGTGGTACGAACGCCCAGGTCGGCGCGGCCGAGCAGGCTGCGAGGACCGTCCGCGTCGAGCAGCGCGTCCAGGGCGGCCAGGTCGTCCGCGGAGAGCAGCGGAGCCGCGGCCTCACGCACCCGGGCCAGGCCGTGCAGGGCGTAACGGCCGACCGTGGGATCGGCGGACGCGGGGATGTCGACGTCCAGGGTGCGCGCGTCCTCGACGGTGAAGCCCGCCGCGGCGAGCATCGGACCCCAGTCGGCGCCGCGGTGGGGCGTCTGCCCGGCGTGCCGGCGGTCGAGGGCGGCGTGGCAGCGCTCCTCCAGACCGGGCCGCTCCTCGGGCGCGTCCGGCGGCAGGAAGCGCGGGAAGCCGGCCACTTCCAGTACGGCCAGCAGGCCGCCGGGCGCCAGCAGGTCCCGGACCCGGCGCAGCGCCCGCTCCGGCTCGGCGACGTGGTGCAGCGACGCGGACGCCCAGACGAGGTCGGGTGTGCCGAGGTCGGGCCACCGCGGCGCGTCGAGGTCGGCCCGTACGATCCGCACCTGCCCGGTCACCCCCTGCGCCGCGGCCTTCTCGCGCAACCGGTCCAGGTGCGCGGGCGAGGAGTCGACGGCGGTCACGGTCGTGCCGGGGAAGCGCCGCAGCAGGGCGAAGGCGCCCGTGCCGGTCCCGCAGCCCAGGTCCACGACGGCGCGGGGGGCCGAGCGCACGGGCAGCGACGCGACGACGCCCGCGATGTGGCCGCCGAGCACGTCGGCGTCCAGGTCGAGGAGGTCGGCGAGGTCGCCCTGCTCGGGCGGACCGGGCGGACCGGGCGTGCCGGGCCCGCCGGGCATGTGGTCCTCGCCGTGCCGGTGGCCTTCGCTGTGCCGGTGGGACGGGTGCGGGTGTGCGCCGTGCTGCGGGGAGTGGGTCATGCGGCCACGCTAGGCACGGCGCCCGCACGGGGCCGTACGCGTTCCCGTATCCGCAAGACGATGGCCGCGCGGGCTGCCGTACGCGCAAGAAGCCCGGCGGCGGGGGCGCGCGGCGCGTCACGCCGGACCGTCCCCGTGGCGTCGTGGCGTCGTGGCGGACCGGCGTTGCGGCGTTGCGGCGTTGCGGCGTCGCGGCGGACCGCGGCGGCTCTCGGCGGGCTCAGCCGGAGGTGTCGCGCTGGTGTCCCCTTCGCGCGTCGCGGTCGAAGATGCCGAGGATCTCGCACGGTCCGCTCTCCGTGCCGATCGCGTGCGGCAGCATCGTCGGGAACTCGGCCGCCTGGTTGGTCTCGATCCTGAAGCGGCGGTCGCCCAGCAGCAGGATCGCGGTGCCGGACAGCACCACGAGCCATTCGCGGCCGGGATGGGCGCGCATCCGGGAGACCTTGTCGGGCGGCGGGTTCGTCATCCGCCGGCGTACGACGCTCATGCCGGGCTCGGCCTTCATCAGCCAGCGCAGCTGCCCGTGGGCCGCGTCGACCGTCGGGTACGAGACCACGTCGTCCGCGGCGGTCTCGACCAGCTGGTCCAGGGAGGTGTCCAGCGCCCGGGCCAGCGTGACGAGTTGGTCCAGCGCGAGGCGGCGCTGCCCGTTCTCGATCCGGCTCAGGGTGGACTGGCTGAGCCGGGCCCGCGTGGCCAGCTCCTCCAGGGACCAGCCCTGCGCCACCCGCAGCGCGCGGATGCGCTTGCGCACCAGGCCGTCCAGATCACCGTCGTCTTGCGTCATACGCAACATCGTATGACGCAAGCGCAAAGCGCGCTTAGCGTCGCACCCATGCCCATTCCAGAGCCTGTCCCGGACCCCACTCCAGAACCCGCCCCGGATCCCACCGCAGCGTCCGCCCCGGAACCCGCGCCCGTGCCCGACGCCCGGCAGCGCCGTACGATCCTCATCGCCGTCTGCGTCGCGCTGATGGCCGTCATCGCCTCGGTGTCCGGGCTCAACGTCGCGCAGCCCGACCTGGCCGTCGCCTTCGGCGCCTCGCAGACCACCGTCCTGTGGATCATCAACGTCTACACCCTCGCGCTGGCCGCCCTGCTGCTGCCGCTCGGCGCGATCGGCGACCGCCTGGGGCGCAAGCCGACGCTGCTGACCGGGCTGGTGGTCTTCGGCGCGGCGAGCGTGACGGCCGGGCTCGCGCCGTCGGCCGGGGTGATGCTCGCCGCCCGGGTGCTCAGCGGCGTGGGCGCGGCGATGATCATGCCGATCACCCTGGCCGTCATCACCTCCACCTTTCCCGCACAGGAGCGCGGGCGGGCGATCGGGGTGTGGACGGGCGTGGCGGGAGGCGGCGGCATCCTGGGCATGTTCCTGTCCGCCGCGCTGGTCGACCTGGCGAGCTGGCGCTGGCTGTTCGTGCTGCCGGTGGTGCTCGTCGCGGTCGCGCTCGCCATGACGCTGCGGGCCGTCCCCGACTCCCGCGAGGCGCCGGGGCACCCCTTCGACGTGGTGGGCGCGCTGACCTCGGCGGTCGCGGTGGTCGGGCTGATCTTCGTCCTGCAGGAGGGGCCGGAGCGCGGCTGGACGGCCGCCATCACGCTGGCCGCCCTGGTCACCGGGGTCCTGGCCGCGGTCGTCTTCGCCGCCTGGGAACTGCGCCGCCGGGAGGCCGCGCTGCTGGACGTGCGGCTGTTCGGCGAGCGGCGACTGGCCGGCGGCTCCCTCACCCTGCTGACCGTCTTCGGTGTGCAGGCCGGCATCTTCGTGGTGCTGTTCCCGTTCTTCCAAGCGGTGCTGGGCTGGTCCGGGCTGCTGTCGACGCTGGCGCTGATGCCGATGGCCGTGCTGATGATGGCCGCGTCGGGCGTCGCGCCGAAGCTGGCGGCGCGGGTCGGACCGCGCGCCACCATGGCGGCGGGCGTGCTGCTGGCTGGCGCCGGGCTGGCGCTGATGGCGCTGCTCGTCTCGGTCGACGGCGGCTACGTGTCGGTGCTGCCCGGGATGCTGGCGATGGGCGGCGGCATGGGGCTGTCGATGACGCCGTCGACCGAGGCCATCACCGGCGCGCTCCCGCGCGAGCGGCAGGGCGTCGCCTCGGCGCTCAACGACGTCACCCGCGAGTTCGGCACCGCGCTCGGCGTCGCCCTGCTCGGCGCGCTGCTGTCCGCGGGCTACCGCGGCGCCATCGACTCCCGGCTCCACGGCGTGCCGCCGGGCGCGGCCCGCAGCGCGCGCGAGGGCGTCGCCAACGCCGTCGACGCCGCGCCCGCGGCGGGTCCCCGCGCGCAGGCGCTGGTCGACGCGGCCCGGCAGTCCTTCGTCGACGGCTGGCAGCACGCGATGTGGGCGGGCGTCGCGGTCATGGCAGCGCTCGTCGTCTACATTCTCGCCCGGGGCCCACAGGGTCCGACCGCCCCGACCACCGGTATCGCCCCGGCGGCCGGCACCGGCCCCGCACCCGGGACGACGCCCGCGACGCCCCCCGCGACGTCCCCCGGGACGACCGACGCGACGACTTCCACGACGACCCCCGAGGCGGCCGACCGTGCTTGACCCCGATCCGCAGCACCCGTGCCGGCAGCACCCGGGCCAGGAGCGCTCGACCTCGCAGCGACCGGACCCCGAAAGCCCGCAGCACCCGGCCGCGCAGCACCCGGCCGCGCAGCACTCGGACCCGCGGCGCCCGGCCGCGCAGCCGGACCCGCACCCCCTCCTCGCCCTGTTCCTGGACGCCGTCGAGGGCCGCTTCCCGCCCGTCGACGGCGGGGTGACCGTGCTGCCGCCGCCGGCCGACGGCATCGAGTGCTCGGTCGCGTTCACCGGTCACGCCGTCGTCGCGACCGCACTGAGCGCGCGCGAGGTGGCGGCGCTGGGCCCCGACGGGTTCGGCGGCTCGCTCGCGCCGGACTTCCTGCGTGCCCTGGCCGGGCCGCGCGGGTGGATCGACGTGGTCGACGCGACGCTCGTCGCACGCGGCACGGGCGGCCCGCCGCGCCTGGCGGAACTGACCGGCGCGGACGACCACCCCCGGGTCCGCCACGCCCGGCGGGTACGGACGAACGTCCGCGTCCACGGCGACGAACGCGGTCTGGTCACCCTGGCGGACGGCCTCGCGGGACGCCGCGAGCTGAGCATCGAGCTTCACGACCCCGCCCCGGGCGCGAGCGACTCCGGCGCCACCGCCCCACCCGTCGACGCGCAGGGACCTGGCCACGGTCCCGGCCACGCTCCCGGCCACGCACCCGGCGGAGATCCCCGTCGCAGCCGCGGCCCCGGTGGACCCGGCGGCGGACCCGGCGGAGGACCTGGCGACGCTCCCGGCCTCGGTCCCGGCCACGGCCACGGCCGCGCGCTCCTCGCCGACGCCCTCTCCCTGGTCCCCGAGGGCGAGCCGGTCTTCGCGGCCGTCGCGCCGGGCAACGCCCGCTCCCTGCGCGCCTTCCTGGCCTGCGGTTTCGTCCCCCTCGGCAGCGAGGTCCTGCTCCGCCCCCACCGTGGCTGACCCACCCGCGTCCACGGTGACGCGACCCGCGAGCGCGTCATCAGCCGGTCCCCTGGGGCGCGCTACCCCTCGCCGAGCGCCAGGGCCGCCCGGATGCGCGCCCGTGTGAACGCCCGGGTCACCTGGGCGCGGCGCACGCGGCCCGCGGCGGACAGCGGCAGCGGTCGTCCGTAGCGGCGGCCGCGGATGTCGGCGACCAGCCACGGCGGCGCGCCGATGCGCAGTAGGACGTCGAGGGCCTCGCCCTTGGTGATCAGGCGGCCGTCCTCCAGCGTGACGGTCGCGCGGGCGACGGTGAGCGGTCCGGCGTCCACCCATATGTCCTGCAGCCAGCGCACCGGCCGCCGGGTCGCGGGCAGCCAGAACGTCCGCAGGTCGGCGCGGACGAAGGCGGCCAGCTCGGCGTCGGACACCGCCGGCAGCAGCTCGCCGGGCGGCGGCCCGTGGAGCGAGCGGTCGCCGGTGCGCAGCTCGCGCCGGGTCACCGCGGTCACCGGGCGGCTGAACCACGAGCGGTGCGCCCACGTCGGATGACGGATCTCCTGCTCGCCGATCACGCCCGTGGCCACGTACGAACAGTGCAGCTTGGCGGCGAGCGGCTCCTCGGCGTCGAACCGGGCGTGCATCGCGGCCAGCGCGCGCTCCTGCGCGGCGCCCAGCCCCTGCCGGACGGGTCCGCCCTCGGCGTCCCGCCCCTGCCGCCCGGCCCCGGTCCCGGTCCGGGACGCGGCCTCGGTCTCGGCCCGGGCGCCCGGCCCAGGACGTCCGGACCCCGCTGCCGCCGGATCGACCACCGCGATCAGGTCGAGGTCGCTGCGTCCCGCCTGGAAGTCGCCCAGCGCGAGCGACCCGTGCAACCACAGCGCGACCAGCCCCACCGAGGGCTCCACCGCCCGCAGCCCGGCCAGGAACCGGTCGAGCAGCGCGCCCACCGCCTCGTCCACCCTCACGCACCCCCTGTCGAGTACCGCGACTGTCGCACGGCGGCGGCGAAGGCGGAAAGGGGGACGTCCCCCGTACCGGACTCGGCACGGGGGACGCCTTCACTACGCGGCGGCCTGCGCGGCGGCCTGCGAACTGACGTGCGCAGTGACCTGCGCGGTGACCTGCACAGCGGCCCGGACGGATGTCGTGGACGACCGTCCGTGACGGCTCATGTGGCGGTCCAGACGAACACCGCCGAGCCGGTGGCGCCGGCCTGGTTCCGCGCGGTGACCGTCACGGTGTACGTCCCGGCCCTGGTCGCGGCGCCGGTGAAGCGACCCGACGCGCCGAGCGTGACGCCCGGGGGCAGTTCCGTCGCGGTGTACGAGGTGCCGGCCGCGGCGTTCGGGTCGAAGGTCCACCCGACCTGCTTGCCGACCGGACTGCTCATGCCGTACGGGTTCGGCACGGCGAGCGTCCCGGCCGCCGCGGGAGCCGCGGTCGCCCCCGCCGCAGCCTTCACCGACGCCGAGGCCGAGGGCGCCGCCCCCGCCGCGTTCACCGTCGTCGGCACCGTCAGCGTCCCGCTCACCGGCAGGTTCCGCGACGAGTCGCCGACCAGCACCTGGTACGTGCCGGCCGCCGTCGTCCAGTTGCCCGACGCGGTGTTCCAGTACGCCAGGTCGTGCGTGCTCACGGTGAACGTCAGCTGCTGCGACTGGCCCGGGGTAAGCGTGACGCGCTGGTAGCCGCGCAGCTGGTGGACCGGTTCGCCGGTGGACGCCGGATCGCCGACGTAGAGCTGCGCGACCTCGGTGCCGGCCCGCGACCCGGTGTTGGTGACGGTCACGTGCACGGTCGCGTTCCCGCCGGACAGCGCCCCGACCTGGAGCCCGGAGAAGCCGAAGGTCGTGTACGACAGGCCGAAGCCGAACGGGAAGAGCGGCGCGATGTTCTTCGCGTCGTACCAGCGGTAGCCGACGTCCAGGCCCTCGCTGTACTGCACCTGCCCGTTGGTCCCCGGCCACTGCGCTGGGGTGTTCGCGGGCACGTCGGCCAGCGACTTGGGGAAGGTGACCGGCAGCTTGCCGGACGGGTTGACGTCGCCGAAGATCAGCGCGGCCATCGCGGTGCCGATCTGCTGGCCCGGGTAGAAGCCCTCGAAGACCCCCGCGACCTGGTTCAGCCACGGCATGTTGATCGCCGAGTTGTTGTTGAGCACCACGATCGTGTGCGGGTTGGCCGCCGCGACCTGGGCGATCATGTCGTTCTCGGCGACGCTGCCGCCGCCGTTGTTCGGCAGGTCCAGCGTCGTGGTGTCGTGCTCCTCGTTGCCGTAGTTGTCGGAGGCGAAGACGATCGCCACGTCGGAGCCGCGGGCCAGGGACACCGCCGAGGCGAGGTTCGTCGCGTCGTTGTACTGCACGGTGGTGCCGGTGCCGGCGACCCGGTTCTGGATGCCGGTGATCGGCCAGACCGTGCCGGGGCTGGTCACCGTGGCGCTGCCGCCGCCGATGGTCTGCACACCCGCGCCGCCGTCCCAGCCGATCACCGCGATCGAGTGGGTGGTCGCGGTCGACAGCGGCAGGATGCCGTTGTTCTTCAGCAGGACCGTGCCCTCCTCCGCGCCCTGGAGGGCGACCTGCGCGTGCGCCGGGGTGGTCACGACGGCGTCCTTCGACCCGCTGGGCGCCTTGTCGAAGAGGCCGAAGGCGAAGAACTGCGTCAGCAGCCGGCTCACCATGGTGTTCAGGGTGGTCTGGCTGACCGTGCCGTTGGCCACCGCCTGGGCGAGGAAGTCGGCGTAGAAGTACCCGTTGGGCATCTCCACCGTCAGGCCCGCGTTGGCGGACTCCACCGTGGAGTGGGTGCCGCCCCAGTCGCTGGTGATGAAGCCGCCGAAGTTCGCCTGCTGGTAGAGCCCGGTGTTCATCAGGTCCGGGTTCTGGCACGCGGGCACGCTGTTGACCACGCTGTACGCGCACATCGCGGCGGCCGGCGAGCCCTGCTGCACGGCCGCCTGGAAGGCCGGCAGGTACAGCTCCTGCATGGTCCGCTTGTCCACCACGACGGTGCCCGCCGGGTTCTCGATGTTGTAGACGGCCACGTGCTTCATCTCGGCCATCACGCCCTGGCTCTGGATGCCGCGGATGTCGGCCGCGGCCATCTGGCCGTTGAGGTACGGGTCCTCGCCGAAGGTCTCGAAGGCCCGGCCCCAGCGCGGGTCGCGGACGATGTTCAGCGTCGGGCCGAGCGCCACCTGCACGCCCTTGCCCGCGAACTCCGCGCCGATCGCCGCGCCGTACTGCTGCTCCAATGCGTTGTCCCAGGTCGCGGCGGAGGCGTTGGCGGACGGCATCTGGGTGACGCCGCCGAGCCCGTCGCCGACGCCGTGCGGCCCGTCCTGCAGCCCGATGTCGGGGATGCACAGCGAGGGGATGCCGGTGATGTTGCCGATGTACGGCGTGGCGTTGTTGTTGCCGTGCAGGATCGACACCTTCTGCGCGGTGGTCATCTGCGCCATCACCTGCTGCACCCGGTCGGCGACCGGCGCGGTCGAGCCCACCCACGGGCAGTCGCCGTTGCCGCCGGTGGGCGGCGGGGTGGTGCCGGTGCCGCCGGGGGTCAGCACGGTGAACTCCCACAGGGAGTAGCCGTACTGGGTGGCGCGGACGGTGCCGTACATCCGCACGTAGCGGCCGGTGGCGTTGAAGGAGAGGTTCTCCACGCCGCCGCCGCCGGTGGTGGTGGAGTAGACGGTGTTCCACGTGGAACCGTTGTCGGAGACCTGGATCTGGTACGCCTTCGCGTACGCGGTCTCCCAGGTCAGCTGGGCGCCGCACAGGCTCTGCGAGGATCCGAGGTCGACCTGGAGCCACTGCGGGTCGGAGGCGGCGCTGGACCACCGGGTGCCGGCGTTGCCGTCGAAGGCCGCGGAGGCGGGCGTGCCGGCGTTCTCGGTCGAGGAGGCGGTGGCGGGCTTGCCGAGGGCGGCGGTGGTGGTGCCGCACGTGGCGGGCGGGGTGCCGCCGCCGGAGCCGCCGTAGACCTGGAACTCCCACAGGGAGTAGCCCCATTGGGTGGCACGCACGGTGCCGTACATCCGCACGTAGCGGCCGGTGCCGGTGACGGGGAGGGTCTGGGTGCCGCCGGCGCCGGTGGTCGTGGAGTAGACGGTGTTCCACGTGGAACCGTTGTCGGAGACCTGGATCTGGAACGCCTTGGCGTAAGCCGTCTCCCAGTTCAGCACCACCTGGCTGATCGGCTGCGAGCTGCCGAGGTCGACCTGGAGCCACTGCGGGTCGGAGGCGGCGCTGGACCAGCGGGTGCCGGGGTCGCCGTCGACGGCGGCGTTCGCCGTGAACGGGTCCTGCACCGAGGAGGCCGTGGCGGGCTTGCCCTGGGACAGCAGGGTGGGCGTGGCGGCGTGCGAGACGGTCGAGGCGAGTGAGAGGAAGACCGAGGCGATCACTGCCAGGGCCAGCAGGGCGGCGCTCTGCGGAGAGCGTCGGAAACGTTTACGGACGCCGGAGAGCCTGCGTGGGGTGACCCTCATATCTGCTCCTACGTGTCGGATGCGGCTCGTGCGTGGGGGAGGAACCGGCGCGCTCAAGAGAGCGCTCTCTGACCGTCAGGATGTCTACGCCCGGGCCCGGGGGGTGTCAACACTTCCGGCAGCCTCGGGCACTTCTGGCAGCCTTGGGCCGATGGACGAGTCGAACCGACCGGAGGCGAACGACAAGTGACGACAGGCACGTCCGGCAGTGACCGCGCGGACCGCCCGCAGACGGACAGCGCTCAGGCGTACCGCGGGGGCGACCTGCTGCCCGCGACCCGCAGGCGGCTGACGCACCGGGTGGCCCTGGCGCAGGCGAAGGGCCGTGCGCCGTCGGTGGTGGGCGCGGTGGTGCGGGACGGGCGGATGGTGTGGCACGGCGCGGCGAGCATGCTCGACGACCACGCGCCGGACGCGGACACCCAGTACCGCATCGGCTCGATCACCAAGACCTTCGTCGCCGTGCTGACGATGCGGCTGCGCGAGGAAGGGCTGCTGGAGCTCACCGATCCGGTGGCGGGGCTGCTGCCGGAGGCGGCGGGGGCGCTGGACGGCGCGGTGACGGTGGGCCAACTGCTCGCGCACACCTCGGGCATCGCCTCCGAGACGCCGTCGCCGTGGTGGGAGCGCACCCCGGGCGAGCTGCGGCCGGGCCTCGCCGACGTGCTCGGAGACGCGCCCGCCAAGCACCTGCCGGGCCGCCGCCACCACTACTCCAACCCCGGGTACGCCCTGCTGGGCGCGCTGGTGGAGCGGCTGCGCGGGGCGCGGTGGACCGACGTGCTGGCCGCCGAGGTGCTCGGCCCGCTGGGCATGGACCGTACGACGCCGCAGCCGCAGGCCCCGGCGGCGGGCGGTTTCGCGGTGCATCCGTGGGCGGACGTGATGGTCCCCGAGGTGGTGCAGCAGACCGGACGGATGGCGCCCGCGGGCGAGTTGTGGTCCACGGCGGCCGACCTCGCGCGCTGGGCCGGCTTCCTGACCTCGGGTCACGAGGGCGTGCTGCCCGCGCGGGTGGTCGAGGAGATGCGGCTGCCCGCCGCGCCGCCGGAGGCCACCGACCCCGACGGCGGCTACGGCCTGGGCGTGCAGCTGCTGCGCCGCGACGGCCGCGATCTGGCCGGGCACACCGGCTCGATGCCCGGGTTCGTCGCCGCGCTGTGGGTGAGCCCGGAGGACGGGGTGGGCGCGGTCACGCTGGCCAACTGCACCTCGGGGCCCGCGGTCGGCTCGCTCGCCGCCGACCTGCTGGCCGTCACCGCGGACGCCGAACCGGCCTTCCCCGTGCCCTGGAGCCCGGCCGAGGACATCGACCCGGCGCTGCTGGAGCTGGCCGGGCCGTGGTTCTGGGGCACCCACGCCTTCGCGCTACGGGTGCGGTCCGGCTCGGAACTGCACCTCGGCCCCCTCACCGGCACGGGACGTGGAGCGAGGTTCCACGTGGAACACGACGGTACGTGGACCGGCCGCGAGGGCTACTACGCCGGGGAGACGCTGCGCGCGGTGCGCCGCCCCGACGGTTCGCTGAGCCACCTGGACGTCGGCTCGTTCGTCTTCACACGCGAGCCCTACGCTCCCGCGGAGCCGGTGCCCGGCGGTTTCCCCGGCTGGAGCTGACCGCGGCGGCGCCCGTCTCTCGCTGACCGCCCCCGTCTCCCGCGGTCCCGCGGCCGGCCGCGCCCGTGCGCAGCAGCACCGCGGCGAGGACGGTGGCGGCGGCGAGCAGGCCGGCGGCGGTCAGGAACGCCAGGTGGTAGCCGCTGGTCAGGGCCTGCGGCAGCCGGTCGCCCGCGGCGAGCCGGCGGTCGGTGCGGGAGCCGGCGAGCGAGGCCAGCACGGACAGGCCCAACGCGCCGCCGATCTGCTGCGCGGTGTTGAACACCCCGGAGACCAGGCCGGAGTCGGCGGGCGTCGCCTCGGCCATGCCCAGCGTCATCAGGCTGGGCATGGCCAGGCCGAAGCCGGCGCCGAGCAGCAGCACCGCGGGCAGCACGTCCACCGGGTACGAGGCGTGGGCGGCCGGCGCCCGCGCGAGCAGCAGGAACCCGGCGGCGAACAGCGCGAGGCTCGGCAGCAGCACGGCCCGCGCCCCGAACCGCCCGCCGAGCCGCGCGGACAGCCCCAGCGACATCACGCCGATGACCAGGCCGGTCGGAGCGAGGGCCAGCCCGACCTCCAGCGGGTCGTACCCCAGCACCCGCTGGAGGTAGAGCACGGTGAGGAACTGGAAGCCGAAGCCGCCCGCGACCATCAGCGCCTGCACCGCGTTGGCCCCCGACACGATCCGCGAGCGGAAGATCCGCAGCGGCATCAGCGGCTGCGCCGCCCTGGCCTGCCGCACCAGGAACGCGGCGAGCAGCAGCAGCGAGAGCGCGCCCGACCAGGCGGTGGCCGGGGACGTCCACCCGTGGTCGGCGGTCCTGACGATGGTCGCGACGCCCAGCATCAGCGCCGCGGTGGCCAGGACCGCGCCGGGCGCGTCCGCGCCGCGCAGCGCCGCCGACACGCCGCCTCCGCGCAGTCCTGTGCGCACGCCGGCTCCGGGCCGGCGCCCGCCCGGTGTCGGTGCGAGTGCGGGTGCCGACGCCGGTGCCGGCACCGGCGCTGTCGCCGGCCGGTCGTCCGGCAGCAGGCGCAGGCTGAGCA
Organism: Streptomyces sp. IBSBF 3018; assembly: GCA_050613715.1. Lineage (GTDB taxonomy): Bacteria > Actinomycetota > Actinomycetes > Streptomycetales > Streptomycetaceae > Actinacidiphila. The sequence goes on from JAJSZB010000128.1 coordinate 15,913, forward strand.
GGGCCGCGCCGACACCGATCGGCAGGTTGACGAAGAAGATCCAGTGCCAGTCGAGGGCTTGGACGAGCACCCCGCCGGCCAGCAGGCCGAGGACCCCGCCGGCGGACTGGGTGAAGCTGTAGACGCCCATCGCGCGGGCCCGGCCCGGGGCGTCGGGGTAGAGCGCGATCACCATGCCGAGCGCGACCGCGGAGACCATCGCGCCGGCCGCGCCCTGCGCGAAGCGCGCCGCGACCAGCAGCCCGGCGGAGTCCGCGACCCCGCACAGCACCGAGGCCGCGCTGAACGCGGCGAGTCCGGCGACCAGGATGCGGCGGCGGCCGAGCAGGTCGCCGAGGCGTCCGGTGAGCAGCAGCAGGCCGCCGAACGCGATGAGGTAGGCGTTGACGATCCAGGCCAGGCCCGCCTGGGAGAAGCCGAGGTCGTGCTGGATGGACGGCAGCGCGACGTTCACGATGGTGCCGTCGAGGATGATCATCAGGGTGCCGGCGCTGAGCACGGCGAGCGCGGCGCCGCGGGAGCGGACGGGCGCGGGGGCCGTCGGGCCGGGCCCGGCGGCGGATGGCACGGACATGGAAGTCGCCTCCTGGCGAACGGGGATGCCAGGAGCGACCGTAACAGATGGTTTTGTTGGAGACTATCTTTTACGGGCTTACTTAAGCGGTCTTACTCCCGCGGCTCCCTTCTACGGGCTCGCCTCCGCGGGCCTGTCTCGGGGGCCTGATTGCGCGGACTTGCGTCGGCCGGCTCCCTCAGGCGCGGGCCTGGCGGGGGCGGCGCACGCCGGGGGGGGGCCCCCGCCCCCGGCGCGGCCCCCCCCCCCCCCCCCCCCCCCCC
>JAJSZB010000129.1:0-16745 GCA_050613715.1 Streptomyces sp. IBSBF 3018
CGGCCGGCGCGGTCTACGGGCTGCTGGCGTCGCTGATGCGGCACACCCGCCGCGACATGAGCCTGACGTCGCTGGCGACGCTGTCCACGCTGCGCCGCACCGGGCCGCGCCGGATCACCGACCTCGCCGCGGTCGAGGGGGTCACCCAGCCGTCGGTCACGACGCTGGTGACCAATCTGGAACGGGCCGGCCTGGTCGAGCGGCGCAGCGACCCGGCCGATCGCAGGGTGGTGCTGGTCGCCATCACCGAGGCGGGCGCGGACTACCTCGACGCCCGGCACGAGGCCGGCGTCGAGCACTTCGCCGAGCTGATCGCCGAGCTCCCGGCCGAGGACGCCGCCGCGCTGGCCGCCGCCGTCCCGGCGCTGGAGCGGCTGCGCGAACTGGACGACACGCGCCGGGACCCCGGCTCGCCGCCGGCCCGCTGAAGGCCGCCCGGCGCGGTTCAGCGCCGGCGGCGGGTGGGGCGGGGGGCGTCGCGCTCGCCGCCCGCGGGCTCGATGAGCCGCGAGCGCACGTGCTCGTACGCCATCGTCGTCTGCACGTCGGCCACCTCGCGGCGTTCGGTGAGCCGGTCGATGACGAAGGCGTAGACGCCGTTCACGTCCGGCACGGCGATGTGCAGCAGGAAGTCGAAGGCGCCCGAGGTGACGAACATCGCGATCACCTCGGGCAGTTGGTGCGCCCACTCGCGGAAACCCTCGATCACCGGGCGGGCCGGCGGCCGGATGCGCACCGAGATCAGCGCCTGCACCGGGCGCCCGGCCGCCTCCAGGTCGAGCGCCGCGTGGTAGCCGGTGATCAGGCCGGCCTCGCGCAGCAGCCGCACCCGCTCCAGCGAGGTCGAGGGCGAGACGCCGGTCTTGGCGGCCAGCTCGCGGTTGGTCTGCCGTGCATCGTTCTGCAGTTCCCGCAGCAGGACCCGGTCCACCGCATCAAGTTCCACGTTTCGATCCTCTTGCCTGACGATGTGCGCTGACTGAGCCAGTATGGCGAACTCCTGGCTAGCTTGTGGGCCATGAGGCGACACGAACACCGGTGGACGGGCGTGAGCGGGCCCGGCGGGGCCGGGCTGGTCCTGGCGGCAGCGCTGCTGTGGGGCACCGTCGGACCCGCGCAGGCGCTCGCGGACGCGCCGATGGACCCGGCGGGGCTCGGCGGGTGGCGGCTGCTGGTCGGCGGCGCGGTGCTCGCGGTGATGGCCCGCCGCGGGCTGCGCGGCCTGGGGCCGGCGCTGCGCCGCGGCCTGACCCGGCCGCTGCTCGTGTGCGCCGCGGCCACCGGCTTCTACCAGGCGGCCTTCCTCTACGCGGCGGCGCGCACCGGGGCCGCGCTGGCCACCGTGGTGGCGCTGGGCGTCGGCCCGGTGGCGACGGGCCTGATGGCGCGCGTGGTCACCGGCGAGCGCCTGACCGGGACCTGGCTGGTCTCCACGGCCGGCGCGGTGGCCGGCTGCGCACTGCTGCTCGCACCCTCGGGCGCGGGACCGGACCTCCTCGGCCTGCTGGCCGCCACCGCCTCCGGGGTCTGCTACGGCGTGTACACCGTGTACGCCAAGCAGCTGGCCGTCGACCACCCGGGCGTCCACCTGCCCGCGGTGTCGGCGCTGGCGCTGCTGCTGGGCGCGGTGCCGCTCGCGCCGTGGATCGCCACGTCCGCGCCCGCGCTCGGCCGTCCCGCGGCGCTCGGCCTGGTCGCGTGGCTGGGGCTCGCGACCACGGCCGTGGCGTACTGGCTGTTCTCCGCGGGCCTGCCCGCCACCGGCGCGGCGACGGTGGGCACGCTGAGCCTCGCCGAGCCGTTCGCGGCGTCCTTCCTCGGCGTCGTCGTCCTGCACGAGCACCTCACCGCGCGGGCCGCGACCGGCAGCCTGCTGATCCTCGCCGGGCTCGTCGCGGCCTGCGTCCCCACGCGCCGCCGCGGGCCCGCCGCGCCGCGGACCACACAGGTCGCGGCCGCGCACGAGGCCGCCGGCGCGGAGCCGGAGCAGCAGTTCGCACGGGGGTGAGCGGGCTGAGTCCGTGACCCGCGGTCGTACGAGGTCCGAGGACGTACGAGGTCGGAGGACGTACGAGGCCCGCGGTCGTACGGAGCCCGGGGTCGTGGCGGACCGGGGCGTACGGGCTCCGCGGGCGGTCCGGTCAGCGCGGGCGATCCGGTCGGCGCGGCGGGTTCGCGGGCGGCGCGTCCGGGGGTGTCGGCGTCGCGGACCGCGCCGCCGAGGGCGTCGGGGCGGCCGGGTGCGGGGCCTCGCGGGCGATGCGGTCCAGCCACTCGCGCATGAGCGCGCGCTCGCCCTCGCTGAGCGCGTCGGTCCGCGGGAGGACGGCCGCGAGGGCGACGGCGGCGGCGACCGGGCCGGGCGCGGCGGGAGCGGGTGCGTCGGTGGTGATCGCGGCGACGACCGCCTCGCAGGCCATGGCGGCCAGTTCGGGGTCGCGGCGGTCCTCGGGCGTGGAGATGAGCGTCATGACGGTGCCGCGGCCGACGGCCTGCACCAGCTCGCAGGCGCGGCGCTCGCTGACCCGCAGCCGGCCGGCCTCGGCGATGCGGCGGATGCGGGAGGCCAGGATCTCCAGACCGGCGACCGCGGCGGGAGGCTCGGCGCCCGGCCGTACGTCGCCGTTCATCACCATGTAGAGCGCGGGGTTGGCGAGCCCGAAGCCGATGTGCAGGTCCCAGCCGCTGCGCAGATCCTCGACCGGGTCGGCCAGCGGCTCCTGCCCGGTCTTGCTCGCGAGGTACGCGGCGAAGCCCTCCGCGGCGACCGCTTCGAGCAGCCCGCGCTTGTCGCCGAACAGCCGGTAGATGGTCGGCGCCTGGACGCCCGCGGCGGCTCCGACCGCACGGGTCGAGACGGCTTCGCGGCCGCCCTCGGCGAGCAGGCGGGCCGTGGCGGCGACGATCCGCTCCCGCGGCCCGGGCCCGTCCTCCGCCCGCTCGTCGGCCCGTTCGCCCGGCCGTTCGCCCGTCCGTTCGTCCGCGCGCCCACTCACTCGCTCCTCCACGCTAGCAACGATAACAGGACGGCGTTAGCACCACTCCGATACCAATGCTATGGTCGAATCGTTAGCGCCGATAACACGGCGACCATGACACACGGACACCGAGGTCAACACCATGATCATCATCACCGGAGGCAACGGGCAGCTGGGCCGCGCGGTCGTGGAGCGGCTGCTCGCCCGCGTGCCGGCCGAGCGGATCGGCGTGAGCGTGCGCGACCCGGAGAAGGCGCGCGGGCTGGCGGAGCGCGGCATACGCGTGCGCCGCGGGGACTTCGGCGACGCCGCGAGCCTCGCGCACTCCTTCGAGGGGGCCGAGAAGGTGCTGATCGTCTCGACGGACATCGTCGGCGAGAAGGCGCTCGCCGCGCAGGGCACCGCGATCGAGGCGGCGAAGGAGGCCGGCGCGCGGCGGCTGTTCTACACCAGCCACATGGGGTCGAACCCCGCTTCCCCGTTCCCGCCGATGCCCGACCACGCCGCCACGGAGGCCGTGCTCGCCGCGTCCGGCGTGCCCTACACCTCGCTGCGCAACGGCTTCTACGCGTCCTCGGCGGTGCGGTTCCTGGGCGACGCGGTGCGCACGGGCGTCCTGGCGGCCCCGGCGGACGGCCCGGTCTCCTGGACCGCGCACGCCGACCTCGCCGAGGCGGCGGCGATCGCGCTGGCCGCGGAGGCGATCGGGCCGGGGGACGACGCCTCCCCGCATACGCCGGGCGCCGGCGCGCCGCGCCTCCCCGAGACCTCGGCCGCCGCACTCGCGGGATGGCCCGCCTCCGGGCCGACGCCACCGCTCACCGGTGCGCGGAGCCTGGACATGGCCGGGATCGCCGCCGTCGCCGCGGATCTGACGGGCCGCAGCATCACGCGTGTCACCATCGCGGACGAGGACTACCGCGAGGGCCTGCTCGCGCACGGGGTCCCGGAGCCGGCGGCAGACCTGCTGCTCGGCTTCTACCAGGCGGCCAGGAAGGGCGAGTTCGCCGAGACGACGCCGGACCTCGCCCGGCTGACCGGCCGTCCCACGGTCTCGGCCCGCGAGGTCCTCGCGGCGGCGCTCGCGGCGCGGGGCTGAGCCGCTCCCGGCCCGCCGGACCGCCGCGTGCGGCTCACTCCGCGCCGGACCGCCGCGTTCGGGTCACTCCGCGCCGGACCGCCGCGTCCCGTTCACTCCCCGCCCGCGGCGGCGTCGCGCAGCCACGCGGCCAGCCGGTCCGACAGCCGCTCGTGCGCGCGGCGGACCCGCGACTCCACGATGCCGGGGGTCACCTCGGTGACCGCGGCGACCTCGCGGTAGTCGAACTCCTCGACGTCCACGAGGTAGAGGGTGATGCGGACGATGGGCGTCAGCGCGTCCTTCGCCCCGAGGATCACCTCGTCGGCGGTCGCGGGCACGGTCGGGCGGGCCCGGCCGGGCGCGCCGGGGTGCAGCGGCTCCGTGTCGAACCACGCGCCGACCAGGTGGCCGAACAGCCAGACGCGCACCGCGCTGTCCGGCCTGGCCGGGTGGAAGTCGCGCAGCGCGCGCTCGACGGCGCGCTGGACCAGGTCCTCGGCCGCGGCGCGGTCGGAGGTCATCCAGCGGGCGCCGGCGTAGAGCCGGTCGAGGTGGGTCAGGACCTCGCGCTCGAAGCGCTCGGACCATTCGGGCATCCGACGGGACGACGGACGTACGGCGGTGGTGCTCATCTCGCTCTCCCCCTCGGTCGTCATCGGCCGATCGATGATCGATCGAATCACGCCGAGGGGTGACTTGGCCAACACCGAGTCCGAATCGACGCGATAGGCCGCGGCTATCGAACGCGGCAGCCGGGCCGGGCGTCCCGAATGTCCGTGGCGAGCCGGTCCGTTCGCGAGAAGCAGCCGCCGGCGGGGGCCGGGCGGGCCGCCGCCGGCGTGGCGGCGGCCCCTGGCGTCAGGCGCATATGCGCTGCTTGACCACCTCGAACGCCTCGTACTCGTCGCGCTGGTCGACGGGCAGCTGGTAGAAGCCCGCCGTGATCTTCGGGACCGAGGGGATGACGACCAGCCGGAACTTCTGGCCGTCGGTGGTGGCGATGTGGAAACGCCCCTGGAGGTCCCGCTTCTTGACCGCGCCGCGGTTGGCGTCGGTGATGGTGACCGGCGCGCCGGCGGTGACCGCGCCCTTGTCCTCGGCGAGGGGGACGATCACCAGGTCGTTGCTGTCCGGCCGGAAGCCGACCGCGTAGTTGTAGACCGTGGTGCTGCGGAACACGATGTAGTTCCGCTGCTTCATGTCCGAGGCGTAGACCTTGATGTAGTCCGCGCCGCCGGGAACGGCCGCGTCGAAGGCCGCGTGGATCGCCGCCTTGAGTTCTTCCTTGCTCGCCACTGGTGTGCACCTTCACGTTCGGTCGGTTTCGCGTCGAGATCGGCTCCGCACAGCCTCTGTCCGCCCGCGCGGGCCCCGCGCGCCGCCCGTGTCCCCGGCGGCGCGACGGCGTTGACTGTACAGACAGCCAATGGAAATCCCAACTGTCGCAGGTCGCCCCAACGCGCCGTTCGCGCAGCGCAGTTGGCGTATCGCGTGATCAACCGGCCGGGTCGGCCACGGGCGGCCGCGGGACGCGGGTGACAATGGGGAACGGATCGGCGGGTGAGCGAGCGGAGACGGGGGTGCCGGGTGTCGCCACGGTCGGCGGAGGCGAACGAGGAACTGCGGGACCGGTCGCGGGAGAAGATCCTCGCGGCCGCGCTGGAGGTCTTCGCGGAGAAGGGCTACCACGACGCGACCATCTCGGAGATCACCGCGCGGGCGGGGGTCTCGCGCGGCCTGCTGACGTACTACTTCCCCGGCAAGCAGCGCCTGGTGGACGAGTTGCTGGTGCGCTATCTGGACGGGGTCGCCTCGGTGCTCGACGTCACCGGCACCCCCGACGAGCGGCTCGCCGGGATCATCGACCGGATCGTGGTCGCCGCCGCGACCACCGTGCCGGTGCAGCGCATGGCGCTGAGCCTGGTCGTGAACCCGTCCACCCATCCGCTGTTCGCCGCCGCCGAGGCGCGGATGGAGCAGCGGCTGCGCGAACTGGAGGACGGGCTGCGGGAGTTGTTCGCGGCCCGCGGCGCCGAGGACCCGGCGCTCGAAGAGGTCGTGCTGCGCAGCGTGCTGGAGGGCGTCATCTTCAAGGCGGCGGTGTACCCCGACAGTTACCCGGTCGAACGCGTCCGCCGCCGGCTGTACGCGATGTACGGACTGCCCGCCCCCGAGGGCCTGTTGCTCTCCCCCGGCGACGCGGAACCCCCGCCGGTCCCCCGCATGCGCGCCGCGCGCTGACGCCGGGCGGGCCGGTGCCGGCGGCAGGGATGCCGCTACGGACGCCGGTGCCCGTGCCTGTGCCGGTGCCGGTACGGATGTCGGCGCGGGTCGGGCAGCCCGCCGCCCGGCCCGCCCTCGCGGCGTGCCGTCATCCCGCGAGGGCGGACCGGGCGGCGGCGACGGCGTCCTGCGCGTAGCCGCGGCCGAACAGCACGGTGTGCACGAGCAGCGGGAAGAGCTGGTGCAGCGGCACGCGCGCGGTCCAGCCCGCAGCGAGCGGCGCGGCCTCGTCGTACGCCGCCAGGACGCGGTCCAGGTGCGGGCAGCCGAACAGCCGCAGCATGGCGAGGTCGGTCTCGCGGTGGCCGCCGTGCGCGGCCGGGTCGATGAGCCGTACGGCGCCGTCCGCGCCCCACAGGACGTTCCCGCTCCACAGGTCGCCGTGCAGCCGGGCGGGCGGCTCCGCGGGGCCGGCCAGCTCCGGCAGCCGGGCGCAGACGCGCTCGACGACGGCGGCCTCGGCCGGCCGCAGCGCGCCCGCGTCGACCGCGAGCCGCACATAGCGGAGCACCCGGTGCTCGGCGTACCAGGAGGGCCAGTCCCGGCCGGTCTCGTTGCGCATCGGCGCGCGCCCGATGTACGCCTCGCGCGGGCCGCCGGGCGGTGGCGCGCCGAACGCGGCGGCGCCGGCGGCGTGCAGCGCCGCGAGATCCCGGCCGAACGCCTCGGCGGCCCGCACGCCCGGCGGTCCCTGCGGGACGTGCTCGGTGACCAGCCAGTGCTCGTCCGCGCCGAGGACGGCCGGGACGCGCACCGCGCCCGGTGCGGCCAGCCAGCGCAGGCCGGCCGCCTCCGCGGCCACGGCGCCGGGGCCGTCCCCGCGCTTGACGACCGCGGCGAGGGACCCGCCGGCGGCGGCCCGCGCGTCCGTGAGGGTGATCCGGGTGAGCGTCCCGGAGATGCGTCCGGTGGCGGCGGCCGCGCGGCCGGTCAGGCGGGCCGCGGCGGCGACGGGGTCCTCGTCGGGGACGGCGGGCGGGTCGTCGTCGGGCGAGGCCGGCGGGTGCGCGCTCACGGGTCGAGGTGGTCGCGGACCCAGTCGAGCAGGCCGGGCGTCGCCGCCTCGATCATGGCGAGGACCTCCTCGAAGCCCTCGGCGCCGCCGTAGTAGGGGTCGGGGACGTCGAGGTCGCCGTGCGCGGCGGGGTCGAAGGAGCGCAGCAGCCGGATGCGGCCGGGGTCGTCGACCAGGGCGCGCAGCGCCTTCTCGTGGCCGCGGTCCATCGCCAGGAACAGGTCGGCGTCCAGGTGTTCCGCCCCGACCTGGGCCGCGACGTGCTCGACCCGGTAGCCGTGCCGCAGCAGCACCTCGCCGGCCCGCTCGTCGATGTCCTCGCCGGCGTGCCACGGCCCGATGCCGGCGCTGGTGACGCGGACCCGGTCGTCCAGGCCCTCTCTGCGCAGGTGTTCGGCGACGACCAGGGCGGCGGAGGGCGACCGGCAGATGTTCCCGGTGCAGACGAAGCAGAGATGCACCGCACCAGCCTACGGCCCGGCGCCGGCCGGCGCGCGCATCCGGAAACGCAGGGCAATACCCGGCCCCCACGCAATACCCGAACTCTCGGACGCACCGCCAGTCCCACCCTTATCAACCGCTCCAGCAGTCAAATGGGCATCGAAAGCATTCGTCATTACCAGCGGGCGGATGCGAAAACGGAGTTGGCGGAGTGCGCATGCGAATTCACAGTGCGTTCTCGGTTTGCACGGTTCCCAAGTGATCGGTGTGGGCTACCATGACCGCCTGACCGCAGCACCATCAACCCGTCCTCAGTACCGCTCAACCCGCACGGACCTTTCGTTTACGGGGACGCGTCAGCGTCGTGGGGGAATCAGTGGAGTTCCGCATACTCGGGCATCTGGACGTTTCAGCCGACGGGCGTTCTGTGCAGCTCGGTGGTTCACGCGAGCGCACGGTCCTGTCGATGTTACTGCTGGAGGCCGGGCATGTGATCTCCGTCGAGCGGCTCATCGACGCGGTGTGGGACGACGACCCGCCGGCCACCGCACGCGGCCAGATACAGATCTGCATCTCCGCGCTGCGCCGCCGCATCCTGGCCGCGTGCGGCGAGGACCTGATCGACACCCGCCGCCCGGGCTACCTGCTGCGCATCGCCGGACACGGCTTCGACCTGCACGACTTCGAGGCGCGGGTGAACGAGGGGCGGGCGGCCCGGGCGGCCGGCGACCCGGCGGGCGCGGCGCGGGTCCTGCGCGCGGCGCTCGCGCTGTGGCGCGGGCCCGCACTGGCCGACATCGACAGCACGCTGACCCGCCAGGGCGTGGGCCGGCTGGACGAGCGGCGGCTCGCGGTGATCGGCGAGTCGCTGGAGTGCTCGCTGCAGGCCGGCGAGCACCACGAGGCGATCGGCGAACTGCGCGCGCTGGTGGCGGAGCGGCCGCTGCACGAGCACTTCTGGGCGCTGCTGATGGCCGCGCTGTACTCGGCGGGCCGGCAGGCCGAGGCGCTGGACGCCTACCGCGCCGCGCGCACCGCGCTCCGCGACGAGCTGGGCATCGAGCCCGGCAGCGAACTGCGGTCGCTGCACGAGGCGTTGCTGTCCGGGGTGTTCCCGCCGCCGGCCGCGCTCGGGTACGCGGCGCAGCCGCCCGGTGCGGTGCGGACCGCCGGCCCGGGGCAGGGCGCGGCGCCCGGGCGGCCGGCGGCGCCGGGGCCCGGCGGGCAGGGGCACGAGCGGGTGCCGGACCGCGTGCCGGATCCGGCGTACGACCGGGTCCGGCCGGACGGCGGCGCGGCGGCGCGGCGTTCCGCGTACCAGGACCCTGCGTACCAGGACTCCGCGCGCCGGGACGCGTACCAGGACTCGTACCAGGACTCGTACCAGGACTCCGCGCGCCGGGACGCGTACCCGGACCCGTACCAGGACGCGTACCGCGAACAGCCCCGCCAGGAGCCGTACCGGGAGCAGGCGCACCAGGAACGGGCCGACCGGGACGCGGAGTTCGGGCCGCGGGATGGGCGCGGGCTCACTGGTGGGGACGGCCGGGACGGCGGGCGCGGCGACGGTCGCGGTGGCGGTCGCGGTGGCGAGGGGAAACCTTTCGGCGCAGGGGTCGGCCCGGCTCAGGGGCACGTCCCTGGGCAGGGTCAAGGCCAGGGCGCGGGCCCGGCCCGAGGGCCGGCTCCGGATCGGGCCACGGGACCGGGCGCGACCGGCGGGTCCGCCGCGTCCGATGCCGCCGATCCAGGCTCCGCGTCCGACGCCGCGACCCCGGCCGCCGCCGAAACGCACGCGCGTCCTGACGCGAACGCCCACGCGTTCGCCAACGTCCCCGGCGGCGCGGTCCGTTCGCCGAGCCTGCTGCCCGCCGCGATCCCCGACTTCATCGGCCGGGACGAGAACGTCGAGTCCGTGCTGCGGCAGTTGCGCGCGCACGACGGCGGACGCGGACGCGGGCAGGCCGTGCCGATCTGCGTGATCGTGGGCCCGGGCGGCGCGGGCAAGACGACGCTCGCGGTGCACGTGGCGCACCGGCTGGCCGAGGAGTTCCCTGACGGGCAGCTCTTCGCCGATCTGCGCGCGGGCGACCGGCCGGTGAGCCCGTCGGACATCCTGGAGCGGTTCCTGCGCGCGCTGGGGGTCCTCGGGCCGAGCCTGCCCAGGACGCTGGAGGAGCGCGCCGAGCTGTTCCGCGACCTGGTGAGCGACCGCCGGCTGCTGATCGTGCTGGACGACGCGATGACCGAGCGGCAGGTCACGTGTCTGCTGCCGGGCACCGCGGACTGCGCGGTGCTGGTGACCAGCCGCCGGCGGCTGACCGGTCTGCCGTCCACCGGCCGCGTGGAGATCGGCGCGCTGAGCGAGCCCGGCGCGGTGGAGCTGCTCACCCACTTCGTCGGCCCCGAGCGGGTGGCCGCCGATCCGGAGGGCGTCGCCGAACTGTGCCGGCTCTGCGGCAGGCTGCCGCTGGCGCTGCGGATCTGCGCGGCGCGGCTGGCCGCGCGGCCGCACTGGAGCGTCGCGGACCTGGTGGACCGGCTGCTGGACGAGTCGCGGCGGCTGGACGAGCTGGGCCACGGCGAGATGACCGTACGCGCGAGCATCTCGCTGACGTACGACAGCCTTTCGGACGACGCGCGGCTGCTGTTCCGCCGGCTCGCGCTGCTCGACGTGCCCAACTTCGCGGCGTGGGTGGGCTCTCCGCTGCTGGAGGTCGACGTGCTGCGGGCGCAGGAGGCGCTGGAGGTGCTGGCCGAGGCGTATCTGATCGACGCCAGCCCCGGGCCGGGCGGCCAGGTGCGCTACAGCTTCCACGACATCACCCGCCCGTTCGCGCAGGAGCGGCTGGTCGAGGAGGGCGCGGACGAGCGCGGCGCGGCCCTGGAGCGCTGGCTCGGCGCGCTGTTGTCGCTGACCGGCGAGGCGCACCGGCGCGAGTACGCCGGCGGGTTCCTGGAGCGGCGCAGCCCGGCCAGCCGGTGGCGGCTGCCGGACCGCCTGGTGGAGCGGCTGCTCGCGGACCCGCTGACCTGGTACGAGCAGGAGCGCATCGCCATCGTGGCCGCGGTGCGGCAGGCGGCGGTGTCCGGGATGGTCGAGCACAGCTGGGACCTGGCGCTCAGTTCGGTGACGATCTTCGAGGCGCACTGCTACTTCGACGACTGGCGCGAGACGCACGAGGTGGCGCTGAAGGCCGCCTGCCGGGCGGGCGACCTGCACGGCGAGGCCGCGATGCGCTACTCGCTGGGGTCGCTGCACATGTTCGAGCAGTCGGCGGCGCCGGCCAAGCGGCAGTTCGACCAGGCGTACGCGCTCTACGAGCAGTTGGGCGACGACCACGGCGCCGCGCTGGTGCTGCGCAACATGGCCTATCTGGACCGGCTTTCGGGGGATCTGGTGTCGGCGCGGGCCCGCTGGGAGGCGGCGCTGGGCGTCTTCCAGGTGTCGGGCGACCGGATCGCCGAGGCGCACGTGCTGCACAACATGGCGCACGCGCACCTGGATTGCGGTGAGGAGGACGCCGCGCTGGAGCTGCTGGCGCGCGCGGACGCGATCTGCCGCCAGGTCGGCAACCGCAGGGTGGCCGCGCAGGTGCAGAACCGGATGGGCGAACTGCACCTGCGCAAGGGGCGGTTGGACGAGGCGTACGAGGCGTACAGCGCCGTGCTGGAGAGCGTGCGCGCGGCCCGCGACCGGGTCGGCGAGTGCTACGCGCTGCTCGGGCTCGCCGCGGTGGACCGGCGGCGCGGCCGGCCGGATGCGGCGGCGGCGCGGCTGACCGAGGCGCTGGACCTGGCGGTGGGGTCCAGGGCGCGGATGGCGGAGAGCAGGGTGGCGCTGGCGCTGGGCGAGGTGCTGCTGGCCGGTGACCTGGAGGCCGCGCAGGGCTATGCCCAGCGGGCGCTGCGGGGGTTCGAGGCCATCGGTGCGACGCTCCAGCAGGCGCAGGCGATGGTGCTGCGCGGCCGGGTCAGGGCCGCGGCGGGTGAGGCGGCCGGGGCGAAGGCGGACTGGCAGGCCGCCGGGGGCGTGCTGGCGGGGCTCCAGGTCGGCGACGGCAATGTGGCGCTGGCCGACGAGATCAGGTCGCTGCTGCGGGGCGGGGCCGCGGGCGCGTCCCAGGGCGCGGCGCACGGCGCTTCGCAGGAGGAGGCGCGGGGCGCGTCGCAAGAAGCGTCGCAGACCGGTGCGGGCGTCGGCGTCGGGCCGGCGGTGCCGGCGGCCGCGGGGGCCGAGGCGCCGGCCGACTGAGCCGGGCCCGGGCGGGGCCGCGCGGTCGGGCGGGCCGGAGGGGCCGCGCGGCGCGGACCACCGGGCCGGCGGTGCGGCTCGCGGGCGGCGGGACCGCGCGGTCAGTCCCAGATGGTGTTGTCGGGGCTCGCGGTGGGGTCGGTGGTCGGGACCGGCGCGGGGGTCGGGTTCGTCGGCTCGGGCGCCGGGGCGTCCCAGATGGTGTTCGCGGGGCTCACGGCCGTACCGCCGGCGGCGCCAGCCGTGCCCGTGCCGTCCGCGCTCACCGCGACGTGGTGCGCGGGGGCGGCGTGGTGGGTCGCGGCCAGGGCCGCGCCGCCGCCGGTCAGGGCGAGGAGCAGGGACGTCGCGGTGATGCCGAGGCGGAGGGTGCGAGCCGTCATGATGCCGTCTCCTTGGGGCGGGGAGGTCGCGGCCGGCCCGTCCGGGTCCGCCGCTTTCGATGACACCGATGGTTCGGCAGGCCCCTTTCGGTCCGTCCTCGTGCCGCTGACGGCTCGCTATCGCCCCGCTCTCGCCGCGGCAGGGCCGGCGCGGGCGGCCGGCGGGCGCGGCGCGCGGGCGATGGGCCGGTGATGGGGCGGCGATAGCGGGCGATGGCGGGGCGAGAGCCGGGCGATAGCGGCGCTCCCCACTCTCGTGCGAGGCGCCGGCTCCGGCGCCGTTGCCCCAGGTCCGAAGCGGAGACGGTGATTCCCATGAGCCTCGACGTCCACATCGTGGACAGTTCGTTCGGTGTTCCGGCGGCGGACGTGAACGTCCTGCTCCGCCGGCAGACCGAGTCGGGCTGGCAGGAGGTGGTGCGCGGCCGTACCGGCCAGGACGGCCGCCTCTCGGTCCTGGCCGACGGACAGGTCTCGGCCTCCGTCTACCAGCTCGTCTGCGACCTGGACGCGTACTACGCCATCCTCGGCGCCGCGGCGCTCTTCCCCCGCGCGATCGTCGAGTTCCGGGTGATCGAGCCGGAGGCCGAGCTGTGTCTGCCGATCGTCGTCTCCGCGCACTCGGTGCTCAGCTACCGGGGCAACTGAACGGACCAGGGTGCGGGGGCGGGCGCGGGCGGCGCGCTCGCCGGTGCGGGCGGGAAGACGTCCGCGGGCAGCGGGTCGCGGGCGGCGCCGTCGAGGAGCGCGCCGACCGTGGCGTCCGGCGCGTGCAGCAGCCGGCGCGCGCCCGCGGCGATGGTCCGCAGCAGCTCAGGCACGGCGTCCTGCGGCACGCGCGCCGGGTCCACCCGCAGGGTCAGCTCGGCCCACCGCGCTCCGTCGCCGTTGACCCGCAGGTAGAACGGGTGCCCGGCGTTGCGGGGCGGCGGCGACCAGTCGAGCGTGGCGTCGGGCACGGCGGACGGGGGCGCCGCCGCGGGCTCGGTCCCCGGCTCGGTCCCGGTCCCCGTCCCGGTCTGGGCGTCGGACTCCGGCCCGGACCCGGACCCGCCGTCGTCCTCGGGCGCGGTCACGTAGTTGAACCAGCAGTCGTGTGTGAAGGGCGTACCGTCGGGCCCGGGGGCCGCGGCGGCGAGCACGGCTGCGGCGTCCACGTCGTAGCAGCCGTACCGGTAGGCCAGCAGGGCCTGCAGGTGGGTGCGTTTGACGAAGGCGGCGAGCGGCGCGTCGCGGTCCACCGGGCAGGGCAGCGGCACGAGTTGGTTCATCGTGCTGATCACCGGCAGCCACGCGGGGTCGAAGCGGTTGGCGCACATCAGGCTCAGCGTCACCGCGTCCCGTCCGAGCAGTCCTGCCAGCGCGGCCGCGGTCAGCGCGGTGAGCAGGCTCTGCGGGGACACCTTGTGCGTGCGCGCTGCCCCGGCCAGCAGCACGGCCAGTCCGTGGGAGCGCAGGGTGGCCTGCACGCGGCGCTCGTACGGGAGGCCGCCGGACGCACCGCGCGGGTCCGAACTGCCGGCCGGGACCGGCAGGTTGCGCAGCGGTCCGCCGTCCAGCACGCGCCGCCAGTGCTTCTCCGCGCCGCGCCGGCGCGCGGCCCACGCGTCGCCGTGCTGGAGCGCGGCCAGCGCGCGCGGCGCGGGCGCGGGTCCGGCCTCCGCGCCGGCGTCCTGCCGTGCGGCGAGGCGCAGTTCGGCCTCCAGGGCGCGGATCGCCCACACGTCGACGACCATGTGCGACATCGACACCGCCAGCCACACCGGCCGGCCCGCCACGGTGATCAGCACGCCGTGCCGGCCGGGGTCGCCGACGACGGGGAACGGCCGCGCGTACAGCTCGCGCAGCACCCGCTGGGCCTCCAGCGGGTCGGGGTGCGGGAGTTCGACCCGGCCGAGGGTGAACGGCAGCTCGTCGTGCACCCGTTGGAAGGGCGCGGGCGAGCCGGCGGCCGGGCCCGCGGCCGTCGTGGACGCGCTCGCGGCCGTCGTGGACGCGTTCCCGGCCGTCGTCGCCGCGGCCCGCCGGGTGTGGAACGTCGTGCGCAGGGCCTCGTGACGGGCCGTCAACCGCCGCAGGCCGCGGCGTACTTCGGTCTCGGTGAGGCCGGTGACGTCCCACAGGGCGGGGACGTTGACCTCCATCAGCCGGTCCGCGGCGAAGGTCTCGATGGAGCGCCAGGTCGACAGCTGGCCGAACGTGAGCGGGGCCTCGACGGCCATGGTCCCTCCGGGTGCGTGCTGGTCGGTGGTCAGTGGTCGTGGTCGGCGGCGCCGGCGGCCCCGGGCCGTACGGTCGGTGGGAGCCGGCGCCGCGCGGGCGGACGCCCCGGTTCACCCCACGAGGGTGCACACCACACGGGTACAGACGACCTCGCGCATACGCTTCCACCTCCTTCCGGCCTCGCGCCCCGCGCCCCGGCGAGAATTTCCGGTGCGGGTGCTTACCACTTATCCAGCCGCCGCCGCACCTCGTCAATCCGCGCGCGCTGGCAGCAAGTGCCCGGCAGTTCTCTGCCATCGCCACACCCCCTGAACAGCCTTGACGCACCGAGCGCCGACCCCGACGATTCCTGGTGTCACCGGAACACGGGACGAACCGAACGGCCGACCGCGCAGCCCGCGACGGAATACGACAGGCCGCCGGCCCGGAATTCCCGCACGAATTCAGATGTGTTCCTCTGCTCCATGCCGCCGTTCCGCGCATTCCGGGACGGTGAAGCGGAACCACGCGGAATGCGAATGCAGGCCCCGCACGACCGGCCCGTCCCGACCGGTACGGGCGGCTCGGCCCGGCCGGTCCCGACCGGCCCGACGAGCAACGGAAACGCGATGCGCACAGAAAGGTGGGTCATGTCCGCTCAGTCCCATCGGCCCTCGGGCGGCGAGCCCGTCGCCGTCATCGGCATGGCCTGCCGGCTGCCCGGCGCCGACGGCCCGGAGGCGTACTGGCGGCTGCTGAGCGAGGGCCGCGACGCGGTCGGCGACGCACCGGCGGACCGCCGCCCGGCCGGCGCGCGGCGCGGCGGGTTCGTCGCGGACGTGGACCGTTTCGACGCGGCGTTCTTCGGTGTGTCACCCGGCGAGGCCGCCGCGATGGACCCGCAGCAGCGGCTGGTGCTGGAGCTGGCCTGGGAGGCGCTGGAACACGCCCGTATCGTGCCCGCCGAACTGGCGGGCAGCGGCGCCGGCGTGGTGGTCGGCGCGATCACCGGGGACTACGCGCTGCTGCACGACCGGGCAGGCGGCGCGGACGGGGACGCGGGCGGGCGGCACGACGTCGCCGGCACGCACCGCAGCATGATCGCCAACCGGGTGTCCCACCTGCTGTCCCTGCACGGGCCGAGCCTGACCGTGGACTGCGGACAGTCCTCCTCGCTGGTCGCGGTGGAGCTGGCCTGCGAGCAGCTGCGCCGCGGCACGGCGAGCGTGGCGCTGGCCGGCGGCGTCAACCTCAACCTACTGCCGGAGACCGACGAGGCGCTCGGCCGGTTCGGCGCGCTGTCCCCGGACGGGCGCTGCCACACCTTCGACAGCCGGGCCAACGGCTACGTCCGCGGCGAGGGAGGCGGCCTGGTCGTCCTCAAGCCGCTCGCCGCGGCCGTCGCGGACGGCGACACGGTTCACGGGGTGATCCTGGGCGGTGCGGTGAACGCCGGCACCGGCGCCCACCTGACCGTGCCGGACGAGCAGGCCCAGCGGCAGGTCGTGGAGCAGGCGCTGCGCGCGGCCGGCGTCCGCCCCGGCGATGTCGGCTACGTCGAACTGCACGGCACCGGCACCGCCGTCGGCGACCCGGTCGAGGCCGCCGCGCTCGGTGCGGCGCTCGGCGCGGGCCGCGCGGAGTCGGGTACGCCGCCGCTGCTCGTCGGGTCGGCCAAGACCAACATCGGCCATCTGGAGGGCGCGGCCGGCATCGCGGGACTGCTCAAGGTCCTGCTGGCGCTGCGCCACCGGACCGTGCCGGCCAGCCTCAACTTCGCCACGCCCAACCCCCGTATCCCGCTGGCCGAGTTGGGTCTGCGCGTCGCCGCCGAGGCGGCCCCCTGGCCGGACGGCGCGGTCGCGGGAGTCAGCGCGTTCGGCATGGGCGGCACCAACTGCCATCTGATCGTGGCGCCCGCGCCCTCGCCCGAACGGGCCTTGCGGGACGCGGAGTCGGGCGAGCGTACGGACGCGGGCGCAGGTGCGGGCGCGGGCGCCGATGAGGGCCCGCGTGGGGGCGAGAGCACGGACGTCGGCGTGGACCTGGGCGTGAGCGCGAGCGAAGGTGCGCCCGGCGCGACCACCGCCCCCGCCGCCGCGCCCCC
>JAJSZB010000012.1:0-45305 GCA_050613715.1 Streptomyces sp. IBSBF 3018
CTCCCGGCCCGCCCGGCGCGGACGGCGACCCGGACGTGCGCCGCGCCGCGTCCGCGAGCGCCGCGGCGAGCGCGGCCAACCGCGCCGGCGCCTCACCCTCCGTCGCGTCGGCGCCTCCCGCCGCCCCGACTCCCTCCGCCGGGCCGATGCCCAGCTCCCGCGCGTGCCGGGGGAGGAAATCCGTGTCCAGGCGCGCCGCCGCGAAGTCCGGGTGGCGCAGGGCGCGCACCAGCAGGTCGCGGTTGGTGACCGGGCCGTGCAGACGGGCGCGGTCCAGCGCGTGGGCGAGGCGGCGCACGGCCTCGGCGCGGGTCGGCGCCCAGGCGATCACCTTCGCCAGCATCGGGTCGTAGTGCACGCCGACCGTGTCGCCGCCGACCGCACCGGAATCCAGTCGCAGGCCCGCCGCACGGTCCTGCGGGGTGCCGAACTCCGCGTCCACGCCCGGGACGTCGAGCCGGAACAGCGGTCCGGGCTGCGGCTGCCAGCCGCGGGCCGGGTCCTCCGCGTACAGCCGCGCCTCGATCGCGTGCCCGCGTGGCGGCGGGGCCGCGTCCGGCAGCGCGGCGCCCTCGGCGATCCTGATCTGCCAGGCCACCAGGTCCAGGCCGGTGACGCACTCGGTGACCGGGTGCTCCACCTGGAGCCGGGTGTTCATCTCCAGGAAGTACGGGCGGCCGTCGCGCGCGAGCAGGAACTCCACCGTGCCCGCGCCGGTGTAGCCGATCGACGCGGCGGCGCGCGCCGCCGCCTCGTGCAGGGTCCGCCTGACCGGGTCCGACAGGCCCGGCGCGGGCGTCTCCTCGACGACCTTCTGGTGCCGCCGCTGCAACGAGCAGTCGCGTTCGCCGAGCACCCACACGGTGCCGTGCGCGTCGGCCAGCACCTGGACCTCGACGTGCCGCGCGCCCTCCGCGTACGGTTCGAGGAACACCTCGCCGTCGCCGAAGGCGCTCGCCGCCTCCGACCGGGCGGCCGTCAACTCCGCTTCCAGGGTGCCCAGTTCGCGGACCACCCGCATGCCGCGCCCGCCGCCGCCGGCCGCCGCCTTCACCAGCAGCGGCAGGTCGGCGTCCGTCACCGCGGCCGGGTCGAGCGCCGCGAACAGCGGGACGCCGGCGGCCGCCATCAGCTCCTTGGCGCGGGTCTTGGAGCCCATCGCCTCGACCGCGGCGGCCGGCGGACCGATCCACACCAGCCCCGCCGCCTCCACCTGCCGTGCGAACTCCGCGCTCTCGGACAGGAATCCGTAGCCCGGGTGCACCGCGTCCGCGCCGGCCGCCCGCGCCGCCGCGATCAGCAGGTCGGCGCGCAGATACGTGTCCGCGGGCGCGTCGCCCGGCAGCCGCACCGCCGCGTCCGCCTCCCGTACGTGCGCCGCGTCCGCGTCCGCGTCGGAGTGCACCGCGACTGTCGCGATGCCCAGGTCGCGGCAGGTCCGGAAGACCCGGCGGGCGATCTCGCCGCGGTTGGCCACCAGCACGCCGCGGATCGTCCCCGGCCCGGCGGCCCGCGCCGGCTCCGCGACGGCGCCCGCGGCCGGCCGCACACCCGCGGTGGCCTCAACTGCCGTTCCAAACGCGGCATTCCGCGCCGGTGTCCGGTCCGTCATCGTCCCGCCCCTCACATCCGGAAGACGCCGAAGCCGCCGCGCGCGCCCTCGACCGGCGCGCCGTGCACCACGGACAGGCACAGGCCGAGCACCGTGCGGGTGTCGCGCGGGTCGATCACGCCGTCGTCGTAGAGCCGGCCGGACAGGAACATCGGCAGCGACTCCGCCTCGATCTGCTGCTCGACCATCGCCCGCAGCGCCTCGTCCGCCGCCTCGTCGTAGGGCCGCCCCTTGGCCAGTGCCGACTGGCGGGCCACGATCGAGAGCACACCGGCCAGTTGGGCGGGACCCATGACCGCGGACTTCGCACTCGGCCAGGTGAACAGGAACCGCGGATCGTAGGCGCGGCCGCACATGCCGTAGTGCCCGGCGCCGTAACTCGCGCCCATCAGCACCGAGATGTGCGGGACCCGTGAGTTGGACACCGCGTTGATCATCATCGCGCCGTGCTTGATGATGCCGCCCTGCTCGTACTCGCGGCCCACCATGTACCCGGTGGTGTTGTGCAGGAACAGCAGTGGGATGTCGCGCTGGTTGGCCAACTGGATGAACTGCGCCGCCTTCTGGGACTCCTGGCTGAACAACACCCCCTGCGCGTTGGCGAGTACGCCGACCGGGTAGCCGTGGACCTCGGCCCAGCCGGTCACCAGGCTCGGCCCGTACAGCGGCTTGAACTCGTCGAACTCCGAGCCGTCGGCGACCCGTACGAGCACCTCGCGCGGGTCGAACGGGATGCGCAGGTCGCCCGGCACGATGCCGAGCAGGTCCTCCTCGTCGAACAGCGGCGGCCGCGGGTCGGGGCGCGGACTCGGGCCCAGCTTGCGCCAGTTGAGCCGGGCCACCACCCGGCGGGCGGTGCGCAGGGCGTCCGGCTCGTCCACCGCGAAGTGGTCGGCGAGGCCCGAGACGCGCGCGTGCATGTCCGCGCCGCCCAGCGACTCGTCGTCGCTCTCCTCGCCGGTCGCCATCTTCACCAGCGGCGGACCGCCCAGAAAGACCTTCGAGCGCTCCTTGACCATGATCACGTGGTCGGACATCCCCGGCACGTACGCGCCGCCGGCCGTGGAGTTGCCGAACACCACGGCCACCGTGGGGATCCCGGCCGCCGACAGCCGCGTCAGGTCGCGGAAGAGCGCGCCGCCGGGGATGAAGATCTCCTTCTGGCTGGGCAGGTCGGCGCCGCCGGACTCCACCAGGCTGACCACCGGGAGGCGGTTGGCGAACGCGATCTCGTTCGCCCGCAGCGCCTTGCGCAGCGTCCACGGGTTGCTCGCGCCGCCGCGCACGGTCGGGTCGTTGGCGGTCACCAGGCACTCGACGCCCTCGACCACGCCGATGCCGGTGACGATGGACGCGCCCGTGGTGAAGTCGCTGCCCCAGCCGGCCAGCGGCGACAGCTCCAGGAACGGGGTGTCGGGGTCGAGCAGCAGCTCGATGCGCTCGCGCGCGGTGAGCTTGCCGCGGGCGCGGTGCCGGTCCTGGTACTTCGGGCCGCCGCCGGCCAGCGCCTCGGCGTGCGCCGCGGACACCTCGGCGAGCCGCTCCAGCATCACCGCGCGCCGCTCCGCGAAGTCCGCGCCGCGGACGCCGAGCGCGCTCACGCGCCACCGCCCGCCGGACGCGGCCCCACGCTGTCGGAGCCGGAGCCGGAGCCGGAGCCGGAGCCGGAGCCGGAGCCGGAGCCGGAGCCCGCATCCGCGCCCCCGCCCGAGTCCGGACCGCCGTCCGCGTCCTGGCCACCGTCCCCGCCCCCCGCCGGCGGCCGGCCCGACCCCGGCGGCCCGACGAACGTCTGCGCGATCGACAGCCACGTCTCCGCGTCCTCGCCGACCGCCCGCACGGCCAGGTCGTCGCGGTGCCTGCGGCGCACCGCGAGCAGGCACAGGTCCAGCGCCGGGCCGGTCACCCGCTGCTCCGCGTCCTGCGGCCCGAACGTCCACAACGACCCGTCGGGCGCGGTGAGTTCGACCCGGAACGGCTGCGCGGGCGCCGGTTTGCCGTACACCGAGAACGCGTAGTCGCGGGCGACGACGGCCAGCCGCGCGACGTGCCACAGCCGCGCGGTGGGGGAGCGGCGCACCCCGAGCGCGTCGGCCACGTCCTCGCCGTGCGCCCACGTCTCCATCACGCGGGCGCCGGCCATCGACGCGGTGCTCATAGGCGGCCCGTACCAGGGGTGCCGCACGGACGGCCGCTCGGCCGCGCTCGCCGTGAGCGCGGCCCCCAGCGCGGCGCTGCCGTCGCGCCACCGGGCCAGCAGCTCGGCCGGGTCGGCCCGCGCCCCCGCTTCCGCGCCCTCGTCCACATAGCGGTCGAAGGCGCCCGCGGCGACGGCGCGTTCGGCGGCGAAGGCGTCCGGGTCCGTCACCGCGAGCAGCACCCGCTCCTCGGTCCACGCGAGGTGCGCGATCTGGTGCGCGATCGTCCACCCCTGCGCGGGCGTGGGCGTGGCCCACCCCGCGGCGTCGAGCGGCGCGACCAGGGCGTCGAGCGACGCCCACTCGGCGCGGAGGTCGTCCAGTACGGCACGAACGGCTTGCTGATCCGGCACGGGTCCCTCCGGGGAAGGTCGGGGGCACGGCGGCGTACGTGGCGCGGGTCCCGCCCGGGACCGCGGGTCGAGCGTGGCACCGGTCCCATAAACAAGCAAGCGTGCATGCATGTTTTCCGCCGCACCCGCCCGCCCCGGCGCACCCGCGCCCCGCCCTCAGAGCACGCGCGTCGCGCCGATCGGCTCCTGCGGCGCGACGCCCGGCGGCATCGCGGGGTGGCGGCCGAGCAGGATCACGCCGACGACGATCGCGGCCAGGCCCACCGCCTCCCAGGCCAGCGCGCCGGTGCTGAAGCGGAGCCGGTCGCCGAGGAAGCCGACGCCGCAGGCGATGCCGGCCAGCGGCTGGGCCGCGGTGAGCGACGGCAGCGACATGCGCAGCGCCGCCGTCTCGAAGGCGCTCTGCACGAGCAGCATGCCGGTCAGCCCGATGACCACGATCGCGTACGGCTGCCAGTGCGCGAACAGCCCGGCCACGCCGTCGTCGCGGACGAGCTGCCCGCAGGTCCTGGTGAGCGCGTCCTGCAACCCGTAGAGCAGGCCGGCGGCCAGCGCGAGCAGCGCGGCCTCGGCGGAGGCGTGCAGATGGCGCGCGCCGAGCGTGAGCAGCAGCGCGAGGCCGGCCACGACGCCGAAGACCAGCCAGTGCCGCAGCGTGCCCGCATCCGCGTCGCCGCCGCGCGGCTGTCCGGCCACGATGAACGTGGTGACGCCGGCCGCGAGCAGCAGCACGCCGCCCCAGCCGGACCAGCCGAGCGGCTGCCGGGTGAGCCGGCGCGACAGGGCCATCGCGAACAGCAGGTTCGTGGCGGTGAGCGGCTCGACCAGCGTCACCTCGCCGTAGGCCAGCGCGACCGCGCCCAGCACCTGCCCGGCGACCATCAGCGCGATGCCGCACAGCCAGTCCGGCATCCGGATCAGGTCGAGCAGCAGCCGGAAGGACAGGAAGTCGGCCAGCGGGGCACGCGAGGCCGCGCGCTGCTGCAGCACGAACCCGAAGCCGAGGCAGCAGGCGGCACCGACTCCGAGGAGGAACACGGCCACGCCGCCACTTTAACCTCCGGGGCCGTGCGCGCCCCTCGGTTCCGGCCGGAGGCGTGGCGGCCGCCGTTTGCGCAGGCCGCGGGCCGCGGTCGGTGGTCCGCGGGCGGTGGTCCGCGGGAGGTGGCCCGCGCCCTCCGTCCCTACGCCTCCTCGCCGGCCGCCGCTACGCTTCCTCGCTCGCCGCCGCTACGCCTCCTCGCCCGGCGCCGTCCGCGCGCTCTCCCACACCGTGAGGAACGCCAGCCGCAGGCACGCCGCCAGCGCCGGGTGCTCGATGTAGAGCGCGGTGGTCGAGCCGGTGCCGGCCACCGGGTCCGGCATGTCGCACAGCACCAGCGACGCGTCCGCGATCACCAGCTTCAGCGGCAGCTCGGCCGCGAACCGGCACTCCTCGCCGGCGGCGGTCGAGCGCCGGACGTTCTCCAGGGTCTCGGGGTCGGCCAGCGCCTCGTGGGTGTAGATCGCGCGGACCGAGCCGCCGGCTCTGCGCAGCCGGCGCACCGCCTTGATGCCCGGGGTGTTCAGCGCCGGCGCCACGAAGGGCGGCTTGGAGAAGCTGAGCAGCTCCCGCCTGGCCTGGTTCTGGATGTCGGTGAACGCCTCGGCGATCGACTTGGGGTCGCGCAGGATCTCCACGTAGTCCAGCGGCACGGTCTGCGAGCGGCCGTCCGCCCAGACCGGGACCAGCGCCGCGGTCAGCGCGCTGGAGACCCGGTCGAGACGCTCCAGCGCCTCCCGCTGCAACGCCATCAGCCGCGCCACCGCCAGCTCGGGCGCGACCGCGGAGAAGGTCGCCACCCGGCCGGGGTGCGCGGTCGCCAGCCGCCGTCTGACGAGCGCGTCCAGCACGTCGTAGACCCGCTGCCTGGGGACGTCCGCCTCGCGGGCGACCTCCGCCGCGGTGTACGACTCCCGGCGCACCAGGGCCAGGTAGACGCGTGCCTCGTAGCGGGCCAGGCCGAGCGCCACCAGGTCGTTGACCGGTCCGTCCTCCGTGTCCATGGCGCCACAAGGTATACGGCCGAGATCGTCCGGCGGAAGCACGGCCCCCGCCGGGGCCCGCGCGGCGGTGTCCTGGCAGGGGCCGGGCGGTGTCCAGGGAAATCCTTTGCCAAGACCCGGTAGTTCCTTGAACCGAGTGTCACTACCTTTCTCCTGGCCACCACTCAACGTGGTGACAGCATCCACGCACCGCACCTGCCGCAGTGATCGCCACCGACAGCAGCCCTTCACCGCGGTCGCCGGCGAGAACACCGATGAACGTGTGCCACACGAAGTCCCAGGCGTGCCGCTCGACGATCTGTTGTCATGACCGTGACACAAAACCGACCGTTGTGGGACGACCCGGGAGCCGACCCCCCCATGGAGGGCAGTTCATTGCAGTCCAAGAGTCCCGGCCGGGCCAGACGAGCGATCCGCCGCGCCACCCTCGCGGTCGTCGCCACCGGCGCCCTGGTCACCGGCGGCCTGGTGGCCGCCGCCGCTCCGTCCGTCGCCGCCGCCCCCACCGCGTCCACCGCGTCCACCGGCGCGACCGCGACCGGCGCCACCGGATCGAGCGAGGGCAACGCGCAGCACCTGTGCGCCTCGCCCGCCAAGGGCGCCATGTCGTGCCTGTCGCTGGTGCGCACCGACACCCTGCACCACCTGGGCGTCACCCCGAACGCCACGCCGTCCGGCTACGGCCCGACCGACCTGCAGAGCGCCTACGCGCTGCCGGCGAGCGCCGGGTCCGGCGCCACCGTCGCCATCGTGGACGCGCAGGACGACCCGAACGCCGAGGCCGACCTCGCCACCTACCGCAGCCAGTACGGACTGCCGTCCTGCACCACGGCCAACGGCTGCTTCAAGAAGGTCAACCAGACCGGCGGCACCAGCTACCCGTCCGCCGACTCCGGCTGGGCCGGCGAGATCTCGCTCGACCTCGACATGGTCAGCGCGGTCTGCCCGCAGTGCCACATCCTGCTGGTCGAGGCCACCTCGGCGTCCATGACCAACCTCGGCACCGCCGTGAACACCGCGGTGTCCCTGGGCGCGAAGTACGTCTCCAACAGCTACGGCGGCGGTGAGTCCTCCTCGGACACCTCCTACGACAGCTCGTACTTCAACCACCCGGGCGTCGCGATCACCGTCAGCTCCGGTGACGACGGCTACGGCGTGGAGTACCCGGCCGCGTCCAAGTACGTCACCGCGGTCGGCGGCACCTCGCTGAGCCGCGCCAGCGGCACCAGCCGCGGCTGGACCGAGTCCGTGTGGGGCTCCAGCTCCGGCGGCGAGGGCGCGGGCTCCGGCTGCTCGGCGTACGACACCAAGCAGAGCTGGCAGACCGACACCGGCTGCACCAAGCGCACCGTCGCCGACGTCTCCGCGGTCGCCGACCCGAACACCGGCCTCGCCGTCTACGACAGCTACCAGGCCAGCGGCTGGCAGGTCTACGGCGGCACCAGCGCCTCCTCGCCGATCATCGCCTCGGTCTACGCCCTGGCGGGCACCCCGGCCGCGGGCACCGTCCCGGCGTCCTACCCGTACGCCCACACCGGTTCGCTCAACGACGTGACCAGCGGCGCCAACGGGTCCTGCTCCAGCTCCTACCTGTGCACCGCCAAGTCCGGCTACGACGGCCCGACCGGCCTCGGCACCCCGAACGGCACCGCCGCGTTCACCAACGGCGGCTCCACCGGCGGCAACACCGTCACGGTCACCAGCCCGGGCAACCAGTCCACCCAGGTCGGCACCGCGGTCAGCCTGACCGTCCACGCCACCGACTCCGCCTCGGGCCAGACCCTCACCTACAGCGCGAGCGGCCTGCCGGCCGGCCTGTCGATCAACTCCTCGACGGGTGTCATCTCCGGCACGCCGACCGCCGCGGGCACCTCCTCGGTGACGGTCACCGCGACCGACTCCACCAACGCCTCCGGCTCGGCCTCCTTCACCTGGACCGTCACCAGCTCCGGCGGCGGCAGCTGCACCCCGGCCCAGCTGCTCGGCAACCCGGGCTTCGAGTCGGGCAGCACGGTCTGGTCCTCCAGCTCCGGCGTGATCGACAACAGCACCGGCGCCCCGGCCCACTCCGGCTCCTACAAGGCGTGGCTGAACGGCTACGGCACCACCCACACCGACACGCTCTCGCAGTCCGTGACCATCCCGGCCACCTGCACGAGCGCGAACTTCACCTTCTACCTGTACATCTCGACCAACGAGACCAGCACGACCACCGCGTACGACAAGCTCACCGTCGCGGCCGGCTCCACCACCCTGGCCAGCTACTCCAACCTCAACAGCTCCAGCGGCTACGTGCAGAAGAGCATCAACCTCTCCTCGTACGCCGGCCAGACCGTCACGCTGAAGTTCACCGGCACCGAGGACTCCAGCCTGGCCACCTCCTTCCTGATCGACGACACCGCCGTCAACGTCAGCTGACGACCGCCGACAGGGAAGCGCACCACACCGCGGCGCGCGGCGTCCCCGCGCGCGGGTGAGACACGACGGGCCCGGGCCGGCCCCCACTGCCGGCCCGGGTCCGTCCGTGCGCCGGTCACCGCACGTCCACGGTGACCTTCCACCCGGCGATCGCATGGCACGCGACCGCGCCGGGGCGCGGGCTCGGACAGGCCCGCCGGAAGCCGCTCAACTCGGCGGTTCCCGCCCGTGTGCCGCGATAGACGCCGGGGGAGACCTCGGTGAGTGCGCCGCCCCGCTCGGCCGGCGGCGCGTCGCCCGTGGCGAGCTGCACGCGCAGCGTGCTGCCGATGCTCAGGCACACACCGCGCGCCTTCGAGCCGGGGACGGGCGTCACGAGCACGTCGCCGCAGTCGGGCTGCGAGGTCGAGGGACCCGGGTCCGGCCGGCCCACCCGGACGCCGTCGGCGGAACCGCAGCCGGCCAGCAGCAGCGCGGCGGCCGCGACCGCCGTCGCCGCCGCGCCGGCCGTCCTCGCCCTGCCGGCGGAGCCGGCCGAACCGGCCGAACCGATCGAACGGGCCGTCCCCGTCGTCCCGGTCGCCCTTGTCGTTCCGGCCGTCCGCCGCGCCCTCGCGCCCCGCGCTCCCCGCGCACGCATCGCCGCACTCCTCTCACCCACGGCCGCCCTGGTCGGGAGCGGTCGGTCCTGGGTGGGACGCAGCGGCGGCCGGTGCGGTTCCCTCGGGCACGCGCGGCCCGGTGCGCGCGGACCTGTGTGCGCGGCCCGGCGCCGCGCCCGGGTGTGCGCGGCCGCCGCGCGGCGGCCGGCTTCGCGTCGGTACCCCGTTCGCGCCCCGGCCGGGCGTCAGCGCTCGGTGACCCGCCCGCCGGCGACGTCGAGCCGCCGGGTGGTGTGCACCGCGTCGAGCATCCGGCGGTCGTGGGTGACCAGCAGCAGCGTGCCGTCGTACGAGGCGAGCGCCGACTCCAGCTGCTCGATGGCGGGCAGGTCCAGGTGGTTGGTCGGCTCGTCGAGCACCAGCAGGTTGACGCCCCTGGCCTGGAGCAGCGCGAGCGCCGCGCGGGTCCGCTCGCCCGGGGACAGCGTCGCCGCCGGCCGCCTCACATGGTCGGCCTTGAGCCCGAACTTCGCCAGCAGGGTGCGGATCTCGGCCGGTTCGAGGTCGGGCGCCGGCGCCCGGAACGCGTCGAGCAGCGTCTCCTCGCCGCGGAACAGCCCGCGAGCCTGGTCGACCTCGCCGACCCGTACGCCGGGACCGAGCGCCGCGCTGCCCTCGTCGGGCGCGAGCCGGCCGAGCAGCACGGCCAGCAGCGTGGACTTGCCCGAGCCGTTGGCGCCGGTGATCGCCACCCGGTCCGCCCAGTCGACCTGCAGGTCCACCGGGCCCAGGGTGAAGTCCCCGCGGCGGACCACCGCGCCGCCCAGGGTGGCCACGACCGCGCCCGAGCGCGGCGCCGCGGCGATGTGCATTCGCAGCTCCCACTCCTTGCGGGGCTCCTCGACCACGTCCAGGCGCTCGATCAGCCGGTCGGTCTGCCGCGCCTTGGCGGCCTGCTTCTCGCTGCCCTCGGCGCGGGCGCGGCGCGCGACCTTGTCGTTGTCCGGCGCCTTGCGCAGCGCGTTGCGGGTGCCCTTGTCCATCCAGGCGCGCTGCCTGCGGGCGCGCTCCTCCAGGCCCGACTTGGTCTCGGCGTACTCCTCGTACTCCGCGCGCGCGTGCCTGCGGGCGGTGGCGCGCTCCTCCAGATACGCCTCGTAGCCGCCGCCGTAGGAGGCCACGGTCTGCTGGGCCAGGTCGAGTTCGACGACGGCGGTGACCGTGCGGGCGAGGAACTCGCGGTCGTGGCTGACCAGGACGGTGCCCGAGCGCAGCTCCGAGACGAACTTCTCCAGCCGCTCCAGGCCGTCCAGGTCCAGATCGTTGGTCGGCTCGTCCAGCAGGAAGACGTCGTAGCGGCTGAGCAGCAGGGAGGCGAGGCCGGCGCGGGCGGCCTGGCCGCCGGACAGCGACCGCATCTGCTGGTCGAGACCGACCCCCAGGCCGAGCGTCGCGGCGGCCTCCTCGGCGCGCTCGTCCAGATCGGCGCCGCCGAGGGCCAGCCAGCGGTCGAGCCCGGTGGCGTACGCGTCGTCCGCGCCGGGCGCGCCCTCCACCAGCGCCTGCGTGGCCGCGTCCAGGGCGGCCTGCGCGGCGCTCACCCCGGTCCGCCGGGCCAGGAACTCCCGTACGCTCTCCGCGCGCCGGTCCGGCTCCTGCGGCAGGTGCCCGACGGTGGCGGTGGCCGGGCTGAGCCGCAGCGTGCCCTCCTCGGGCTCGGCGAGCCCGGCCAGCAGCCGCAGCAGCGTGGACTTGCCCGCGCCGTTCACGCCCACCAGGCCGATCACGTCCCCGGGGGCGACCACCAGGTTCAGCCCGGAGAACAGCACGCGGTCGCCGTGGCCTGCGGCGAGGTTCTTCGCAACGAGGGTCGCACTCATCAGGCTGTGCATCCTAGCCGCCGCGGGAGCCCTCCCACCTCCCGGTTCACCGGCGGGCGGCCATGGGCGTCGTGCGGGCTCCGGGCCCGCCTCGTGTCCGCCGCGGACCGGACCCGTACGGATCTCGTGCGGCCCCGGACCGGTCCTCAGACCGGCCCGGTCCAGCCGAACGCGGGCTCGCGGCGTTCCAGGAAAGCCGCGGCGCCCTCTTTCGTCTCGCCCGAGGCGTCGGCCTGAGCTGCCCAGTAGGCGGCGCGGAGGCGGTCGGAGCCGAAGCCGGCGGAGTCCGGGGCGGCGGAGTCCCGGGCCGTGGCGGACTCCGGCGCGGCGAGGTACTCCTTGGCGGCCACCTGGGTGAGCAGCGAGCGCCGGACCAGCGCCGCGGTGAACTCGCGCACCCGCGCGTCGAGTTCGCCGGGCGCCAGCACCTCGTCCACCAGACCCGTGCGCAGCGCCCGCTCGTCGTCGACGAGTTCGGCCGAGAACAGCAGGTGCTTGGCGGTGGACGGCGAGGTCAGGGCGGCCAGCCGGCGGGTCGAGGACGGCGGGTAGGCCAGGCCGAGCCGTGCCGGGGTCACGCCGAACCGCGCGCCGCGCGCGGCGAACCGCAGGTCGCAGGCGACCGCGAGCTGGCAGCCGCCGCCGACGCAGAAGCCGCGCACCGCGGCCAGCGTCGGCCTGGGGAACGCGGCGAGCGCCTCCTCGGCCGCCACCGCGGCGTCCTGCGGCGCACGCGGCCCGCCCGGACCGGCGAACTCGGTGATGTCGGCGCCCGCGCAGAAGGTGTCGCCCGCGCCGGTGAGCACCAGGACCCGTACCGCGGGGTCGGCCGCGAGCGCGGCGAGCAGCCGGGGGAGCTCGTGCCACATCTCCAGCGTCATCGCGTTGCGCCGGGACGGGTTGCCGATCGTCACGGTCGCGACGCCGTCCCCGGTGCTCAGCAGCAGCGCGGGCGCGGGGTCGGGCGCGGGCATACGGGCTCCTCGGCAGGCGGAACGCGGTCGGCGGCGCTCCCCGGCCCCCGGGACGTGTGCGCGCACCGATGATCCTATCCGTGCCGTCCGGACCGGCGGTCGGTCGGCAGCGGTCGGAAAGGGGCGGGAAACGGGCCCGTCCGGTCGTAAACCGCAGAAAGGTGCGGACTTACGGTGACCGGCCGTTGCGGCATCGCGGGTCCCGGACACTCGAACGGTGAGGCGGGCCCGGCCGGGGGCGGGGGACCTGCGCGGACACGTTCACGCGAAGGCGATGGTGGGTGCGGTCATGGAGGTGCGCGGGAGCGTCCCGCCGGGTCAGGTTCCGTCCCCGAGGCCGTACGAGGGTGTGTGGCGCTTCACCGTGCCCGCCCTGGACTCCTCCGTCCCGCAGGTGCGCCACGGCATCCGCGGCCTGCTCCGCGACCAGAGCGTGCCGGTGGAGGAGGACGTGCTGTACGGGCTGCTGGTGATCGTCTCGGAGCTGGTGACCAACGCGGTCAGGCACGCCGCGGTGCTCTCCCCCCAGATCGCGGTGGAGCTGGCGGTCGGCGCCGAGTGGGTCAGGGTCGCGGTCGAGGACAACCACCCGTACCGGCCCACCGCGCTGGAGACCGACCACGGGCGCACCGGCGGACGCGGGCTGCTGCTGGTGAAGACGATCGCCGACGAGGCCGGCGGCTCCTACGACATCGCGCAGACGCCGGGCGGCGGCAAGGTGATCTGGGCGGCGCTGCCGCTGCGGCCGCCGTCGGTGTACTGACGCCGCACCGGGACCCGGCCCGCGGACGGGACCGGGCCGTGCGCGTCCGTCACCGGCCGGCCACCGGCGGACTCCCGGCGGGGCATCCGCGGGATGCCGGCCGGCCGCCGGTCCGGCCGCGGGCGGGCTACCAGCCGGCCGAGCCGCCGGTGACCTCGCGGACCGCGGGCAGCACCGCGTCCAGCACGGTCGGGAACCACGCGGAGAACGGGCCGGTCCCGCGCAGCGCGGCCAGTTGCTCGGGCGTGGCGAAGAGCGTCTCGCCGATCTCCTCGGGGTCGGGGTCCAGCGGCGCGTCGACGGTGCCCACGAACAGGTGGTTGAACTCCTGCTCCACCAGCCCGGACGCCGGGTCCGGGTGGTTGTAGCGCACCGTGCCGGCCGCGCGCATCAGGGCGGGCGCGACGCCCAGCTCCTCCGCGGTGCGCCGGGCGGCGGCCACGAACGGCGGCTCGCCCGGGTAGGGGTGTCCGCAGCAGGTGTTGGACCACACGCCGGGGGAGTGGTACTTCCCGAGCGCGCGGCGCTGCAGTAGCATCCGGCCCTGCTCGTCGAAGAGGAAGACGGAGAACGCCCGGTGCAGCCGTCCCGGCGCGAGGTGCGCCGACAGCTTCTCCGCCGTGCCGATCGTGACGCCGGCCTCGTCGACCAGTTCGAGCATGATCGGTTCCGCGATCCCGTTGGGGGACGGCGCGGCGGCGGGGGAGTAGCCCGGTCGGCCGGTGGCAGGACTGGTTGGCATATCCATCCTTCGGTTCGACGACAAGGCCCTAGTCTGCCTCACTGCCGGTCGCGCACCGGCCCGGGCCACCGGGTCGGCGGAGCGCCGGGTCGGTGGCACAGCGTGACCGGAGCGCTGAGGGTCACAGCGCTACCGGACGCGGGGGGTCGCAGCGTGACCGGAGCGCCGGGGGTCACAGCGTGACCGGAGCTCCGGGGGCGCCGGACCCGGCCGTCGGGGTCAGCGGCAGAGTCCCGCCTCGTGCTCGGCGTGCCCGGCCGGCTCCAGCTGGAACGTGCAGTGCCCGACGTCGAAGTGCGCGCCGAGGCAGCTCTGCAGGTCGTGCAGCATCTTCTCGTAGCCGACCGTCTCCAGCACGTCGTGGCCGACCACCACGTGCGCGGACAGCACCGGCATCCCCGAGGTGATGGTCCAGGCGTGCAGGTCGTGCAGGCCCTCCACGCCGGGCAGCGCCTCGATGTGCCGCCGCACCTGCGCCATGTCGACGTCCTTGGGCGCGGCCTCCAGCAGCACGTCCAGCGCCTCCCGCAGCAGCTGCCAGGTGCGCGGCACGATCAGCACGCCGATCAGCAGCGACGCCACCGCGTCCGCCTGCCGCCAGCCGGTGCCCAGGTAGACCGCGGCGGCGACCACCACCGCGAGCGAGCCCAGCGCGTCGGCCATCACCTCCAGGAACGCGCCGCGCACGTTGAGGCTCTCCGACCGGCCGCGCAGCAGCACCATCAGCGACACCGAGTTGGCGACCACGCCGATCAGGCCGAACACCACGGTCAGCCCGGCGTCGATGCCGTGCGGGGTGACCAGGCGGCGCACGCCCTCGTAGAAGATGAACGCGCCGACGCCGAAGAGCAGCACCGCGTTGAGCACCGCGGCCAGGATCTCGGCGCGGGCGAAGCCGAAGGTGCGGCGCTCGCTGGGCGGCCGGGCCGCCACGTGGACGGCGAGCAGCGCCATGCCGAGGCCGGCCGCGTCGGTGGCCATGTGCCCGGCGTCGGCCAGCAGCGCCAGCGAGCCGGTCAGCGCGCTTCCGGCCACCTCGGTGGCCAGCACCAGCAGTGTGATGCCCAGCGCGATCCGCAGCCTGCCCCGGTACGCCGCCCCGGCCGTGCCGGACGCGGGCGGCCCGTGGTGATGGCCGTGGCTGTGCCCTGCCCCCATCGGCGCCGCTCCCTTCCCCGAGTTCC
The DNA here is from genome assembly GCA_050613715.1 of Streptomyces sp. IBSBF 3018. Classification (GTDB taxonomy): domain Bacteria; phylum Actinomycetota; class Actinomycetes; order Streptomycetales; family Streptomycetaceae; genus Actinacidiphila. Next base: position 14,773 of record JAJSZB010000012.1, read on the forward strand.
GCGGTTCTCCTGCCCCGGGCTCCGCGGTCCGACCCGGTGCCCGAGTGCCCCGGACACCCGGGATGCCCGGGATGCCCGGATGTCCGGGTGCCGCGCGCCGGCCAGTCAACTACGGTCACGCACCGTGGGCAAGCCGGTACTGGAGACCGTTGTCATGTGCGGTGACCTGCGGTGATGAGGCGCGCCCAGGGCGTGGCCGATCCGGTGGCGCGGATCACCCGAACGGATGACAGGGGAAACGGCGGGAAGGTGACCGGCAATGCTTCGGCCAAGGCCGCCGCGGGCCGGTTGTCCGGCATGCGGCAGATCAAGGATGATGATCACACCAAGGCGCCAAGTCCAGGCGAACGGGCAGTGAACGGCCGCCGTCCGCAATCCGATAGCCTCGCCGGTGCCCGGCCCGGCCCCGCCCTTCCCGGCGGCCCCGCGGCGGGCGCATTCCGCACGCCCCGACCCACGCTCCGAACCCCGTCGCAGACCAGCCGCAGATCCGCCACCCGTCACATCACCCGTCACGTCACGCACCACACACCCGTACACACCCGTACACATACGTACACATACGTACGCACACGTCACACATCCGTCACGCCACCACCGGTCATCCGTACACCACGCATCGAGGGAGTGGGTTCCGCTGCCGACCGCCATCCTCACCGGCCCGCCCGCCGCCGGTACGCCGTCGCCGCTCGCGGAGGACCTGCGGGCACTGGGCTTCCAGGTCGCCGCCGCGGCGACGGCGGCCGAGGCCGCAGAGCGGCTGGCGGCCCTGCCGGCCGGGGAGCGGGTGGCGCTGGTGGACCCGCGCTTCGTCGGCCACCGGCACGCGCTGCGGCTGGCGCTCACCGACCCGCGCTTCGACGCCGCCGCCGTCCCCGGCGCGCTGTCGGTCAAGCCCGCCGCCCGTCCCGCGCTCGGCCGCGCGCTGGCCGCGGCGGCCCGTGGCGACGACCGGCCGGTCCGCGCCCCGGGCGCGACCGCCCCGCGCGGCGGGGCCGGCGGCTCCGACGGCGGCACGGTCACCGGCCGCGGCGCCGCCGCCGAGGCCCCCGCGACCGGCGGCGGCCTGGCCACCGCCGGCCCGGACGCCCACCCGGCCTCCGGCACGGCCTCCGATACGGACGCCCGCCCCGACGTGCTCCCCGACGTGCTCGCCGCCGACCTCGACGCCGGCGGACTGCTGCACCGCGTCGACCTCGGCGTCCTGGTCGCCGCCGTCCCGCGGGACGAGGCCGCGCGCGCCGAGGCGGCCGGCGCGGTCGCCGGCGTCGACGAGGAGTCCGTCCGGCTGCGCAGCGCGGTCAAGGCCCGCGACGGCTTCTTCACCACCCACTGCATCAGCCCGTACTCGCGCTACATCGCCCGCTGGTGCGCCCGCCGCGGACTGACCCCGAACCAGGTCACCACCGCCTCCCTGGTGGTCGCGCTGATCGCGGCCGGCTGCGCCGCCACCGGCACCCGGGCCGGCTACGTCGCGGCCGGCGTGCTGCTGCTCGCCTCCTTCGTCCTGGACTGCACCGACGGCCAGCTGGCCCGCTACTCGCTGCAGTACTCCACCCTCGGCGCCTGGCTCGACGCGACCTTCGACCGCGCCAAGGAGTACGCCTACTACGCGGGCCTGGCGCTCGGCGCGGCCCGCGGCGGCGACGACGTATGGGCGCTGGCGCTCGGCGCGATGGTGCTGCAGACCTGCCGGCACGTGGTCGACTTCGCCTTCAACGAGGCCAACCACGACGCGACCGGCAACACCAGCCCCACCGCCGCCCTGTCCGGACGGCTGGACAGCGTCGGCTGGACGGTGTGGGTGCGCCGGATGATCGTGCTGCCCATCGGCGAGCGCTGGGCCCTGATAGCGGTCCTCACCGCCCTCACCACCCCCCGGATCACCTTCGTGGTGCTGCTGGTCGGCTGCGCGCTGGCCGCCTGCTACACCACCGCCGGCCGGGTGCTGCGCTCGCTCACCAGGAAGGCCCGCCGCACCGACCGGGCCGCGACCGCGCTGCACGACCTGACCGACAGCGGCCCGCTCGCCGAGGCCGTCGCCCGCGCGGCGCGCCCGCTCGCCGCCCGGCTGCCCGGCTTCGCGCCGCCCGCCCTCGCGCTGGCCGGCGCCGGGCTGCTCACCGCCACCGCCGCGCTCGCCCCCGAGGGCAGCTGGTGGGTGGTCGCCGCGGCGGCGGTCTACGTGCTGACCTCGGGCGTCGCGGTGGCCCGGCCGCTGAAGGGCGCGCTGGACTGGCTGGTCCCGCCGCTGCTGCGGGCCGGCGAGTACGGAACCGTGCTGGCGCTCGCCGCCGTCTCACAGGTGAACGGCGCGTTGCCTGCCGCTTTCGGGCTGGTGGCGGCCGTCGCCTACCATCACTACGACACGGTGTACCGCATCCGCGGCGGCGCCGGGGCGCCCCCGCGGGCCCTGGTGCGAGCGGCCGGCGGGCACGAGGGACGGGCACTGCTGGTGGCCGTCCTCGCGGCCGCCCTCGCGCAGCACACCGGACTCCGGACCGCCCTGACGGCGCTCGCCGCCGTACTCGCGGTCCTGGTCCTCATCGAGAGCATCCGCTTCTGGGTGGCTGCTCACCTGGCGGGCGCCCCCGCCGTCCACGACGAATCAGGAGAACCCGCATGATCGGCCTCGTGCTGGCGGCCGGCGCCGGACGGCGTCTGCGTCCCTACACCGACACCCTGCCCAAGGCGCTGGTGCCGATCGGTCCCGAAGGCGCGCAGGACAGCCTCACCGTGCTGGACCTCACCCTGGGCAACTTCGCCGAGATCGGCCTCACCGAGGTCGCGGTCGTCGTCGGGTACCGCAAGGAGGCCGTCTACGAGCGCAAGGCCGCGCTGGAGGCCAAGTACGGCGTCACCCTGACCCTGATCGACAACGACAAGGCCGAGGAGTGGAACAACGCCTACTCCCTGTGGTGCGCCCGTGACGTCCTCAAAGAGGGTGTGATTCTGGCCAACGGCGACACCGTGCACCCGGTGTCCGTGGAGCGGACGCTGCTGGCGGCGCGCGGCGACGGCAAGCGCATCGTGCTCGCGCTGGACACCGCCAAGAAGCTCGCCGACGAGGAGATGAAGGTCGTCACCGAGCCCGGCCGCGGGGTGCGCCGGATCACCAAGCTGATGGACCCCGCGCAGGCCACCGGCGAGTACATCGGCGTCACCCTCATCGAGGGCGAGGCGGCGGCCGAGCTGGCGGACGCGCTCAAGGCCACCTTCGAGCGCGACCCCGACCTGTACTACGAGGACGGCTACCAGGAGCTGGTGGACCGCGGCTTCACCATCGACGTCGCGCCGATCGGCGAGGTCGCCTGGGTGGAGATCGACAACCACGACGACCTCGCCAAGGGCAGGGAGATCGCGTGCCAGTACTGACCCGGCTGATCCCCTCGCCGGTCGTCGTCGACATCAACGGAGGGGCGCTCGCCGACCTCACCCGGCTGCTGGCCGACCAGCGGATCTCCACCTCCGGCCGGCTCGCCTTCGCCATGAGCGAGGGCTCCGGCGCCCGGCTGCGCGACCGGCTGGCGCCCGAACTGCCCGGCGCCGACTGGTTCCCGGTGGCCGGCGGCACCATCGACGCCGCGGTCAAGCTGGCCGACGCGATGCGCGGCAAGCGCTACGACGCGGTGGTGGGCCTGGGCGGCGGCAAGATCATCGACGTGGCCAAGTACGCCGCCGCGCGGGTCGGCCTGCCGATGGTCGCGGTCGCCACCAACCTCTCCCACGACGGCCTGTGCTCGCCGGTGTCCACCCTGGACAACGACAACGGCCGCGGCTCCTACGGCGTGCCGACCCCGATCGCGATGGTCATCGACCTGGACGTGATCCGCGAGGCCCCGGCCCGCTACGTCAGGGCCGGCATCGGCGACGCGGTCTCCAACATCTCCGCCATCGCCGACTGGGAGCTGGCCCACCGCACCAACGGCGAGCCGATCGACGGGCTGGCCGCCGCGATGGCCCGCAGCGCGGGCGAGGCGGTGCTGCGGCACCCCGGCGGCATCGGCGACGACGCCTTCCTCACCACCCTCGCCGAGGGCCTGGTGCTCTCCGGCATCGCCATGTCGATCAGCGGCGACACCCGGCCCTCCTCGGGCGCCTGCCACGAGATCAGCCACGCCTTCGACCTGCTCTTCCCGCAGCGCGCCGCCGCCCACGGCGAGCAGTGCGGCCTCGGCGCCGCCTTCGCCATGCACCTGCGCGGCGCCCGCGAGGAGTCCGGGCTGATCGCCGAGACGCTGCGCCGGCACGGCCTGCCGGTGCTGCCCGAGGAGATCGGCTTCTCCGACACGGAGTTCGTCCAGGCGGTGCGGTACGCGCCGCAGACCCGCCCCGGACGCTTCACGATCCTGGAACACCTCGACCTGTCCGACACCGACATCAGGGACGCATACGCCGACTATGCCAAAGCCATCAGTAGCTGAACTGCGCCCCGTCGTGCACCCCGCGGGGGTCAAGGACCGGCGCAGCGGCGAGCACTGGGCCGGCCGGCTCTACATGCGCGAGCTGTCGCTCCGCATAGACCGGCACGTGGCGCCCACCGCGATCACCCCCAACCAGCTCACGTACCTGATGACCGTGTGCGGCGTGCTCGCCGCACCGGCCCTGCTGGTGCCCGGGATCGCCGGCGCCGTGCTCGGCGTCGTGGCCGTCCAGCTCTACCTGCTGCTGGACTGCGTGGACGGCGAGATCGCCCGCTGGAAGAAGCAGTTCTCGCTGTCCGGGGTCTACCTCGACCGGGTCGGCGCCTACCTGTGCGACGCCGCCGTGCTGGTCGGCTTCGGACTGCGCGCCGCCGACCTGTGGGGCGACGGCAGGATCGACTGGCTGTGGGCGTTCCTCGGCACCCTCGCCGCCCTCGGCGCGGTGCTGATCAAGGCCGAGACCGACCTGGTCGGGGTGGCCCGCCACCAGGGCGGGCTGCCGCCGGTCAAGGAGGCCGCCTCCGAGCCGCGCTCGTCCGGCGTGGCGCTGGCCCGGCGGGCCGCCGCCGCGCTGAAGTTCCACCGGCTGGTGCTGGGCGTCGAGGCGTCGCTGCTCATCCTGCTGCTGGCGATCGCGGACCAGATCCGCGGCGACCTGTTCTTCACCCGGCTCGGCGTCGCCGTCCTGGCCGGAATCGCCCTCCTGCAGACGCTGCTCCACCTGGTATCGGTCCTCGCCTCCAGCAGGCTGAAATGACCGGCGGGCAGGCGCCGCTGAAGCTCGGCGCGGTGATCATCACCATGGGCAACCGGCCGGCGGAGCTGCAGGACCTGCTGGACTCCGTGGCCAAGCAGCAGGGCCCGCCGATCGAGGTGGCGGTGGTCGGCAACGGCTCCCCGCTGCCGCCGCTGCCGCCCGGCCTGCGCACCGTGGAGCTGTCGGAGAACCTCGGCATCCCCGGCGGCCGCAACGTCGGCATCGAGCTGTTCGGCCCCGGCGGCTCGGACGTGGACGTGCTGCTCTTCCTCGACGACGACGGCCTGCTGCCGCACCAGGACACCGGCGAGCTGCTCCGCGAGGCCTTCGCCGCGGACCCGCGGCTGGGCATCGTCAGCTTCCGCATCGCCGACCCGGAGACCGGCGTCACCCAGCGCCGCCACGTGCCCCGGCTGCGCGCCTCCGACCCGATGCGCAACTCGCGGGTGACCACCTTCCTGGGCGGCGCCAGCGCGGTCCGCACCGCGGTGATCGGCGAGGTCGGCCCGCTGCCCGCGGAGTTCTTCTACGCCCACGAGGAGACGGACCTGGCCTGGCGGGCGCTGGACGCCGGCTGGATGATCGACTACCGGTCCGACCTCGTCCTGCACCATCCGGCCACCTCGCCGGCCCGGCACGCGGTCTACCACCGGCTGGTGGCCCGTAACCGGGTGTGGCTGGCCCGTCGCAACCTGCCCTGGCCGCTGGTCCCGGCGTACCTCGGCGTATGGTTCGCGCTGACCGTGCTGCGGCGGCCGTCCCGGCCGGCGCTGCGCGCGTGGCTCGGCGGGTTCCGCGAGGGCTGGGCCACGCCGTGCGGAGAGCGCAGACCCATGAAGTGGCGGACGGTCTGGCGGTTGACCCGACTGGGCCGACCCCCGATCATCTGACAAGCTCGGACCTGAGAGCATCAGGCGCAGCCCGGGATCCCCTGCACCCGGCGCGCACCTTGAGGACGAAAGTGTCAACTGTGAGCGAGACAACGCACGATGGTGCGGTCGCCGTGGGCGCCCCCCCAGCGCCTACGGCCGACGACGGCCTCAGCCCCGCGCAGCTTGCGGCCAAGTACGGCCTGTCGGTCAGCGGCGCCCGGCCCGGTCTGCTGGAGTACACCCGGCAACTGTGGGGACGCCGACATTTCATCAACGAGTTCGCCAAGGCACGCACCCAGGCCCAGTACACCCAGGCCCGCCTCGGCCAGCTCTGGCAGGTCATGACGCCGCTGCTCAACGCGGCCGTCTACTACCTGATCTTCGGTCTGCTGATCGGCACCAGCAAAGGCATCGACAACTTCATCGCCTTCCTGGTGACCGGCATCTTCATCTTCACCTTCACCCAGTCCTCGGTGCTCAGCGGGGTCCGCGCGGTGGCCGGCAACCTCGGGCTGATCCGCGCGCTGCACTTCCCCCGGGCCTCGATGCCGATCGCGTTCACGCTCATGCAGCTCCAGCAGCTGATGATGTCGATGTTCGTGCTGGTCGCCATCGTGCTGATGACCGGTGAGGTGCCGGACGCCTCCTGGCTGCTGGCGATTCCCGCGCTGCTCACCCAGTGGGTGTTCAACACCGGCCTGGCGATGATCGTGGCCCGGCTGGGCAGCAAGATGACCGACCTCGCCCAGCTGATGCCGTTCATCCTGCGCACCTGGATGTACATGTCGGGCGTGATGTACAGCATCACCAACCTGACCAACCACGCGCCGCACTTCGTGCGCATCCTGCTCGACATCAATCCCGCCGCGGTGTACATCGACCTGATGCGCTTCGCGCTGATCGACAGCGTCACCGGCTCGCAGCTGCCGCCGCACGTGTGGGCGAGCGCGGTGTGCTGGGCGGTGCTGGTCGGGGTCGGCGGCTACATCTACTTCTGGAAGGCTGAGGAGCAGTATGGCCGTGGCTGAGCAGCAGACCGTCGAGCGGGGGCCGGCCGTCGGCACCCGGGTGCCGACCGTGGTCGTGGACGACGTGCACATCGTCTACAAGGTCTACGGGGCGGGCACCGGCAAGGGCAGCGCCACCGCCGCGCTGGCCCGGCTGCTGTCCCGCAAGTCCAACCCCAACATCCGCCGGGTGCACGCGGTGCGCGGCGTCACCTTCACCGCCTACCGCGGTGAGGCGATCGGCATCATCGGCTCCAACGGCTCCGGCAAGTCCACCATCCTGCGCGCCATCGCCGGGCTGCTGCCGCCGGAGAGCGGGAAGATCTACACCGATGGGCAGCCGTCGTTGCTGGGTGTGAACGCGGCGTTGATGAATGATCTGACCGGTGGGACGAATGTGATCCTGGGTGGTCTGGCGATGGGGATGTCGCAGGAGGAGGTGCGGCGTCGGTATCAGGGGATCGTGGATTTCTCGGGGATCAACGAGAAGGGTGATTTCATCTCGTTGCCGATGCGGACGTACTCCTCGGGTATGGCGGCGCGGTTGAGGTTCTCGATCGCGGCGGCGAAGAATCATGATGTGCTGATGATCGACGAGGCGCTGGCGACGGGTGACCGGGCGTTCCAGAAGCGTTCGGAGGCGCGGATCAGGGAGTTGCGCAAGGAGGCCGGCACGGTCTTCCTGGTCAGCCACAACAACAACTCCATCCGCGACACCTGCGACCGGGTGCTGTGGCTGGAGAAGGGCGAGCTGCTGATGGACGGCCCGACCGACGACGTCATCAAGGCGTACGAGGCCCACACGGGCAAGTGACGCGGGGCCCGTGCAGCCGTCCGACGTCGCCACGGGAAACACCGCGGAAATACCCGACCCCCGCCGGATGATCCGGCGGGGGTCGTGTGTTGTCACCGATGCCGAACTGTCATGCCCCAGGCGTACGCCGGGGCCTGGCCGGTCGTAAGCTGTACCGGTGCTGGGAGCCCTGCCGATGACCGATACCGGGTGTGTGACGCCCATCGCGGCGTGTCCGAAATGGGAAGATTCGTCCGGGCGGTGTAGAACGGGGGATGTGGCGGCCATGACGATCGGGACCATCGCGCTCCTGGGCACGCACGCCGCCTGCGTACCGGGTACCGCGCGGTGACCGGGGACACTGCGTCCCGGGCGGTGCTGGACAAGGCCGCGCGCGAGAACTTCCCCGTGGCGCCCGTGTTCCTGCCGCGCGCCTGGCGCCAGGATCTGATGGCCGTGTACGGCTTCGCCCGGCTGGTGGACGACATCGGCGACGGCGACCTGGCCGGCGGCGGCCGCGACGACGCGGTGCTGCTGGGCCTGGACCCCGAGGCGGCCGACGACCGGATCGTCATGCTCGACGCCTTCGAGGCCGACCTGCGCCGGGTCTTCGACGCCCCGGGTGAGCCGTCCCACCCGCTGCTGCGGGCCCTGCGGCCCACCGTGCGGCGGCACTCGCTCAGCCCCGAGCCGTTCCTCGGTCTGATCGCCGCCAACCGGCAGGACCAGTCGGTGCGGCGCTACGCCACGTACGAGGACCTGCTGGCGTACTGCGAACTGTCCGCGAACCCGGTCGGCCGGCTGGTGCTCGCCATCACCGGCACCGAGAGCCCCGAACGGGTCAGGGCATCCGACGCGGTGTGCACCGCGCTGCAGATCGTCGAGCACCTCCAGGACGTCGCCGAGGACCTCGGCAGGGACCGGATCTACCTGCCCGAGCAGGACATGAAACGCTACGGCGTGGACGAGGCGGATCTCGCCGCGCCGCGGGCGGACGAGCGGGTGCGCGCCCTGATCGCCTTCGAGGCGGACCGGGCGGGCGATCTGCTGGACGACGGGACGCCGCTGGTGGGCAGCGTCCGCGGCAGGCTGCGACTGCTGCTCGCCGGCTTCGTCGGCGGCGGACGCGCCGCGCTGCACGCGGTCGAGGCCGCGGGGTACGACGTGCTGGCCGGTTCGCCCAAAGCCACCAAGCCCGGCCTGCTGCGCGCGGTGGGATCGACATTGCGAAGGAAGGGGTGAGCCGGGACGTGAAGGGTTCCGAGCACACGTCCGGTCAGGTACTTGCCGCATACAGGTACTGTGAGACCGTGACCGGCCATGAGGCCCGCAACTTCGCGTACGGGATCCGCCTGCTGCCCACCGCCAAGCGGCAGGCGATGTCCGCGCTGTACGCGTTCTCCCGGCGGGTCGACGACATCGGCGACGGCGACCTCGCGCCGCAGGAGAAGACCCGCCGGCTGGAGGAGACCCGCCAGGTGCTGGTCCGGGTCCGCGACGGCGAGGTCGCCGAGGACGACACCGACCCGGTCGCGGTCGCGCTCGCCGACTCCGCGCGGCGCTTCCCGCTGCCGCTCGGCGGCCTGGACGAACTGATCGACGGCGTTCAGATGGACGTTCGGGGCGAGACCTACGAAACGTGGGACGACCTGGCCGTTTACTGCCGTTGTGTGGCAGGTGCGATCGGAAGGCTCTCGCTGGGCGTTTTCGGCACGGTGAATGGGCACGATCATGCACGTGCCGCCGAATACGCCGACACGCTCGGCCTCGCCCTGCAGCTCACCAACATCCTGCGCGACGTCCGCGAGGACGCGGGCAACGGACGGACGTACCTGCCCGCACAGGACCTGGCCAAGTTCGGCTGCGCGGCCGGCTTCGAGGGCGACGTCCCGCCGTCCGGCTCGGACTTCGCCGGTCTGGTGGAGTTCGAAGTGCGCCGCGCCCGCGCCCTGTTCGCCACCGGCTACCGGCTGCTGCCGATGCTCGACCGGCGCAGCGGCGCCTGCGTGTCGGCGATGGCCGGCATCTACCGCCGGCTGCTGGAGCGGATCGCCGCCGACCCCGAGGCGGTGCTGCGCGGCCGGGTCTCGCTGCCCGGCCGGGAGAAGGCCTACGTCGCGGTGCGCGGCCTGGCCGGACTCGACGCCCGCCGCACCGCCCGCGAGCCCCGGAGCGACGCGTGAGTCCATCCCGCGACGGCGCGGGTCACCACCCACGGCACCAGGCAACCCCGCAGGGCCGCACCGCGTCACTTCCCGCGACAGGCAGCGCCGGCGACGCCGCGCGTGCCGCCGCACGAGGGGAGGGCGCATGACCACCGCACCGGCCGGCCCACAGGTCGGCACCGGTCCCGGCCCGCGTACGGCCGTGGTGGTCGGCGGCGGCCTGGCCGGCGTCACCGCGGCCCTCGCACTGGCCGACGCGGGGCTGCGCGTCACCCTGACCGAGGCCCGCCCGCGCCTGGGCGGCCTCGCCTTCTCCTTCCGCCGCGGCGAGTTGACGGTCGACAACGGCCAGCACGTCTTCCTGCGTTGCTGCACCGCCTACCAGTGGTTCCTCGACCGGATCGGGGCCCGCGACCTGGTCACCGTGCAGCGCAGGCTGGACGTGCCGGTGCGCGACGCGGCCACCGGCCGGGTCGGCCGGATCGGCCGCACCGCGCTGCCGGTGCCGCTGCACCTGGCGGCGAGCCTCGCGCGCTACCCGCACCTGTCGCTGAAGGAGCGCGCCTCGGTCGGCCGGGCCGCGCTGGCCCTGCGCGGCCTGGACCCGCAGGACCCGGCGCTGGACGGCGTCGACTTCGGCGGCTGGCTGGCCGGGCGCGGCCAGTCGCCGCGGACCGTCGAGGCGCTGTGGGACCTGGTCGGCGTCGCCACCCTCAACGCCAGGGCGGGCGAGGCCTCGCTGGGACTCGCCGCCAAGGTCTTCAAGACCGGGCTGCTCTCCGACGCGGCCGCCGCCGACATCGGCTGGGCCTCGGCCCCGCTCGGCGACCTGCACGACGGCCGCGGTCGCCGCGCGCTGGACGCCGCGGGGGTGCGCACCCTGCTGCGCGCCCGCGCCACCCGGATCACCGCGGCGCCGGCCGAACCGGCGGCCGCCGGCGGCCCGCAGGAGCGGGCCGGCGCCGACGCGCCCGGGCAGGGCGCCGGCTGGCAGGTCGACATCGAGACCGGACCCGGTCGCGGCGAGCAACTGACCGCCGACACCGTGGTGTTGGCCGTGCCGCAGCACGAGGCGCACGGCCTGCTGCCGCAGGGCGCGCTGGAAGAGCCGGAAAAGCTGTTGCGCATCGGCACGGCCCCGATCCTCAATGTCCATGTGATCTACGACAGACAGGTGCTCGACCGGCCGTTCCTCGCGGCCGTCGGCAGCCCTGTCCAGTGGGTCTTCGACCGCACCACCAGCTCGGGACTCACCGGCGGCGGCCAGTACGTGGCCGTCTCCCAGTCCGCGGTGCACGACGAGATCGACCTACCCGTCGCCGAACTGCGCGAGCGCTACCTGCCGGAGCTCGAACGGGTGCTGCCCGCCGCCCGCGGCGCGCGGGTCCGCGACTTCTTCGTCACCCGCGAGCGCACCGCGACCTTCGCGCCGACCCCGGGGGTCGGCGCGCTGCGCCCGGGCGCGGCGACGCGCCTGCCCGGCTTCTTCCTGGCCGGCGCGTGGACCGCCACCGGCTGGCCCGCGACCATGGAGGGCGCCGTGCGCAGCGGCCTGCAGGCCTCCCGAGAAGCGTTGTCCGCCCTCGGACTGCCGTTCGACTCCGGCGTCCTGGAGGCGGCATGAGTGCAATTGGTGCGACAAGAGGAGAGAACGTGACCGCTGACAGCGTCTCCGCGCTGCTGGAGAACGGCCGCATCCTGACCACACCGGTACTGCGCGCGGCCGTGGCACGCCTCGCCCCGCCGATGGACACCGTCGCCGCCTACCACTTCGGCTGGATCGACCAGGCGGGCCGGCCCGCGGACGGCGACGGCGGCAAGGCGGTGCGGCCCGCGCTCGCGGTGCTGTCGGCGCAGGCCGCCGGCGCCCCGCCGGAGACCGGCGTGCCCGGCGCGGTCGCGGTGGAACTGGTGCACAACTTCTCGCTGCTGCACGACGACCTGATGGACGGCGACGAGCAGCGCCGGCACCGCGACACGGTGTGGAAGGTGCACGGCCCGGCCCAGGCGATCCTGGTCGGCGACGCGCTCTTCGCGCTGGCCAACGAGGTGCTGCTGGAGCAGGGCACGGTCGACGCGGGCCGGGCCACCCGGCGGCTGACCACGGCCACCCGCAAACTGATCGACGGCCAGGCCCAGGACATCTCCTTCGAGCACCGCGAACGGGTCACCGTGCAGGAGTGCCTGGAGATGGAGGGCAACAAGACCGGCGCGCTGCTGGCCTGCGCCAGCTCCATCGGCGCGGTGCTCGGCGGGGCCTCGGAGTCCGACGCCGACGCGCTGGAGGAGTACGGCTACCACCTCGGGCTCGCCTTCCAGGCGATCGACGACCTGCTCGGCATCTGGGGGGACCCGGCGACCACCGGCAAGCAGACCTGGAGCGACCTGCGGCAGCGCAAGAAGTCGCTCCCGGTGGTGGCCGCGCTGGCGGCCGGCGGGCCGGCGTCCGAGCGGTTGGGTGAACTGCTGGCCGCCGATGCGAAGAATCTGGAAAACGACGCGTTCAGCGAGGAAGAGTTCGCCATGCGTGCGGCGTTGATCGAGAAGGCCGGTGGTCGCGAGTGGACTTCGCAGGAAGCCCGCAGGCAGTACGCGACCGCGATCGCCGCGCTGGACAAAGTGGACATGCCAGACGAAGTCCAACGTAAGCTCGTAGGCCTGGCGGATTTTGTGGTGGTTCGCGAAAAGTAAGCCGATGTGGAGCGCATGACGTCGCCGGTCCCTTACGTGTGACGGCAGACGGCCGCCCCCAACACCGCAGAAGTCTCAACTGCAAAGGGGAAGCCATGACAGCGACGACCGACGGAAGTCCAGGGACGCCAGCCCGTAGGACGCCTTCGGCCAGCAGCGCCTCGTCGCCGGATCCTGTTCCATCCGGCGGAGCCGAGGCGGCGGCGCAGCGTGCCGTGCAGCGCGCCGCAGACCACCTTCTGGCACGGCAGCACCCGGACGGATGGTGGAAGGGCGACCTCGAAACCAATGTGACCATGGACGCCGAGGATCTGATGCTCCGTCAGTTCCTCGGCATCGACGACCCGAAGGTCACGGCCGCCTCGGCCCGCTGGATCCGCTCCCAGCAGCGTGAGGACGGCGCCTGGCCGACCTTCCACGGCGGCCCCGGCGACCTGTCGGCGACCGTCGAGGCGTACGTGGCGCTGCGGCTGGCCGGCGACGCGCCGGACGAGGCCCATATGCAGCTCGCCGCCAAATGGTCGCGGGCCGAGGGCGGCGTGGCCTCCGCGCGCGTCTTCACCCGCATCTGGCTCGCCCTGTTCGGCTGGTGGAGCTGGGACGACCTGCCCGAGCTGCCGCCCGAGGTCATCTACCTGCCCAAGTGGATGCCGCTGAACATCTACTCCTTCGGCTGCTGGGCCCGGCAGACCATCGTGCCGCTGACCGTCGTCGGCGCCCACCGCCCGGTGCGGCCCGCGCCGTTCGGCATCGAGGAACTGCACGTCGACCCGCGGCGGCCCAACCCGCCGCAGCGCAAGGCGCCGCTGACCTCGTGGGACGGCGTCTTCCAGCGGCTGGACCAGGTGCTGCACCTGTACCGCAGGATCAGCCCCCGCGTGGTGCGGCGCAGCGCGATGAACGCCTGCGCCCGCTGGATCATCGAGCGCCAGGAGGCCGACGGCTGCTGGGGCGGCATCCAGCCGCCCGCCGTCTACTCGGTGATCGCCCTGCACCTGCTGGGCTACGACCTGGACCACCCGGTGCTCAAGGCCGGGTTGGAGTCGCTGGATCGTTTCGCCGTGTGGCCCGAGGAGGGCGTGCGGATGATCGAGGCGTGCCAGTCCCCGGTCTGGGACACCTGCCTCGCCACCATCGCGCTCGCCGACTCCGGCCTGCCCGCCGACCACCCGGCGCTGGTCAAGGCCGCCGACTGGATGCTCGGCGAGCAGATCACCCGCCCGGGCGACTGGTCGGTGCGCCGCCCGCAGCTCGCGCCCGGCGGCTGGGCCTTCGAGTTCCACAACGACAACTACCCGGACATCGACGACACCGCCGAGGTCGTGCTGGCGCTGCGCCGGGTGGCCCACCCCGACCAGGCCAGGGTGGACAACGCCATCGACAAGGCGGTCCGCTGGAACGTCGGCATGCAGTCCAGGAACGGCGCCTGGGGCGCCTTCGACGCCGACAACACCAGCCCCTTCCCCAACCGGCTGCCGTTCTGCGACTTCGGCGAGGTCATCGACCCGCCGTCGGCCGACGTCACCGCGCACGTCGTGGAGATGATGGCGGCGCTCGGCCTGGAGAAGGACCCGCACACCCGGCGCGGCATCGACTGGCTGCTGGCCGAGCAGGAGGAGAACGGCGCCTGGTTCGGCCGCTGGGGGGTCAACTACATCTACGGCACCGGCTCCGCGGTGCCCGCGCTGACCGCCGCGGGACTGCCCGCCTCCCACCCGGCGATCCGCAAGGCCGTCGACTGGCTGGAGTCGGTGCAGAACGCCGACGGCGGCTGGGGCGAGGACCTGCGCTCCTACTCCGACCTGGAGTGGGCCGGCCGCGGCCACTCCACCGCATCCCAGACCGCCTGGGCGCTGCTCGCCCTGCTGTCGGCGGGGGAGCGGGACAGCGACGCGGTCACCCGCGGTGTCGCCTGGCTGGCGGCCACCCAGCAGGAGGACGGCTCCTGGGACGAGCCGTACTTCACCGGGACCGGCTTCCCCCGGGACTTCTCCATCAACTACCACCTGTACCGCATGGTCTTCCCGCTCACCGCGCTCGGCCGCTACGTGCGCGACGAGCCCTTCGGAACCACGCACGTCGCGGCGACCGCGACGACCACCGCCGGCGGCGGCGTCCCCGCCGGCACGACAGGAAGGGGTGCCTAGTTCGTGGGCCATACCCGACCACCGCTGCTCGTGGTGTGCGCCCTGCGCATCGAGCGGTTCGCCCTGCGCAGGGGCGCGGCCAGGAGCGCCGCACAGAGCGCGGACGCTTCCGGCCCCGCGGACACCGTGACCGTGCTGCGCACCGGCATGGGACCGAAAGCCGCGCACCACGCCGTGGTCGAGGCCCTGCACGACCCGAAACTGCACGACGCGGCCGTCGTGACCACCGGCTTCTGCGCGGGGCTCGCCCCGGGCATGCGGCCGGGCGACATCGTCGTCGCCGACGACGGCCACGAGAGCGCGGCGCTGGCCGCCGCGCTCAAGGCCGTCCTCGCCGACCGGGGCCACACCGTGCACACCGGCACCCTGGCGGAATCCGACCATGTCGTGCGGGGCGCAGAGCGCACCGCACTCGCGGCGACCGGTGCCATCGCCGTCGACATGGAATCGGCCGCGATGCGGCGCGCCGCGCTCTCCGAGGGCGCGCACCGCGTCGCGGCCGCGCGCGTCGTCGTCGACACGCCCGAGTACGAACTCGTGCGCGTCGGAACGCTTCGCACCGGGATCATCGCTTTCCGGGTGCTCAGAGATCTTGTTCCCGCCTTTCTCGAATGGCACCGCACTACCGCGCTCCCCTGGAGGTGAGCTAGATGGCCATGCCGCTCCGTCAGACCATCCGTGTCGCGTCGTACCTCTTCGAACAGAAAATGGTCAGGCGCCGCGAAAAGTTCCCGCTCATCGTCGAACTCGAACCGCTCTTCGCCTGCAACCTCAAATGCGAGGGCTGCGGCAAGATCCAGCACCCTGCCGGGGTGCTGAAGCAGCGCATGCCGGTGGCACAGGCCGTCGGCGCGGTGCTGGAATCGGGTGCGCCGATGGTGTCGATCGCGGGCGGCGAGCCGCTGATGCACCCCCAGATCGACGAGATCGTGCGGCAGCTCGTAGCCCGTAAGAAGTACGTATTCCTGTGCACCAACGCACTGCTGCTGCGCAAGAAGATGGACAAGTTCACCCCGTCCCCCTATTTCGCGTTCACCGTGCACATCGACGGCATGCGCGAGCGGCACGACGAGTCGGTGGCCAAGGAGGGCACCTTCGACGAGGCCGTGGAGGCGATCAAGGAGGCCAAGCGCCGCGGCTTCCGGGTGACCACCAACTCCACCTTCTTCAACACCGACACCCCGCAGACGATCATCGAGGTGCTCGACTACCTCAACGACGACCTGCAGGTCGACGAGATGATGCTGTCGCCCGCCTACGCCTACGAGAAGGCGCCCGACCAGGACCACTTCCTGGGCGTGGAGCAGACCCGTGAGCTGTTCCGCAAGGCCTTCGGCGACGGCAACCGCAAGCGGTGGCGCCTGAACCACAGCCCGCTGTTCCTGGACTTCCTGGAGGGCAAGGCGGACTTCCCCTGCACGGCCTGGGCCATCCCCAACTACTCCCTGTTCGGCTGGCAGCGCCCCTGCTACCTGATGAGCGACGGCTACGTCCCCACGTACCAGGAGCTGATCGACAAGACCGACTGGGACAAGTACGGCCGCGGCCGGGACGCCCGCTGCGACAACTGCATGGCCCACTGCGGCTACGAGCCGACCGCCGTCCTCGCGACCATGGGCTCGCTGAAGGAGTCCATCCGCGCCGCCCGGGAGACCGTCGCGTCGAACCGCGCCAAGTGACGACCGCGGACGAGTCACCGGCCGGCGCCCACGGGTCCGGCCGGTGGCTCGTCCGCGTACCGTCGGCGGCCACGGACAGGAGACCGCCGATACGCACCCATCCGGCAGGGGAACGAGGTCTGCACATGTCGATGCTGGAGAACATCAGAAGCCCGCGCGACCTGAAGGCGCTGCCCGACGGCCGGCTCGACGAACTTGCCGCGGACATCCGCCACTTCCTCGTCCAGGCCGTGGCCAGGACCGGTGGCCACCTGGGACCCAACCTCGGCGTGGTGGAGCTGACCATCGCGCTGCACCGCGTCTTCGACTCGCCCGCCGACCGCATCCTGTGGGACACCGGCCACCAGGCCTACGTCCACAAGATCCTCACCGGCCGCCAGGACTTCTCCAAGCTGCGCAGCAAGGGCGGCCTGTCCGGCTACCCCTCGCGCGCGGAGTCCGAGCACGACGTGATCGAGAACAGCCACGCCTCCACCGTGCTGGGCTGGGCCGACGGCCTGGCCAAGGCCAACGAGGTGCGCCACTGCAGCGACCACGTGGTGGCCGTGATCGGCGACGGGGCGCTGACCGGCGGCATGGCCTGGGAGGCGCTGAACAACATCGCCGCCGCCAAGGACCGCCCGCTGATCATCGTGGTCAACGACAACGAGCGCTCCTACGCCCCCACCATCGGCGGCCTGGCCAACCACCTCACCACCCTGCGCACCACCGACGGCTACGAGCGCTTCCTGTCCTGGGGCAAGCAGCTCCTCCAGCAGACCCCGGTGGTCGGCCGCCCCCTCTACGAGTCGCTGCACGGCGCCAAGAAGGGCTTCAAGGACGCCTTCGCGCCGCAGGGCATGTTCGAGGACCTGGGGCTGAAGTACCTCGGCCCGATCGACGGCCACGACATCGCCGCGGTGGAGTCCGCGCTGCGCCGCGCCCGCCGCTTCCACGGCCCGGTGCTGGTGCACTGCCTGACCGAGAAGGGCCGCGGCTACCCGGCCGCCGAGCAGGACGAGGCGGACCGCTTCCACACCGTGGGCGCGATGGACCCGCTGACCTGCGCGCCGCTCGCGCCGTCCGCCGGACCGTCGTGGACCTCGGTGTTCGGCGAGGAGATGGTGCGGATCGGCGCCGAGCGGCCCGACGTGGTCGCCATCACCGCCGCCATGCTCCAGCCGGTGGGCCTGGGCGGCTTCGCCGCGGCCTTCCCCGACCGCGTCTTCGACGTCGGCATCGCCGAGCAGCACGCGGCGACCTCGGCCGCGGGCCTGGCCACCGGCGGTCTGCACCCGGTGGTCGCGGTCTACGCGACGTTCCTGAACCGGGCCTTCGACCAGGTGCTGATGGATGTCGCGCTGCACCGCTGCGGGGTGACGTTCGTGCTGGACCGGGCCGGCGTGACCGGCGTGGACGGCGCCTCGCACAACGGCATGTGGGACATGTCGATCCTCCAGGTGGTGCCCTCCCTGCGGATCGCCGCGCCGCGCGACGCCGACCAGCTGCGGGCGCAGCTGCGCGAGGCCGTCGCGGTGGACGACGCGCCCACCGTGGTCCGCTTCCCCAAGGAGACCGCGGGCGAGGCCGTCCCCGCCGTCGGCCGCGTCGGCGGCATGGACGTGCTGCACACCCCGGCCGGCGGCCTGCGCGAGGACGTACTGCTGGTGGCGGTGGGCGCGCTGGCCGGCGCCTGCCTGTCCGCGGCCGACCTGCTGGCCGGGCGCGGCATCGGCGTCACCGTCGTCGACCCCCGCTGGGTCAAGCCGGTCGACACCGAGCTGCCGGGCCTGGCCGCCCGGCACCGGCTGGTGGCCGTGGTCGAGGACAACGGCAGGGCCGGCGGCGTCGGCTCCGCGGTCGCCCAGGCGCTGCGCGACGCGGGCGTGGACGTGCCGCTGCGCGACTACGGCATCCCCCAGCAGTTCCTCGCGCACGCCAAGCGCGGCGAGGTGCTGGCCGACATCGGGCTGACCCCGGCCGAGATCGCCGGCGGCATCGGCGCGGCGCTGACCCGTATCGACGTGCGCGCCGGCGTGCCGGCCGTCCGCGGCGGCGACGCCGTACCCCAGGGCAAGGACATGCAAGGAGCAGGAGAGCGATGACAGCGTCCGACGGCAGCCAGGCGGCGCCGGTGACCGAGCCGGTGACCGAGCCGGCGACCGAGCCCGCGACCGGGCCGGCCAAGGGCTTCGACCTGGCGACGCTGCTCGCCGAGCGCGGCGGCGAGCGCTACGAGCTGCACGCCAAGTACCTCAACCACCAGTTGCCGCGCATGCTGCACACCATCGGCTTCGACAAGGTCTACGAACGGGCCGAGGGCGCCCACTTCTGGGACGACGAGGGCAACGACCACCTCGACATGCTCGCGGGGTTCGGCGTGATGGGCGTGGGCCGGCACCACCCGGTGGTCCGCAAGGCGCTGCACGACGTGCTCGACGCCGGGCTGGCCGACCTCACCCGCTTCGACTGCCAGCCGCTGCCGGGCCTGCTCGCCGAGAAGCTGCTCGCGCACACCCCGCACCTGGACCGGGTGTTCTTCGGCAACAGCGGCACCGAGGCGGTCGAGACCGCGCTGAAGTTCGCCCGTTACGCGACCGGGAAGCCGCGCGTGCTGTACTGCACCCGCTCCTTCCACGGCCTGACCACCGGCTCGCTGTCGGTCAACGGCGAGAGCGGCTTCAAGGACGGCTTCGCGCCGCTGCTGCCGGACACCGCCGTCGAGGTCGGCGACCTGGACGCGCTGGCCAGGGAGCTGAAGCGCGGCGACGTGGCCGCGCTGATCGTGGAGCCCATCCAGGGCCACGGCGTGCACATCCCGCCGCCGGGCTACCTGCGGGCCGCCCAGGAGCTGCTGCACAAGCACAAGGCGCTGCTGATCTGCGACGAGGTGCAGACCGGCATCGGCAGGACCGGCACCTTCTGGGCCTACCAGCAGGAGGAGGGCGTCGAGCCCGACCTGCTGACCGTCGCCAAGACGCTGTCCGGCGGCTACGTCCCGGTGGGCGCCACGCTCGGCCGGGACTGGATCTTCAAGAAGGTCTACTCGTCCATGGACCGGGTGCTGGTGCACTCGGCGAGCTTCGGCTCCAACGCCCAGGCGATGGCGGCCGGCCTGGCCACCTTGTCGGTCGTCGAGGACGAAGGGCTGGTGGAGAACTCCCGCCGGGTCGGCGGCCTGCTGCGCGACCGGCTGGCCGCGCTCACCGACCGGTACGAGTTCCTGAAGGAGGTCCGCGGGCGCGGGCTGATGGTCGCCATCGAGTTCGGCCGGCCCAGGTCGCTGGGGCTGCGCAGCCGCTGGACGATGCTGCAGGCCGCGCGCAAGGGCCTGTTCGCGCAGATGGTGGTGGTGCCGCTGCTGCAGCGGCACCGCATCCTCACCCAGGTCTCCGGCGACCACATCGAGGTCATCAAGCTGATCCCGCCGCTGGTCTTCGACGAGGCCGACGTGGACCGCTTCGTGACCGCGTTCACCGCGGTGATGGACGACGCGGAGGGCGGCGGCGGCCTGATGTGGGACTTCGGCAAGACCCTGGTCAAGCAGGCCGTCGCCAACCGCTAGCGGGACCCGGTCCGGGCCGGTGCGGCCCGGCGCGGTCCGGGCCGGCCCTGCTCAGCGCGGCTCGGCCCTGTCCGGTCCGGCTCGGTCCGGCTCAGTCCGCGGTGAGGAACCGCTCCTGGAGCAGGGCCCGGCGCGCGCCGCCGAGCCCGAGGCCCTCCTCCAGGTAGCGGTCCACCGAGCCCCAGCGCTCCTCCATGGTGGCGAACGCGGTGTGCAGGTACTCCTGCCGCGCCTCGAACAGCGGCGCGAGCAGCTCGCCCACCACCGGGTCGATGTCCGTGCCGGTGCTGCCGTCGCCGCGCACCACCTTGTAGCGGCGGTGCCGGGCGTTGCTCGCCAGGTAGTCCTCCTCGATCGCCGAGCGCCGCACGCCGAGCGCCAGCAGCACGATCGCCATGGTCGTACCGGCCCGGTCCTTGCCCGCGGCGCAGTGCATCAGCGCGGGGGCCGCCGGATCGGCGTCGTCGGCGAGCATCGCCAGCACCCGGCCGTGCTCCCCGGTGCGCTCCAGGACCAGCGCGCGGTAGGCCGCCGTCATCCGGGCCGCCGCCCGGCCCTCGCCGAGCAGTTCGCGCAGCGCCGCCACGTCGCCGTTGCGCACGATGCTCCAGAAGCCGGCGCCCTGCGCGCCCTCGGCCGGGTCGCTGAGCGGCAGGTTGAGGTTGCGGGTGCCCGGCAGCGCGGTGTCCGGGCCCTCCAGCGCGATGTCGTCGACGTTGCGGAAGTCGAAGACGGTGTGCAGCCCGAGCCCGGCCAGGTACGCCGCGTCGTCCTCGGTGGCGTGCGCGAGGTGGCCGCTGCGGAAGAGCAGGCCGGGCCGCACCCGGCGGCCGTCCTCGGTCGGCAGCCCGCCGACGTCCCGGAAGTTGCGCACGCCCGTCAGCGCGGGCTCCGGCGCCGGCTCCCACGACCGGGACCCGTCCGGTCCCGCCGCGCCCGCCGGCCCTGCCGGCTGCGGCCGTCCCGCCGGTCCCGCGGGGGCGTCCTGGCTCGCTTCCTGCGTCACCTGTGCTCCTTTTCCGGCACCGGCGCGCTCCCTCGCGCCCCGGTGCGCTGCGGCTCGTCCCGCGCCCCGGCCCGCCCGTCCCGGCGGCCCCGCGCGGCCAGTGCCGACGATACGGCAGGCGCGCCTGCGGGCGGACCGGCGTATTCCGCCCGGCGGCGCTGTGACCTGGTGGGATGAATCACGTCACGCGCACGCGTCCCTACGGTCGCGTAGGTCGAGGGGGGAGGGGAAAGATGGCGGGACGTGGCTGACAGTTCGCGCAAGGACAAGGGCATCCCCGGCACGTCCGGCGGCTCCAACACGCCCCGCATTCCCGGCACCTCCGGCACGCCCGGCACGCCCGGCGTCTCCGGTGCGGACGACGCGTTCGGGGCGTCCTTCGGGTCGTACACCGCGGTGGGGGACAGCTTCACCGAGGGCGTCGGCGACCCCGGCCCCGACGGGATGTTCGTCGGATGGGCCGACCGGCTCGCCCTGCTCCTCGCCGAGCGCCGTGCGGCGGCCGGGCCGCCCGGCGACTTCCGCTACGCCAACCTCGCGGTGCGCGGCAAGCTGCTGGACCAGATCGTCGCCGAGCAGGTGCCGCGGGCCGTGGAACTCGCGCCGGACCTGGTGACCTTCTGCGGCGGCGGCAACGACATCCTGCGCCCCGGCTCCGACCCGGACGCGGTGGCGGCCCGCTTCGAGGCCGCGGTGGCCGAACTGACCGCCGCGGTCGGCACGGTGATGGTCTGCACCGGCTTCGACACCCGCGGGGTCCCGGTGCTCGGCCTGCTGCGCGGCAAGATCGCCACGTACAACGCCCACATCAGGGCGGTGGCCGACCGCTACGGCTGCCCGGTGCTCGACCTGTGGTCGCTGCGCTCGGTGCAGGACCGGCGGGCCTGGAGCGAGGACCGGCTGCACCTGTCGACCCAGGGGCACACCCGGGTGGCGCTGCGCGCCGCGCAGGTGCTCGGGCTGACGCCGCCGGCCGACCCGGACGAGCCGTGGCCGCCGCAGTCCCGGCGGCTGCCGTCGGAGGTGCGCAGGGAGAACATCCAGTGGGCGCGCGCGTATCTGGTGCCGTGGATCGGCCGCCGGCTGCGCGGGGAGTCCTCGGGCGACGACGTAGAGCCCAAGCGCCCGGACCTGCTGCCGCTGCGCTGAGCGGCCCCTGCGCGGTACCGGCGCGGAACGTCAGCGGGGCGCGCGGTGCGCGGCCAGTTCGGCCCACACCACGCGCCCCGTACCGCCGTCCGCCGGCTGCGAGCCCCAGGCCAGTGCCAGCACGCTCACCAGCAGCAGCCCGCGCCCGCCCTCCTCGTCGGCCCCGGCCACGCACGGCACCGGCGCGCCCGTGGCGCAGCCCTGGTCGGTGACCTCCAGCCGGACCAC
Source organism: Streptomyces sp. IBSBF 3018 (assembly GCA_050613715.1). Taxonomy (GTDB): domain Bacteria; phylum Actinomycetota; class Actinomycetes; order Streptomycetales; family Streptomycetaceae; genus Actinacidiphila. The sequence goes on from JAJSZB010000012.1 coordinate 37,235, forward strand.
CGCGCCCGCGTCCTTCAGCACGCAGGTGATCTTCTCGCTGTCGGTGTGCCGGACCGCGTTGGTGAACAGCTCGGTGACCACCAGGCCGGCGTCGTCCCACACCTCGGGCGTACAGCCCCACTCGCTCAGGCGCGCACGTATGCGCCCGCGGGCGTCCGCCACGGACGCGCTCAGCGCGGGCAGCCGGAAGACATCACGGCGGCCGGGGTCGCCGACACCCTCCCGGCGGCCGAGCCGGACGGTGTCAGAGGTAGGAACCACCCCGTAACTATGAGGCTCGCCCCGGACACATGGCAAGCGTCGTTCTGTAATTTGCAGAATCGTGGGGAACACGCTGTTCGCGGTCGTGACGACATGACACACTACGTGTCAGTCAAGGGAGTTGGAGGGCAGGCACGTGATGGACCCCCGGCCGGGAGGTGCCCCGACCGTTCTCCGCATGGTGCTCGGCAAGCGCCTCCAGGACCTCCGGGAGAAGGCCGGCCTCAGCTACGAGGAAGCCGGACGCGCCCTCGATGTGACGCACGCCACCATCCGCCGGATGGAGAAGGCGGAAGTGGGACTGAAGCTCCCCTACGTCGAGAAACTCCTGATCACGTACGGAATCACCGAGGCCGAGCAGATCGGCGGGTTCCTCGCCCTGGCCCGCGAGGCCAACCGGCCCGGCTGGTGGCACAGCTTCCGCGACGTGCTCCCCGACTGGTTCAGCGCCTTCGTCAGCCTTGAGGGCGAGGCCGCGGTGATCCGCGCCTACGAGCCGCACTACGTCCCCGGTCTGCTGCAGACCCCCGACTACGCCCGCGCGGTGCTGCGCGCGGGGCTCCCGCACGCCTCCGCCGAGGAGGTCGACCGGCTGGTCGACCTGCGCATCGAGCGGCAGTCCCTGCTCACCCGGCCGGACGCTCCGCTGCTGTGGGTGGTGATGGACGAGACGGTGCTGCGCCGCTCGATCGGCGGGCGCGAGGTGATGCGCGACCAGGTCGCCGCCCTGGTGCGCGCCACCGAGTTGCCGAACGTACGCCTCCAGGTGATGCCGTTCGCCGCAGGCCCGCACCCCGCGATGTACGGGCCGTTCCACATCTTCCGGTTCCAGCTCCAGGAGCTGCCGGACATCGCCTACTCCGAAAGCCTGGTGGGCGGTGTCTACTTCGACGATCGCGACGACGTGTCGACGTTCCTGGAAGCCCTGGACCGGATGTGCGCCCAGGCTGCGCCCGCACAGAGCACCAAGGCCATCCTCGATGGCATGCGCAAGGAGATCTGAACCATGGATCGCGTCAGCAATGACGACATATACAACGGCATGCCCGCCAACCGCCTCGGCACCGACGGCTGGCGGAAGCCGTGGAGCGGCGGGAACGGCGGTTCCTGCGTCGAGGCGAAGAAGCTCAACGACGGCCGGGTGGCGCTGCGGCAGTCGACCGACCCCGACGGGCCGGCCCTGATCTACACCAACCACGAGATCACCTCGTTCATCATGGGTGCCAAGGCCGGAGAAGCGGACTTTCTGCTGTGAAGACGAACCAGGCGGCGGAGACCAACACGCCGCAGCGAGTGGAGGACGGCGCGTGACCGAGCAGGGGTTCACCGCGGACCAGATCGACACCAGCCGGCCGCACCCGGCCCGGATGTACGACTACTTCCTCGGTGGCAAGGACAACTACGAGGTCGACCGCGAGGCGGCCGACAGAGTGCTGGCCGCCGCTCCCGAGGTCGCGGTCTTCGCCCGCGCCAACCGCGCCTTCCTGGCCAGAGCCGTCCGGTACCTGGCCCGCTCCGGGGTACGGCAGTTCATCGACATCGGCACCGGCATCCCGACCTCGCCGAACACCCACGAGGTCGCCCAGGCGGTCGACCCCGAGGTGCGCGTGGCGTACATCGACAACGACCCGATCGTGGCCACCCACGCCGGGGCCCGGCTGCTGGGCACCGGCAACACCGGGTTCTTCCTGGGGGACATGCGCGACCCGAGCACCATCCTGGGACACCCCACCATCGGCGAGCTGATCGACGTCGAGCAGCCGGTCGCCGTGCTGCTGGTCTCGGTGCTGCACTTCGTCGCCGACGCGGACGACCCGGCCGGCCTGCTCGCCGCCTACCGCAGGGCGCTGCCGCCCGGCAGCTTCCTGGTGCTCTCGCACGCCACCGCCGACTTCCACCAGGAGGAGGCGGTCGAGGTCGCCGCGATCTACAAGAACAGCACCGCGCCGCTCACCCCGCGCAGCCACGCCCAGGTGCTGGACCTCTTCGCCGGCTTCGAACTCGTCGAGCCCGGCCTGGTCCAGGTCCACCAGTGGCGCCCGGACGAGGACACCGACCCGCACGGCGGCGGCCCGGTCGGCGTCTACGGCGGCATCGGCAAGGTCGCGGGGGGCCAGGCATGACCCAGGAGGGCTTCCCCGCCGAGCGGATCGACACCAGCAAGCCGCACCCGGCCCGGATGTACGACTACTACCTGGGCGGCAAGGACAACTACGAGGTCGACCGCGAGGCCGCCCAGCGGGTGATCGACGCGATACCGGACATGCCGTACGGCGCCCGCGCCAACCGGGACTTCCTGCAGCGCGCCGTCCGCCACCTCGCGCGGTCCGGCATCCGGCAGTTCATCGACATCGGCACCGGCATCCCGACCTCGCCGAACACCCACGAGGTCGCCCAGTCCGTCGTCCCGGACGCCCATGTGGTGTACGTGGACAACGACCCGATCGTGGCCACCCACGCCGGCGCCCGGATGGTCGACAGCGGCAGGACCGGGTTCTTCCTCGGGGACGTCCGCAGCCCGCGGACCATCCTGGAACACCCGTCCGTCGCCGAACTGATCGACTTCGACCAGCCGGTGGCCCTGCTGCTGGTGGCGGTGCTGCACTTCGTCACCGACGACGAGAACCCGGCCGGCATCCTCGCCGAACTGCGCGAGAAGCTCCCGGCCGGCAGCCACCTGGTGCTCTCGCACGCCACCGAGGACTTCCACCGCGGCAGGCTGAACGAGGCGTACAAGGTCTACACGAAGGCGACCGCGACCCTCAACACCCGCGGCCACGCCGAGGTCCTGGCCCTCCTCGACGGCTTCGAGCTGCTGGAACCGGGCCTGGTCCAGGTGCCGCTGTGGCGTCCGGACGGCGCGCAGCCGACCGCGGAGGACCTGGCGAAGGTCGGCTTCTACGGGGCGGTCGGCCGCACGTCCTGACTCCTGGTCCCGCGCCGCACCCTGGCGCCGGCCGCGCCAGGTGTCACGGTCCCGGCCCCGGCTCCCGTTCCGGTGAGAGCGGGAGCCGGGGCCTTCGGCCGCGGCGTCAGGGGAGCCGCGGCCGCGTCACCGCAGCGCGTCCACCGTCACCGTCACGCCGTCCAGGGACGCCGCGAAGTCCGCGCCGAGCGCCCGCGACGGCGTCTGGAAGCCGGTCGGCAGCCGCCTGATCCGCGGCATGATCCGCAGCACCGAGTCGGCCGTCAGGCTGTACGGGCTCGGGCCGGTGAGCGTGGCCGTCACCGTGTTCCCCGCCGCGTCCCTCGCCCGCCCCCACACCTCGCTGCGCGCGCCGTCCAGGGCGCGGTCGCCCGGCCCGCGCACCACCTTGCCCGCCACGCCCGCCACCGCGCCCCGCAGCGGCCCGCGCAGCACCCGCGCCGCGGCCAGCGCCGCCGCGGGCACCGCGGTGTACGTGGTGATGTCGGGGATGCCGGTGGAGTGGTACGCCGTGCTCACATCGCCCCACGGCACCGACACCACCGTGCGCGCCCCCGAGGGGAACGCCGCCCGCACCCGGCGCGACCCCAGCGGGACGGTACGGATCTCACCGCCCGCCCTGATCCTGCCGCCCTCGGCCGCGCCGGTCAGCGCGGTGCGCGCGGTCCCCGGGCTCGCCCCGCCGCCGGCCAGGAACGCCAGGTCCAGCTGCGTGGCGTCGGGCAGCCGGGCGGCGAGCAGCGCCGCCACGCAGTCGGTCGGCACCACGTCGAAGCCCGCGCCGGGCAGCAGCACCACCCCGGCCTTCGCCGCGCGCGGCCCGAACGCGAACAGCGCCTCGAACACGTCGATCTCGCCGGTGATGTCGAGGTACGCGGTGCCGGTGTCGACGCACGCGCGCGCCATCGGCAGCGCGGTCCGCTCGAACGGGCCCGCGCAGTGCGCCACCGCCTCCACCCCCTCCAGGCCGCGGCGCGTCGCGGCCTCGTCGTCGAGCCCGAACACCCGGTGTTCCAGGCCGAGTTCGGCGGCCAGCGGCAGCAGCTTGGCGGCGTTGCGGCCGGCCAGGACCGGACGCGTTCCGTCCGCCGCGGCACGGCGCGCGATCAGCCGGCCGGTGTACCCGGTGGCCCCGTACAACAGCCAGGTCATGGATGTGATCCTCCTCGGCGGTGGTGACCGGAACCGTACACGCGCCGTCTGTCACCCGGATATCCGGTGGGCGGCGAGGGCGTGGCGTGGGAGCCTGGTGGTATGAGCGAGACACAGCACACCGCCGCCGCGGACGCCTCACCCGCCGGGGCCGTCCAGGACGCCGCGCCGGCCGGGGATGCGGGGGTGGACGCACCGGACGCCGCCGCGGCGTCCGAGGCGTCCGCCGGGAGCGCCTCGGAGGACGCGTCGCAGGACGCCTCGGAGGACGCATCGGAGGACGACGTCAAACGCAAGTTCCGCGAGGCGCTGGCCCGCAAGCAGGGCTCCCGCCGCGGCGGCGCCGGGGGCGGCGGCGGACCGGACCAGTCCAAGATCCACGGCGCGCACGGCCGCGCCGGCGGCCCCCGCGAGTTCCGCCGCAAGAGCGGCTGACCCCGCGTCACCGGCCCACGGCGGACCGGACCCCGTACCCCGGGGCCCGGTCCGCCGTCACGGGCTGTGCGGCGCGACAGCGCAGCGTAGGGTCGGCCGGGTGACCACGACGAACCCGTTCTTCGCACCCAGCCCCCTGCCGTACGAGCTGCCGCCGTTCGCCGAGATCCGCGACGAGCACTACCTGCCGGCCTTCGAACGCGGGCTGGCCGAGCACCTGGCCGAGGTGGAGGCCATCGCGGCCGACCCCGAGCCGGCCACCTTCGACAACACCCTGGTGGCGCTGGAGCGCAGCGGCGCGCTGTTGAACCGGGTCCACGCGGCCTTCGCCAACCAGGCGTCCGCGCACCTGACGCCGGCCGTGCAGGAGATCGAGCCGCGGATCAGCGCGATGCTCGCCGAGCACGACGACGCGGTGCACCTCGACTCCGCGCTCTACGCACGGATCCGCGACCTCCACGCCAAGCGCGAGTCCCTGGGCCTCGACCCCGAGTCGCTGCGGCTGCTGGAGCGCTACCACACCCGCTTCCGCCGGGCCGGCGCCGAACTGGACGAGGCCGGCCGCCGGCGGCTGCGCGAGCTGAACGCCGAGATCGCCGCCGCCTCCACCGCCTTCGGCCAGAACGTGCTCGCGGCCGGCCGGGCCGGCGCCCTCGTCCTGGACGACCCCGCACTGCTCGCGGGCCTGTCCCCGGACGCGGTCGCCGCCGCCGCGGCCAACGGCCGCGCGCTCGGCCACGACGGGAAGTGGGTGCTCAGCCTGCGCAACTTCTCCAACCAGTTCGAACTCGCCTGGCTGGACGACCGCGAGGTGCGCCGCCGGCTGCTCGCCGCCTCGCTGGACCGCGCCCAGGACACCAACGGCCCGCTCGCCGTCACCATCGCCACCCTGCGCGCCGAGCGCGCCGCGCTGCTCGGCTACGACAGCCACGCCGCCTACGTGGTCGCCGACCGCACCGCGGGCAGCACCGGGGCCGTCACCGCACTGCTGGAGCGCCTGGTGCCGCCGGCCGTGGCCAACGCCCGGCGCGAGGCGCAGGCGCTCGCCGACATCGCCGGCGGGCCGGTCGAGGCGTGGGACTGGGCGTACTGGTCCGACAAACTCCGCAAGCAGCGCTACGACGTCGACGAGGCGGCGCTGCGCCCGTACTTCGAGCTGGAACGGGTGCTGCACGACGGCGTCTTCCGCGCCGCCCGCGAGGTCTACGGGCTGACCCTCGCCGAACGCCCCGACCTGCCCGGCTACCACCCCGACGTCCGGGTCTTCGAGGTCTTCGACGCCGACGGCAGCGGACTCGGGCTGTTCCTCGCCGACTTCTACGCCCGCGACACCAAGCGCGGCGGCGCCTGGATGAACTCCCTGGTCCAGCAGTCGGGACTGCTCGGCCGGCGCCCGGTCGTGGTCAACAACCACAACATCGCCAGACCCGCGCCCGGCGCGCCCACGCTGCTGACCTTCACCCAGGTCGACACGCTCTTCCACGAGTTCGGCCACGCGCTGCACGGCCTGCTCTCCGCGGTGCGCTACCCGTACTTCTCCGGCACGGCGGTTCCCAGCGACTTCGTCGAATACCCCTCCCAGGTCAACGAGATGTGGTCGCTGTGGCCCGAGATCCTCGGCCACTACGCGGTGCACCACGAGACCGGCGAGCCGATGCCCGCCGACGTGGTGGCGCGGATGAAGGACGCCGCCGCCTTCGGGCAGGGCTTCGCCACCGTGGAGTATCTGGCCGCGACGATGCTGGACTGGGCCTGGCACACGTTGCGCGCCGGCGAGGACCCCGGCGACCCGCTCGCCTTCGAGGCGCGGGCGCTGGAGGACGCGGGGCTCGCGCTGCCCGCGATCCCGCCGCGCTACCGCACCACGTACTTCACCCACGTCTTCAGCAGCCAGTACAGCGCGGGCTACTACTCGTACATCTGGAGCGAGGTGCTGGACGCGGACACCGTCGACTGGTTCGAGTCCCACGGCGGGATGCGGCGCGAGAACGGCGACGTCTTCCGCCGCGAACTGCTGTCCAAGGGCGGCAGCGTCGACCCGATGCGGGCGTTCGCCGCGGTGCGCGGGCGGGAGCCGGACGTGGCGCCGCTGCTGCGGCGCCGGGGGCTGGCGGGCTGAGGCTGGGGCTTCCCGGCATCCCGGTGGCGGAATTCGGCGGCGCTCCGGTCGGGTCTTTTGCGGTCTTGCGGCGGGGTCCGGGAGTCGGGCGTGCGGAGCGGTTCCCGTACGCCTGCCGGGCCGCGGAAAAGTGTGTGCGGCGCGCGGCGGCCCTGGGACACGATGGGCGCCATGGGCTGGACGCTGACCACCGACCTCGACGCCTTCCTCGCCGCCGCGGGCCCCTTCCTGCACGCCCGCCCGGTGGAGAACTCGGTGCCGCTCACCGTCCTCGACACCCTGCGCCGCCGCGGCCTCGACGCGTACGGGCCGCAGCCGCCGCTGTTCGGTTCCTGGCGGGGACCGGTCGCGGTGGCCGGGGGAGCGGCGACCGGGGGAGACGTACCCGGAGGAGACGTACCCGGGGCCGGGGACGGCGTCGACGGTGTTCCCGCGGCCGGGGACGGTGTGGCCGCGGTGGTGCTCCAGACGCCGCCGTTCCCGCCGCTGCTGACGGCCGCGCCGCGCGCCGCGGCGGTCGCGCTGCCGTACGTGTGGGCGGACGCCGTCGGGGCCGGCCGGGCTCCGGTGCCCGGCGGGGTGCGCGGCGAGGCGGCAGCGGCCCGCGCGTTCGCCGCCGGGTGGCAGCGGCGTACCGGCGCGGGCCTGGCGCCGCGCCGTGACACCCGCGTCCACCGGCTGGCGGCGCTCACCCCGCGCGAGCCCGCGCCGCCGGGCGCCGCGCGGATCGCGGGACCGGCGGACCGGGCGCTGCTGCTGCGCTGGCAGGCCGCGTTCGCCGCCGACGCCGGCGCGGACGTGCCCGGCGGCGACCGGGCCGTCGACGACGCCCTCGCCCACGGCCTGCGCACGCTGTGGCAGCTGCCCGACGGCCGTCCGGTGGCGATGGCGGGCGTCACCCTGCCCGCCGCCGGCGCGGTCCGCGTGGTGGCCGTCTACACCCCGCCCGAGCACCGCGGCCACGGCTACGCGGGCGCCGCCGTCGCCGCGGTCACCCGCGCGGCCTTGGACGCAGGCGCGCGCGAGGTGCTGCTCGTCACCGACCTCGCCAACCCGGTCAGCAACGGCCTGTACCGCGCGCTCGGTTACGTGCCGGTGCTCGACGCGGTCGAACTCGACTTCACCCCCGCGCCCTGACCCCGCGTCCTGACCCTGCGCCCGGCCCCCGGCTCGGACAC
>JAJSZB010000130.1:0-16701 GCA_050613715.1 Streptomyces sp. IBSBF 3018
CGGCGGGGTGGTGGGAGGCGTTGCACCCGCGAACTGCACGGAGTACTTGGCGAACTCGTAGTCGGACTGCGGCACGCTGCTGCACGAGCCGGACGTGCTGCCGTTGTTGTCCGGCGGGCTGCACTGCCGGTCGCGGTTGAGCGACCAGAAGGTGAAGCGGCCCATGCCGTGGCTGGTCGCGTAGTTCAGCACGGTCTGGAAGTCGGACTGGTAGAAGTACTCGCCCGAGTCGCTGCGGCCGTTCATGCCGGAGAAGCCCTCGTGGGCGTAGGCGGTCGCGGTGTCCCAGCCGAAGGTGTTCTTCAGCAGGCCGTTGAAGGCGTCGAGCGCGGCGGTCTGCGAGGCCGCGCCGTTGAAGCCGCCGTCGAAGGGCATGATGGAGAAGTTGTTGGGCGTGAAGCCCTGCGCCTTGGCCTCGTTGAGCATCTGCTGGCCGAACCAGCCGGTGCCGGCCGCGGTGCCCGGTGTGGTCACCGAGACGTAGAGCCCGGGGTTGTTCTGCTGGAGGATCTTGGCCGCGCCGATCTCGTGGGAGACCGCGGCGGTGTTCTCGTACTCCGGCTCCTCCAGGTCGAAGTCGATCGCCTTCAGGCCGTACTTGGTGATGACCTGCTGGTACGCGGCGGCGGTCGAGGCGGCGTCGGAACACGCCTGGCCGAGCTTGGTGCCGCCGTAGCCGCCGATCGAGATGGAGACGTCGCCGCCCTTGGCGCGGATCGCGGAGATCACGTTGCCGACCGCGGTGTCCGAGGAGACGGGCGCGGTGCCGCCCCAGGTCGGGCTGCAGCCACCGCCGTTGGGGGCGAGGATGAAGGCCAACTGGAACGCCTTGAGGCCGGTCGCGTCCATGATGGCCGTCGCGCTCGGCGGGTTGTTGTCCAGCGGCATCAGGTACGGCGCCGCCGCGTACCACTGGCTGCTGAGGGCGGCGTGCGGCGTCACGGTGGCGCCATTGGCCTGTCCCGCGCCGAATGCCGTCGCGGCGCCCAGCCCGGCGACGGCCAGGGCCGCGGCGGCCACACCCGAGCCGATTGCTTTCACACGTTTCACGTCGGACCTCCTGTGGGGGAACGTGGCAAGCAGCATCTTGCGCTGACGCGAACCCGTCAATGTTTTGGTCCAGACCTTTAGAGCAACCCACAAGATTGGTCTCTACCACCTGCCGCAACGGGCAGGGACGCGGCGGGCCCCACCCCTCGAACGGGGGTGGGGCCCTTGGGACGCACGGGACTTGCGGGGAGCTTGCTCAGGGCTTGCCCGGGGTCTGCGGGCGCCTGCCGCGCCTTGCGGCGCCCGGGGTCAGACGACTCCGACCGATGCCAGGGCGCGCCGCTGGCCGGGGCTGGGGAAGGCGGGGAAGTAGAGGTAGCACACCCCGCCGGTGCCCGAGCCGGTGCCGCCGGACGCGGTGATCCGCTTCGTCCGCAGCCAGATGGTCTCGAACTGGGCCCGCTTGTACACGTTGCGGACCGCGTCGTCGCTGTCGCTGGCCGGGTCGTTGGCCACCACGTCGCCCTCGGGCGTGAAGCCCGCGATGCACATGAGGTGGCCCGAGGTGCCGTAGCCCGCGCCGTCCAGCTCGGAGGCCAGGAAGGACTGGGACGTTATCACCGGGATGCCGGCCTTGATCAGCCGCTCCACGTCGTTGAGCGAGTGCAGCCGGGTGATGACGCCCTGCAGGTCCTTGTACGTGGCCGCGTAGGCGGCGTTGAACGGCCAGTTGCCGCAGCCCTCGTACTGGTAGTCGTAGGTGTAGCGGGCGCCCTGGTCGACCTGCGGGTCGGCGTACGAGGGGTCGACCCAGGCCAGGTCCGCGGCGGTCGGCCCGCGCCCCCAGTACTCGATGACCATGGTGGACGAGGTCGGGCTGCACCACGCCTCGCCGCCGTTGTCGTACTCGGGGTACTGGCCCTTGTGGATGTTCTGCGAGTAGCGCGGCACCGGCAGTTCGACGCCCGCGCCGGCGCCCGGCGTCGAGGTGGGCACGGTGAAGCGGTCGGGGATGTTCGACGCCATCGCGCCCAGCCGCCACACCAGCGGCGTCAGAGTGCTGCCGGGCTTGCGGAAGAGCGTCAGCCGCAGCCGGTAGGAGGCCAGCAGCGGGCCCGCGGCGGTGTCGTCGATGGAGAAGGTGTCGGTCCAGATGCTGCTCTTGCCGTCGGTCTGGTCGTCCACCGAGGTGCGGCGGATGTCCTCGGGGCCGTCGCCCGCCGTCCAGCGGCCCATCACGTACGCCGGCGTCGCGGTGCCGTCGGTGTAGGTGCCGAGCAGTTCGACCTGCAGCCAGGTGCCGGCCGGGGTGTGCGCGTTCCAGGAGGAGATCAGCTCGCTCGCCGGGTGCGGCACCGTGCGCTCGGGGGACGTCCAGGAGGCGTACTCCCAGGTCGCGGTGGTCCCGGTGTGCGGGTCGGTGTAGTCCAGCGTGCCGGTGGCCCGGCCGATGGCGACGCCGGGCCGGCGCCCGGGGACCGGCACGGTGCCGTGGTGGGTGCCGAACAGCCAGTCGGGCAGCGACGTCCACCCGTGGTAGTCGACCGGCGCGGCGTCGGCGGCCGCGGCGGCGTCCGGTGCGTGCTGCGGCGCGGCGCCGGAGGCCGGCCCTGCGGCGTCCGGCGCGGCCTCGGGAGCGGCGGCGGACGCGGTCTGCGCGGTCGCGGTGGCCGCGGCCGCCGCGAGCGCGGCGGTCAGTACGGCACGCCGGGGCGCGTTGTGGGTCATGGGTTCCCCTCGGTTTCCCTCGACGTGGACGGGAATGCGGCCGCGCCCGCGGACAGGCGCGGCGCGGCGGTGCGCACCACTATGGTCGTTCGCCCGCCGTTTCCACCAGGCTTGCCGACCCGCCATCAGGACCAATATTGGTCTCCACCATTGGCGCTCACCCGGGGAGAACCACCAGGTCACGCCCGGTCAGATTGAGCCGCTCGCCGCCGTCCCGGGTGCACACCGCGATGTCCTCGATGCGTGCGCCGAAGGTGCCGGGCAGATAGATGCCCGGCTCGACGGAGAAGGCCATGCCCGGTTCCAGCACCCGGGTGCTGCCGGCCACGATGTACGGCTCCTCGTGGGTCTCCATGCCGATGCCGTGGCCGGTGCGGTGGATGAAGTTCTCGCCGTAGCCGGCCGCGGCGATGATGTCCCGGCCGACCGCGTCCAGTTCCTCGGAGGTGATGCCGGGCCGCACCGCGTCGGTCTGCGCGGTCTGCGCGCGCAGCAGCACCTCGTACAGCTCGCGGAAGGCGGCCGGCGGCTCCCCCACCGCGTAGGTGCGGGTGGAGTCCGAGCAGTAGCCGTCCTCGGTGGTGCCGCCGATGTCGACCACCACCGGGTCGCCGGCCCTGATCACCCGGTCGGAGACGTCGTGGTGCGGGCTGGCGGAGTTGGGGCCCGAACCGACGATCACGAAGTCCGTGGTGGCGTGGCCCGCCTCGACGATGGCGTCGGCGATGTCCTTGGCGACCTCGCGCTCGGTGCGGCCGGGCCTGAGCCACTCGCCGATCCTGCGGTGCACCCGGTCGATGGCGGCGCCCGCGCGGCGCAGCGCCTCGACCTCGCCGGGGGACTTGCGCATCCGCAGCACCGAGAGCACGTCCCCGGCCAGCGCGGCCTGTGCGCCGGGCAGGGCGGCCTGGAAGGCCAGCAGCTTCTCGGCCCACATCTGGTTGTCGACCGCGAACGCCCGGGTGCCGGCCGGCAGCCGGCGGGCGATCAGCTCGTACGCGTCGTCGGTCTCGTCGTAGCCGGTGATCTCCAGGTCCAGGCCGCCGGCCGGGGAGGCGAGCGCGGCGGGGTGCTCCAGCCGGGGGACGACGAGGAAGGGGTCGGCGGCGGCCGGGACGACCAGGCAGGTCAGGCGCTCCAGCGGCAGCGCCTGATAGCCGGTCAGATAGCGCAGGTCGGCGCCGGGCGCGATGAGCAGGGCGTCCAGGCCGGCGTCGCCGGCCGCCTTCCGTGCGCGGCCCAGACGCTCGGCGTCCAGCGGTCCGCGCCCCGCGGTGCGTTCGTCCATCCCGCCACGCTAACCCCCCGCCCCGGGCGCCGCGCGCATTTTTGTCCCCGCCCGTGCGGCGTCGCGGAGAACGTACAGTCGACGCATGGGTGAGCCGGAGTGGGCGGACGTGCTGGCCGCATGCGGGCCGTCGTGCGGGCCGGTGCGGCTGGTCGCCGTGGACGGCCACGCCGGCTCGGGCAAGACCACCCTGGCCGCCGGCATCTCCGCGGCCCTGGGCGGCGCGCCCGTCGTGCACACCGACGACCTGGCCACCCACGACGAGCCGTTCGGGTGGACCGGACGGCTCGCCGCCGAGGTGCTCGCGCCGTTCGCCGCCGGCCGCCCCGCCCGCCACCGCGTCTACGACTGGACCGCGCGCGAGTTCCGCGGCGTCCGCGAGATCCCGCCCGCGCCGGTCGTCCTGCTGGAGGGCGTCGGCTCCGGCCGCGCCGCGCTGCGCCCGCACCTCGCGCTGGTCCTGTGGCTGGAGGTCGACCGGCCCACCGCCCGCGCCCGCGGTCTGCGCCGCGACGGCCCGCAGCTCGCGCACTTCTGGACCGGCTGGACCCGGGCCGAGGACGAGCACTTCGCCGCCGACCCCACCCGCCCGTACGCCGACCTGCTGGTCCACCAGACGCCGGACGGCTACCGCACCGTGCCGGGCCCCTCCGTCCGTGACCGAAAGTGATCACCGAATGTGACCCGGGTGACCGCCCTCGGAGCGCCCCGCGACGGCCGCGCGCACCCGCCTGCCGCGTCGGGCGTAGGCCGCGCCATCACCGCTTGACCGCCCGGGTATGCAGCAATTACGTTTTCAACTAGCGGTCTTGGACGACCGCTCGCAGAACGCGGAGCCCCCGGTTGTTCCCCCGTGACCGGGGGCTCTGCTCTGTCCCGAACCCCCCGCCGGCGCCCGCGATGTCCGTTCCACGCCCGCGTACGCTCACTGTGCGTGAGCACCCGGCCCTCGTCCGTCCCCGCGCCGGGCGCGCGGTGCGGGCCACCGCGATCTTCGTCGCACCCTACGGCGCCGCCGACAACGCGGGTACGATGCGAAACGGGGTGGCGCAGCGCCTGGGGAACGCTGCTGCATGCCTCAACTCCCGTCCGGCCGTGCCGGGTTGGGCGAGGCGTCGGCGAGGCGGGGGACTGGTTAGGTGGGGACTTGATGGACTTCGGCACCGACCGCCCGGGCTCCCCGGCCGACTTGGCCTGGCTGCGCGGCGTCGACGCGTACACCGTCGGCGCGTACGCGCAAGCCGAGGAGGAGTTCAGGGCCGCGGTGCGGATGGACCCGGGCATGGCGGACGCCTGGCTGGGCCTGCACGCGCTGCGCGCCGACACCTCGACGGCGCTGCTGCAGATGTACCGGCACCGCGAGCGCTTCGGCGAGCAGCGCGCGGGTCACCGCCGCACCCTCAACTCCTGGTACTGGCTGGGCTGGTGGGTGCAGCCGGTGCTGGAGACCGGCCGCGACCTGCTGCTCGCGCACGCCTCGCACTGGCTGGACGGCCGCCATGTCGCCGAGCTGGACCAGGCGTTGGCCGACTGCCCGCCGGTCGACACCGACCCGCAGGTCCGCTTCCTGCACGCCTGCCGGGCGTATCTGGTCAAGGACTGGGAGCACCTGGTGCGGCACACCGAGCCGCTGCTCGGCGACCCCGTACTGGGCATCGAGGCGGGCCTGTTCGGCGGCATGGCCCGGGTCCGGCTGGAGATGTGCGGCCAGGCCGAGCCGCTGCTGGCCGCCGCGCTGATGCGCTGCCGCAGCGAGCAGCCACAGCGCAAGGAACTGCGCTACTGGCTGGCCCGCGCCTACGAGGGCACCGGCCGCACCGCGGCCGCGGTGCCGCTGTACCGGGCGGTGCACCGGGTGGACCCGGCGTTCATGGACACCGCGGCCCGGCTGGCCGCGATCCACGAGTCCGACGACGGCCTGGACGAGGGCGCGGGGCTGGCCGCGGTGTCGCTGGCCGGCGCCGGTCAGTCGGTGCCCGAGGGCGGCGCCGACATGGAGGCCGCGCTGCTGGCCGACTCCCCCTCGGGCGGCGCGGCCGCTGCGGAGCTGGACGACCCGCTGACCGCGCCGGGCCCGATCGAGGACGCGCTGCGGGACCGCTCGCAGAGCTCCTTCGGCGCGGCCCCGCCGCCCCAGCTCCCGCTGGGCGGCGCCGACCCGCTGCTGCTCACCCAGGCGCTCGCCGAACTCGACCGGATGGTCGGCCTGGAGCCGGTCAAGCGCCAGGTGCGGGCGCTGTCCGCGCAGTTGCGGATGGCCGGTCTGCGCTCGGCGCAGGGACTGCCGGTGCAGCCGCCCAAGCGGCACTTCGTCTTCTCCGGCCCCTCGGGCACCGGCAAGACGACCGTGGCACGGATACTCGGCCGGGTCTTCTACGCGCTCGGGCTGCTCGGCGGGGACCACCTGGTGGAGGCCCAACGCTCCGATCTGGTCGGCGAGTTCCTCGGCCAGACCGCGGTGAAGGCCAACGAGCTGATCGACTCGGCCCTGGGCGGCGTGCTCTTCGTGGACGAGGCGTACGCGCTGTCCAACTCCGGTTACAGCAAGGGCGACGCGTACGGCGACGAGGCGTTGCAGGTGCTGCTGAAGCGGGCCGAGGACAACCGGGACCGGCTGGTGGTGATCCTGGCCGGCTACCCCGAGGGCATGGACCGGCTGCTGGCCGCCAACCCCGGGCTCAGCTCCCGCTTCACCACCCGCGTCGACTTCCCCAGCTACCGCCCGCTGGAGCTGACCCGGATAGGCGAGGTGCTGGCCGCGGAGAACGGCGACCACTGGGACGACGAGGCGCTGGACGAACTGCGCGCGATCAGCGGGCACGTGGTCGACCAGGGCTGGGTGGACGAGCTGGGCAACGGCCGGCTGCTGCGCACCCTGTACGAGAAGAGCTGCGCCTACCGCGACCTGCGGCTGTCGGAGTACCCGGCCACCCCCACCCGCGAGGAGCTGGCCACCCTGCGGCTGCCGGACCTGATGCAGGCGTACGGCGAGGTGCTGTCGGGCCGCGGCCCCGCACTGCCGCCGCCCGAGCCCACCGCCGAGTGACGCCCGCCCGGCGGTGGGCGGCCCGCGTCAGGGCTGTGCCACCGCCCGGGCCGCGTCCGCGACGCCCTCCCCCGGCCCGCCGGAGCCCGGCGCACGAGGTCCGCCCGGGGGCCGCCCCGAGCCCTGCGGCTCCTCGGCCGCGGTGTGCGCCGGGTCGCGCACCTCGCCGACCAGCATCTCCAGCACGTCCTCCAGGGCGACCAGGCCGAGCACCCGGCCGGACGCGTCGGCGACCGCCGCCAGATGGGTGGCCGCCCGGCGCATCGCGGTGAGCGCGTCGTCCAGCGGCAGGTCCGCGGCCAGCGTGGTCATCGGCCGCCACAGCCGGGCCGGCACCGGCCGGTCCGGGTCGTCGGCGTCCAGGACATCCTTGACGTGCAGATATCCGAGGTAGGCGGGGCCGCCGCCGGCCGCGGGGCCGGCCACGGGGAAGCGCGAGTAGCCGGTGCGCACGGTCACCTCCTCGACCTGCCGCGGCGTCGCGGACGGCTCAAGGGTGACCAGCTCGGCCGGGGTGAGCAGCACCTCGGTGACCGGGCGGCTGCCCAGTTCGAGCGCGTCCTCCAGGCGTTCCTGCTCGTCGTGGTCGAGCAGCCCGGCCTGCCGGGCGTCCTCGACCAGTTCGGTCAGCTCCGCACTGGTGAAGACCGCGTCGACCTCGTCCTTCGGCTCCACCCCGCAGGCCCGCAGGATCAGCCGGGCGCTCGCGCCGAGCACCACGATCACCGGGCGGAAGACGCGCGCGAAGCCGACCAGTCCCGGGCTGAGCCACAGCGAGGTCTTCTCCGGGTCGGCCATCGCCAGGTTCTTCGGCACGAGTTCGCCGATCACCAGGTGCAGGAAGACCACCAGCGCCAGCGCGATCACGTAGCCGGCCGGGTGGACCAGGTCCTCGGGGACCCGGACCGCGGAGAACAGCGGTTCCAGCAGGTGCGCGACCGTCGGCTCGGCGACCGCGCCGAGGGTCAGCGAGCAGACGGTGACGCCGAACTGCGCGGCGGCCATCATCTGCGGCAGGTGCTCCAGGCCGTACAGCACGGTACGGGCCCTGCGCTGCTCGCCGGCCAGCGGTTCGATCTGGCTGCGGCGGACCGAGACCAGGGCGAACTCCGCGCCGACGAAGAAGCCGTTGCCGAGCACCAGCAGGACGGCGAAGAGGAGTTGCAGCACGCTCATCGTCCGCCCGCCTCCCCCGCGCGGTCGCCCGCCGCGTCCGTGGCACCGGGCCCTGTCGGCGCGGCGTCCCCGGAAGCGGCGGCGGGCCCGGAAGCGGCCGCCGGGTCATGGCCGCCCGCCGCGGCGTCCCCCGCGGGGCGCGGCGCCCCGACCGTGCCGGCCCGCTCGGCCGGCGCGGTGTCCCGCGCGGGCTGCGCCGGGCCATGGGCGGCCGCGTCGCCGCCGGTGGTCACCGCGCCGCCCGCGTTCTCCGTGCGGACGATCCGTACGCGTTCGGCCCGGTGGTGGCCGACCTCCTCCACCCGCAGCAGCCAGCCCGGCAGCTCCGCGGTGTCGCCGGGCGCGGGGATGCGGCCCAGCAGGTCGGCGACCAGGCCGGCCACCGTCTCGTACGGGCCCTCGGGCGCGGTCAGGCCGATCCGGCCGAGGGTGTCCACCCGGCAGCCGCCGTCGGCGTCCCACGCGGGCCGGCCCTCGTCGGGCGGCGCCTGGGCCAGCTCGGGCAGGTCGACCGCGTCGTGCTCGTCGCGCACCTCGCCGACCAGCTCCTCGACGATGTCCTCCAGGGTGACCACGCCCGCGGTGCCGCCGTACTCGTCGACCACCACCGCGATGGGCTGCTGGCTGCGCAGCAGGCCGAGCAGCGTCTGCGCGGGCAGCGTCTCGGGCACCAGCAGCGGGGCGACCGCGATCCGGGCGACCGGGGTGCGGGCGCGCAGCTCGCCGGGGACGGCGAGGGCGTCCTTGAGGTGGACCATGCCGCTGATATCGTCCAGCCGTTCGCGGTAGACGGGGAACCGGGACAGGCCGGTCGCGCGGGTCAGGTTGAGGACGTCCGCGGCGGTCGCGGTGTCCTCCAGCGCGCTGACCCGGACCCGGGGCGTCATGACGTTCTCCGCGGTCAGGTCGGCCAGCGACATGGTGCGCACGAACAGGTCGGCGGTGTCCTGCTCGATCACCCCGGCGAGCGCGGAGTGCCGGGCCAGGGAGACCAGCTCGGTGGGGGTGCGGGCGGAGGCCAGCTCGTCGGCCGGCTCCACGCCGAGCATCCGCACCAGCTTGTTGGCCGCGCCGTTGAGCAGTTCGATGACCGGGCGGAAGGCGCGGGAGAAGGCCCGCTGCGGTCCTGCGACCATCCGGGCCACCGCCAGCGGCCGGGAGACCGCCCAGTTCTTCGGCACGAGTTCGCCGACCACCATCTGCAGCGCGGAGGCGAGCGCCATGCCGAGCACGACGGCGATGCCGGGCGTCGCGCCGTCCGGGACGCCGGCCGACCGCAGCGGGCCTTCCAGCAGGTGGGCCAGGGCCGGTTCGGCGAGCATGCCGACGACCAGCGAGGTGATGGTGATGCCGAGCTGGGTGCCGGACAGCTGGAAGGAGAGCTTGCTCAGGGCGGCGACGACGCCGCGGGCACGGCGGTCGCCCTCGGCCGCGGCGCGCTCGGCGGCCGGCCGCTCCACGGTCACCAGGCCGAACTCGGCGGCGACGAAGAAGCCGTTGGCGAGGATCAGGACGAGGGCCGCCGCGAGCGGCAGGAGGGAGCTGATCATGGTGCCGCCGCTCCTGGTCGCCGGGAGGTCCCGGAGGAAGGGGCGGCGCTGGTACTACAGGACGGTTCGTCCATCGGGGTGGGGGTGTCACTCCTCGGTCGGTCGGTGCCCCGCGGCCGGCGCGGGCGGGTGGTGCGGGGCGGGCCCGGTGGCTCGCGGCCCGCATCCAGGGTAATCACTGCGGCGTTGCGTGCGAAGGACGGTGCGGCGCGCCCCCGCGTCGTGTGGCCGGGGCCACATGACGCGGGCGGCCGCCTCTCAGTGCGGTCCCGCCGTGCGCTCGCCGCGGGCCTCGCCCAGCTCCTGGGCCAGCGCGCGCAGCCGCCGCGCGTCGCGCAGCGCCTGCTGCCGGGCGATGCCGGGCTGGATGCCCATCACCGCGAGCGTCGTGCCGTCGGCGAGGTCCAGGTGCACCCACGCGTCGCCGTGCCGCAGGTTGACCCCGAGGATCTCGGCCCAGGCCAGGCGGCGCCGGACGGTGAGGTTGACCACGGTCAGCCCCTGCGCGTCGGCGATCGCCCGGGGCCGCGCGAGCAGCGTCAGCACGGCGGCGATCAGCACTCCGGTGACCACCACGGTCACCCGGTCGCCGGTGCTCCACGGCGACGCGCCCTCGTGCGGCATCAGCACCGCGACGGTGCCGAGCACGACGACCAGCGCGACGGCGAGCGAGAGCAGCAGCACCCGGGTGACCAGCGGTCGGAAGGTGACCGGAAGGCCCAGCGCGGCGGCCGGGCCGCCGGCGCCCTCGGGGCCGGACGCCCCCGGCGTTCCGTCGCCGCCGGAAGGGCCGCCGGCGCCCTCGCCGGGGGGCCCGGACGCGGAGCCGGTCACAGCCGCGCGGCGTGGATGCCGGTGGTGAGGATCGCGCGGGCGCCCAGGTCGTACAGCTCGTCCATGATGCGCTGCGCGTCCGCGGTGGGGACCATGGCGCGGACCGCGACCCAGCCCTCGTGGTGCAGCGGGGAGACGGTCGGCGACTCCAGGCCGGGGGTGAGGGCGACGGCCCGCTCGACCTGCTCGACGCGGATGTCGTAGTCCATCATCACGTAGCGGCGGGCGACCAGGACGCCCTGGAGGCGGCGCAGGAACTGCTGCACCTTGGGCTCCTCGGGGTCGGCGCCGGTGCGCCGGACGACGACCGCCTCGGACTCCATGATGGGCTCGCCGAAGGTCTCCAGGCCGGCGTTGCGCAGCGAGGTGCCGGTCTCCACGACGTCCGCGATGGCGTCGGCGACGCCGAGCTTGATCGCGGTCTCCACCGCGCCGTCGAGGTGGACCACGGAGGCGTCCACGCCGTGGTCGGCGAGGTGCTTCTCCACCACGCCCTCGTAGGAGGTGGCCACGGTGCGGCCGGCCAGGTCCTGCACGCCGGTCGCGGCGCCGGGGCGGCCGGCGTAGCGGAAGGTCGAGCGGGCGAAGCCGAGCTGCAGGATCTCCTCGGCGTTGGCCCCGGAGTCCAGCAGCAGGTCGCGGCCGGTGATGCCGATGTCGAGCCGCCCGGAGCTGACGTAGATCGCGATGTCGCGCGGGCGCAGGTAGAAGAACTCGACGCCGTTGGCGGCGTCGACCATCACCAGCTCCTTGGACTCCTTGCGCTGGCGGTAGCCGGCCTCATGCAGCATGGCCGCCGCCGGTGCGGACAGTGAGCCCTTGTTGGGGACGGCGATGCGCAGCATGAGGACGGGTTCCTTCTCTTCGGGGCGTTCGGTGCGTACGTAAGGAGGACGTGCGGCGGACGGCACGGCAGGCGGGACGACGGGCGGGAGGGGCCGGGCGGTGACGGTCGTGACGGGCTACAGATGGGCGTAGACGTCGTCCAGGGAGATCCCGCGGGCGACCATCATCACCTGGACGTGGTACAGCAGCTGGGAGATCTCCTCGGCGGTGGCGTCGGCGCCCTCGTACTCGGCGGCCATCCACACCTCGGCGGCCTCCTCGACCACCTTCTTGCCGATCGCGTGCACGCCCTTGCCCACCAGCTCGGCGGTGCGGGACGTGCCGGGGTCGCCGGTGGCGGCCTTGTGCCGGAGCTCGGCGAAGAGCTCCTCGAATGTCTTGTTCGCCATGGTGGTCCTAGCGTACGGGGAACCGGGCCCGGCTCACCTCCACGGTTCGGATACTGAACGCAGCAGGGCCGCGGTCGCCACCGCCGCGGTCACCGCCTCGTGCCCCTTGTCCTCGTTCGAGCCGGGCAGCCCGGCCCGGTCCAGGGCCTGTTCCTCGGTGTCGCAGGTGAGCACGCCGAAGCCGACGGGCACACCGCTGTCCACCGAGACCTGGGTGAGCCCGGCGGTCACGCCCTGGGAGACGTACTCGAAGTGCGGGGTGCCGCCGCGGATGATCACGCCGAGCGCCACGATCGCGTCGTAGCCGCGGCCGGCCAGCGCCTTGGCCACCACCGGGAGTTCGAAGCTGCCCGGCACCCGAAGCAGCGTCGGCTCGTCGATGCCGAGGTCGCGCAGGGCGCGGACGGCCCCGTCGACGAGGCCGTCCATCACCTGGGTGTGCCACTGCGCCGCGATCACCGCGACCCTCAGGTCGGCGCAGTTCTTCACGGTCAGCTCGGGGGCGCCCTTACCGCTCACGTGTGCTGTCTCCTCGGTACGTCGGTACGTGCTGGGGTGGGTGTACGGGTGTGGGTCGTACGGGTCTGCGGGTGTTCGTGTACGTGTACGTGTGTACGGGTGTACGTGTACGGCTTCCGGTTCAGTGGCCGGAGGCGTCCAGCCAGGGCAGGTCGTGGCCCATCCGGTCGCGCTTGGTGCGCAGGTAGCGCAGGTTGTGCTCGCCCGCGGCCACCGGGACCGGCTCGACGCCCAGGATGTCCAGGCCGTGCCGGACCAGCGCACCGGTCTTGTCGGGGTTGTTGGTCATCAGCCGCAGCGAGCGCACGCCGAGGTCGGCGAGCATGTGCGCGGCGGCGCCGTAGTCGCGCGCGTCGGCGGGCAGGCCGAGTTCGAGGTTGGCGTCGAGGGTGTCGCGGCCGCGCTCCTGCAGTTCGTAGGCGCGCAGCTTGGACAGCAGGCCGATGCCGCGGCCCTCGTGGCCGCGCAGGTAGAGCACCACGCCGCGGCCGGCCTCGGCGACCCGGCGCAGCGCGGCCTGCAGCTGCGGGCCGCAGTCGCACCGCTGGGAGCCGAAGACGTCGCCGGTCAGGCACTCGGAGTGGACCCGGACCAGCACGTCGGAGCCGTCGCCGATGTCGCCGGCGACCAGCGCGATGTGCTCGACGCCGTCGGCGGTGCTGCGGTAGCCGTAGGCGGTGAAGTCGCCGTAGGCGGTGGGCAGCGCGGTGTGCGCCTCACGCCGCACGGTGGGCTCGGTGGAGCGGCGGTAGGCGATCAGGTCCTCGATCGAGATGATCGCCAGGCCGTGCTTGCGGGCGAAGGGCACCAGCTCGGGCAGCCGGGCCATGGTGCCGTCCTCCAGGGCGATCTCCACGATCGCCGCGGCGGGCCGCAGCCCGGCCAGCCGGGCCAGGTCGACGCCGGCCTCGGTGTGTCCCGCCCGGGTCAGCACGCCGCCGGGCCGGGCACGCAGCGGGAAGACGTGGCCCGGTCTGACGAAGTCCCCGGCGGTCGCGGTGGGGTCGGCCAGCAGCCGGATGGTGGTGGCGCGGTCGGCGGCGGAGATGCCGGTGGTCACGCCGTGTTCCGCGGTCGCGTCGACCGAGACGGTGAACGCGGTGCGCATCGACTCGGTGTTGGTCTCGACCATCTGCGGCAGGTCCAGCCGGTCCTGCGCGGTCCCCTCCATCGGCACGCAGATCAGCCCGCGGCACTCGTTCATCATGAACGCGACCGTCTCCGGGGTGATCTTCTCGGCGGCCACGATGACGTCGCCCTCGTTCTCCCGGTTCTCGTCGTCGACGACCACGACCGGGCGGCCGGCGGCGATGTCGGCGACGGCCCGTTCGACGGGGTCGAGCCGGAGCGTGGCGGTCCAGTCGTTCTGCAGTGCGGTAACGGCGCTCATGCCGCTACTCCTTCCGCGACGTCGGTGCCCTGGGGATCTTGGGAGTGGTCGGTGGCGCTGCCGGTTCCGGTGCCGGAACCCGTGGTGCTGCCGGGGTCGGCGGCGGCCCGGCGGGTCTGCTGCCACCACGCGTACATGCCGGCGAGGACCAGCACGAAGTAGACGATGTAGACGAGCCCGGAGAAGGGCAGGCCGCTGTGGAAGTTGAGCGGCACGCCGACCACGTCGACGGCGAGCCAGGCGAACCAGAACTCCACCCAGCCGCGCGCCTGCGCGACCATCGCGGCGAGCGTGCCGACGAAGATGTACGCGTCCGGCCAGGGGTTCCACGACAGCGACGGGTAGGCGAGGAAGAGCGAGGCGACGGCGACGGTGCCCAGGCCGGTGGCCACGACCAGCAGCGCGCGCTCCTTCCAGGTGGCGAAGCGGATCGCCACCCGGCCGCTGTCCGCCCGGCCGCGCCGCCACTGGAACCAGCCCCAGCCGGCCACGGTGATCACCACGAACTGCTTGCCGACGCCGCCGCCGAGCTGCGCGCTCCAGAACGCGGTGACCAGCACCGCGCCGGACAGCAGTTGCACCGGCCAGGTGAGCATGGCGCGCCGCCAGCCGAGAGCGAGCGCGGCCAGGCCCAGCAGGTTGCCGATCATGTCGGACCACATGACGTGCTGGTCGAAGGCGGTGAACGCCTCGCTGTTCAGCCAGTGCAGGGCGCTCACTTGACCGCCTCCGGCGCGGGGGCGCCGACCGCGGCGCCGGGGGTGTCGCCGGCCGTGCCCGGGACGGCCGCCGCGTCCGCGGCCTGGTCCGCCGTGCGGTCGCCGAGCATCCGCTCGACGTACTTGGCGATGACGTCGACCTCCAGGTTGACCGGGTCGCCGGGCTGCTTGATGCCGAGCGTGGTCAGCGCGAGGGTGGTGGGGATGAGGCTGACGCTGAACCAGTCCCGCGCGGCGTCGACCACGGTGAGGCTGATGCCGTCCACCGTGATGGAGCCCTTCTCGACCACGTAGCGGCTCAACTGCGCGGGCAGCGCGATCCGTACGATCTCCCAGTGCTCGGCCGGGATGCGCTCCAGCACGGTGCCGGTGCCGTCGACGTGGCCCTGCACCAGGTGGCCGCCGAGCCGGCCGCCGAGCGCCATCGGCCGCTCCAGGTTGACCCGGGAGCCGGGGGCGAGCGCGCCGAGGCTGGAGCGGTCCAGGGTCTCGGCCATCACGTCGGCGGTGAAGGCGCCGTCGCCGTACTCGACGACGGTCAGGCAGACGCCGTTGACGGCGATCGAGTCGCCGTGCTTGGCGCCTTCGGTGACGACGGGTCCGCGGACGGTGAACCGGGAGGCGTCGCCCAGGTTCTCGACGGCGGTGATCTCACCCAGTTCTTCGACGATTCCGGTGAACACTTCAG
This sequence comes from Streptomyces sp. IBSBF 3018, assembly GCA_050613715.1. Classification (GTDB taxonomy): domain Bacteria; phylum Actinomycetota; class Actinomycetes; order Streptomycetales; family Streptomycetaceae; genus Actinacidiphila. The sequence continues at coordinate 15,164 of JAJSZB010000130.1, forward strand.
CTCTCCTGGGGAGTTCGGGGAGTGGGGACGGCGGTGAGGCGCAGGTCGGGGCCGAGCCGGACGACATCGGTCACGGCGAGCCGCAACGCCTGCGCGATGGTGTTGATTCCGGCGTCGGCCAGCGCCGCGGGCCCGGCGCCGAGCAGCGCGGGCGCCAGGTAGGCGGTGACGGCGTCCACCGCGCCGGCCGCGACGAACGCGCCGGCCAGCGTCGGCCCGCCCTCCAGCAGCACCGAGCGGACCCCGCGGGCGTTCAGCTCGGCCAGCAGCGCGGGGATGTCGAGACCGGTCCCGCCCGCGCCGCCGGTCCCGCCCGGGCCCGCGGCCGCGTACGGCAGCCGGACCACGTCGACGCCCGGCAGGTGCCCGGTGTCGGCGTCCTTGCCGACGGCGACCAGGGTGGGAGCGGCGTCGTCCAGTACGGGCGCGGTGGGGGTGATACAGGCGCGGGTGTCGACGACCACCCGCAGCGGCTGGGTGGCGCCGTCGATGCCGCGCACCGCCAGGTGCGGGTCGTCGGCGACGAGGGTGCCGGAGCCGACCACGACCGCGTCGGACTCGGCGCGCAGCCGGTGCACGTCGGCGCGGGACTCGGCCGAGCTGATCCAGCGGCTGGTGCCGTCGGCGGCGGCGATCCGGCCGTCGAGGGTGGCGGCGTACTTCCACCGCACATGCGGGCGGCCGAGCCTGACCGAGGTGAGCCAGGCGGTGTTGACCGCGGCGGCCTCCTCGGCGAGCAGGCCGCTCTCGGTGTCGACGCCGGCCGCCCGCAGGGTCTGCGCGCCGCCGGCCGCGGCCGGGCTGGGGTCGGCGACCGCGTACACGACGCGGGCCACGCCGGCCTCGATGAGCGCTTGGGCGCAGGGGCCGGTACGGCCGGTGTGGTTGCAGGGTTCGAGGGTGACCAGCGCGGTGCCGCCGCGGGCCCGGTCGCCGGCCGCGCGCAGCGCGTGCACCTCGGCGTGCGGGCCGCCGGCCCTGCGGTGCCAGCCCTCGCCCGCGGTCTCGCCCGCGGCGTCGAGGATCACACAGCCGACCACGGGGTTGGGGGCGGTGGCGCCGAGGGCGCGTGCGGACAGCGCGATCGCGCGCCGCATCGCGGCTGCTTCCGTGGCGGTGTCGGCCACCGGGTCCTCCTGCCTCATCGGGCACGGACTCCGGGGCATCGGGACTCAGCGGGGTTCTCCGGGGGTTCGGGCGCCTGCGGTCCTCGCGCTTCGCGCGGTCCCGCCTGCGGCGGCGAACTCCTGAGTGAACGCCCGCCGCGCACTGCCTCCCATCCGGACTTTCACCGTCGGTCCAGGAATTTCACCTGGTCAACCGGCCGCTGGTTGCGGTCGGGTCGCGGACTGTAACCGCCGGTTCGGAATTTCACCGACCCCGGAGTGCGCGAACGTCACTACTGACTTCAGTCTGCCACGCCCGCTCCCCCCTGCTCCAGCCTCCACCTGTGCGCTGCCTCACACAGGGCACGCCTGAAGTAACGCGCGGCGACGGGTACGGGCGCGGGCGCGGGGGCGAAACGGCAGGTGGGGGGC
>JAJSZB010000131.1:0-17263 GCA_050613715.1 Streptomyces sp. IBSBF 3018
ATGTGGAGGAGATGCTGCGGGCCACCGGGGAGCGTCCGGAGGTGCTGGAGCGGATCGAGGTTCTTCAGCCTTTGTTGTTCGTGGTGAATGTGGCGTTGGCGCGTACGTGGCGGAGCCATGGGGTGGTGGCGGATGCGTTTGTGGGGCATTCGCAGGGTGAGATCGCGGCGGCGTGTCTGGCGGGTGCGTTGACGTTGGATCAGGCGGCGCGGGTCATCGCGTCGCGTTCGCAGGTGTTCGCGGAGCATCTGGTGGGGCGTGGTGCGATCGCGGCTGTTGAGCTGCCGGCGGATGAGGTCGAGAAGCTCATCGCGGATCGTCCGGCGGTGACGGTGGCGGGTGCGAACAGTCCGACCGCGACCAACCTCGCCGGCCCCGTGGCCGACCTGGAGGACATCGTGGCCGGGCTGCGGGCGCGCGAGGTGCCCGCCCGCGTCGTACCGGCGACCGTGCCCAGCCACAGCGCCGCCGTCGACCCGCTGCGCGACGAGGTTCAGGCCCGTATCGCCGGGCTGGTCCCGACCGCCACCGCGACGCCCTTCTACTCCACCCTCACCGCACGGGTCGCGGACGGCGCGGACCTGACGCCCGGGTACTGGTTCGAGAACGCGCGGCGTCCGGTGGCGTTCCGGCAGACCGTGGAAGCCNCCGCACGGGTCGCGGACGGCGCGGACCTGACGCCCGGGTACTGGTTCGAGAACGCGCGGCGTCCGGTGGCGTTCCGGCAGACCGTGGAAGCCCTGCTCGCGGACGGCCACACGGTGTTCGTGGAGCCGTCGCCGCATCCGGTGCTGACCCAGCACATCGAGCAGACCGCCCACCACGCCGGCGTCACCGTCACCACCCTGACGACGCTGCGTCGCGACCACGGCGGCCCCCACCGGCTGCTCACGGCCCTGGCCGCCGCCTGGACCACCGGCCAGAGCGTCGACTGGACCCCCGCGCTCCCCGACGCACCCCTGCTCGCCCTGCCCACCTACCCCTTCCAGCACCGGCCCTACTGGGTCGACACCCCGCAGGCCGCGGCGACGCCCGAGGCCGCGGGTCCGGCCGCCGACGCGCCGTTCTGGCAGGCGGTCGAGAGCGGGGACGCGGACGGCCTGGCCCGCCTGCTGGACACCCCGGCGAGCGCCGCGGTGCGCAAGGTGTTGCCCGCGCTGGCCGCCTGGCGCGAACGCAGCGACGCCCGGGCCCGTATCGACTCCTGGCGCTACCGGGTGATCTGGCAGGCGCTCGGGTCCGCGCCGGGCGCCCCCACGGCCGGCGGCGAGTGGCTCGCCGTGGTCCCCGCCACCGGGAACGACGCCGCGCACGACCCCGGCCACGACCCCGGCCACGACGCCAGCCACGACGCCAGCCACGACCCCGGCCACGACATCGCGCCCGGCAGCCGCTACGACAGTCCCCACGTCGCCGCGGTCCTCGACGCGCTCGCCGCCGCCGGGGTGCGCCCGGTGCGCGTCACCGCCCACCCCGACCGGCGGGTCCTCGCCGACCGCCTCCGCGAGGCCGCGGCCGGCCGCGAGCCGGCCGGCGTGCTCTCACTGCTCTCGCTCGGCGAGGACGACGCGGTCCTGGACACGCTCGCCCTGATCCAGGCCCACGCCGACGCCGGCCTCGACGCCCGGCTGTGGGCGCTGACCAGGGGAGCGGTCAGCACCTCCGACTCCGACCCGCTGACCCACCCCCAGCACGCCCAGATCTGGGGCCTGGGCCGGGTCGCCGCGCTGGAGCACCCGGACACCTGGGGCGGTCTGGTCGACCTGCCCGGCGGCACACCGCAGGAGGGCACCGACAAGCGGCTGCTCGCGCTGCTCCCGCACGCCCTCGCCGCGCCGCAGGAGGACCAGCTCGCCCTGCGCCGGGCCGGGCTGCTCGCCGCACGGCTGACCCGGGCGGGCCGGCCCGCGGCGGCGGCCACCACCTGGTGCCCCTCGGGGACGGTCCTGATCACCGGCGCCGTCCAGCCCGCCGCCGCCCACCTGGCCCGGCGGCTCGCCCGGGAGGGCGCAGAACACCTGCTGCTGGTCGCGCCGCCCGCCGCCGACCCGGCCGCCGTCACCGTGCTGGACGCCGAACTGTCCACCGAACTGGGCGCGTTGGGCGCGCGGGCCGAGCTGGTCAGCTGCGACCTGGAGGACCGCGCGGCCGTGTCGCGGCTGCTCGACGGCATCCCGGCGACCGCGCCGCTCGACGCCGTGTTCCACCTGGAGGAGCTGCTGGAGGAGGGGCCGCTGACCGAGTTCCCCGCCGACCGCTTCGCGCGGGTGCTCGCGGTCACGGCGGGCAGCGCCCGGCTGCTGCACGAACTCACCGCCGACCGCGGCCTGTCCGCCTTCGTGCTGTTCTCCTCGTTCGCCGCCACCTTCGGCGGGGGCGTCGGCGTCGGCGCCTACGCGGCGGCCAGCGCGTACCTCGACGCCCTGGCCGTGCACCGCGGCGCGCTCGGCCTGCCCGGCACCTCGGTGGGCTGGGGCGGCTGGGACAACGAGGGCGCCACCGACGCCGAGCGCGCCTTCGAGCGGTCCCGGCGCGAGCGCCTGGTCCAGCGCGGGCTGCCCGCCCTCGACCCCGACCTCGCGCTCACCGCCCTGATGGAGTGCCTGGACCGGCGGGAGCGGGCCACCACCGTGGTCGACGTGGCGTGGGACCGCTACCTGCCGCGAGTGACCGCCGCACGGCCCAGCCCGCTGCTGAGCGACCTGCCCGACGTACGGGCCCGGCAGCAGGCCGCCCCCGGCCGTCCCGCCGACCTGCCGGGCGGCCGCCTCGCCGACCTCACAGGGCTTGACCCGGCCCGGCGCCGCGCACTGCTGCTTGACCACGTACGGGCCGAGACCGCCGCCGTGCTCGGGCACGCCGACGCCGAGGCCGTCGACCCCGAACGCCCCTTCCTCGACCTGGGCATGGACTCCCTGACCACCCTGGAACTGCGCAACCGCCTCGCCTCGGGCACCGGGCTGCGGCTCGCCGCCGACACGGTGCTGCGCGGACGCACCCCCGAGGGCCTGGCCCGGCTGCTGGCCGACGCCGAAGCCGGCCCCGGCGCCGGCCCCGACGCCCCGGCTGCCCCCGCAGCGGCCGGCGTCACGGCGGTCGGCCCCGCGGCCGGCGTCACCACAGTCGGACCCGCGGCGGGTGTCACCACGGTCGGCCCCGCGGCGGGTGTCACCGCGGCGGACGCCGAGACCGTGGGAATTGCCGGGGACGCACCTGCCGCCCCGGCGCCCGCCCTGCTGGCCCCGATGCTCGCCCGGGCGCTCGACCTCGGCCGCACGGACGCCTTCCTGGAACTCCTCGGCTCCGCCGCTTCCTTCCGCCCGCTCTTCCGCGCCGCGCCGCGGCCAGCCGCCCTGGACGCGGTGACGCTGGCCGAGGGGACCGGACGCGCCCAGGTGTTCTGCTTCCCCACCGTGCTCGCCACCTCGGGCCCGACGCAGTACGTGCGGCTCGCCGCGGCGCTGCCCGGCGACCGTACGGTGACGGCCTTCTCGCTGCCCGGCTTCGAGACCGGGCAGCCGCTGCCCGCCGACCTGGACGCCCTGGTCGAGGCCGCGGCGGCCGCGGTGCGCGAACGCGCCGCCGGGGGCCCCGCGGTGCTGCTCGGCCACTCCTCCGGCGGGCTGCTGGCCCAGGCGGTCACCGAACGCCTGGAGGAGTGGAGCACGCACCCAGAGGCGCTGGTGCTGATCGACGCCCACGTGCTCGGCGACGGCATCCTCGACCGCCTCGGCGCCCAGCTCATCGGCGCGATGGCCGAACGGCTCGGGCCGCTCGGCCCGCCCGACGACGCCCGCCTCACCGCCATGGGCGGCTACCTGCGGCTGCTCGGCGACTTCGTCCCGGCCCAGGTCAAGGCGCCGACCCTGCTGGTGCGGGCCGCGGAGCCGGCGCCCGGCTGGAGCGAGGAGCACCGCTGGCGGGCGGACTGGCCGCAGCCGCACGAGGCCCGCGACCTGCCCGCCGACCACTTCGGACTGATCGAGGACCACGCGCAGCCCACCGCCCGCGCCATCGGCGACTGGCTCGACCACGTACTACGCGGAGGAGAGCGATGAATCCCGGAACCAAACGTGTCCCCGTGCTGATCGCCGGCGGCGGCACCTGCGGACTGGCCGCCGCCTGCGAACTGCTGCGGCTGGGCGTGCCGGTGCGCGTCCTGGAGGCCGAGCCGGGGCCCAACGAGGGCTCCCGCGCGATCCTGCTGTGGCCGCTCGGCCTGGCGGTGCTGCGGCACCTCGGGCTGCACGACGAGGCGGTACGGCGCGGCCTGCCGCTGAAGGCGCTGGTCTACCACCTCGACGGCGGCCGCCGGCTGCGCAGCGAGATCGGCCAGGAGAACGAGGCGCTGCTGCTGCCGCAGGACCGCACCAGCGCGCTGCTGGAGGAGGAACTGGTCCGGCTGGGCGGCCGGGTCGAGCGCTCGACGCGGGTCACCGACGTGACCGCCGAGGGCGGATACGTCACCGTCAAGGCGCAGGGCCCCGACGGCAGCGAGCTGATCGAGGCCGACTGGCTGATCGGCGCCGACGGCATCGGCAGCACGGTGCGGCAGAGCCTGGGCATCGACTTCCCCGGCTCCAGCCTGCCCACGACCTATCTCGCCGCCGAGGGCCGCGTCGACGGCGAGGCCGAGCGCGGCGCGGTGCACTACTTCCTGCGCTCCACCGGGCCCATGGTCTACGCCCCGCTCACCGGCGGGATCACCCGCCTGGGCACCCCGATCGGGCCCGACACCCCGGTCACCGCGGAGACCGTGCAGCAACTGCTGGACCTGCGCGGCCCCGGCGGCCTCCAGGTGCGCGACCTGCACACCCTGACCACCTTCGGCAGCCAGGAGCGGATCGCCGCCGACCTGCGCAGGGGCCGGGTCTTCCTGGTCGGCGACGCCGCCCACGCGCACTCCCCGATCGGCGGCCAGGGCCTCAACCTCGGCCTGCAGGACGTGCACAACCTCGCCTGGAAGCTCGCCGGGGTGATCGACGGCCGCCTCGACCCCGCGGTGCTCGACACCTACGCCGTCGAGCGGCGCCACGCCGCCGAGCTGACCGTCGCCAACACCGGCCGCTTCACCCGGATGTTCACCCTCGGCCCGCGCGCGGCGCGGGCCCGCAACGCCGGCTGGCGGCTGCTGGAGGCGACCGGGGTGCTGCGCCGCCGGCTGATCCCGCTGCTCGCCGGCTGGCGGGTCCAGTACCCGGCCGGTCCGCTGACCGCCGCGGCCGACCGCCGCGGGTGGCGGGCGCGCCGCGTCACCGCCCCGGGCGCGCGCACCCCGCACTGGGCCGAGCAGGCCGCGGGACCCGATCCCGCGCCCTTCCGGCTGGTCACCACCGGACCCGCCGACGGCCCGCTGGCCCGGGCCGCCCGCGACCTGGCCGCGCAACGGCCCGGCCTGGTCGCCCACCGGCACGTCGACCGCTCCGGCGCCTCCTTCCTGCTGCTGCGCCCCGACGGCTTCGTCTCGTCCTCCGGCGCCGCCCCGCACGACCTGCACGAGGCGGCCCGCCTGCTCGCGGACACCGCCGCCTGACCCGGTACGGCCGCCGGGCGCCACCCGCGCCCCGGCCGTACGACCGCCGCCACCCGAACGGGAGTTGACCCAACCCATGCGTCTCCTGGACCAGGCACACACGGGCCCCGGCCCCGAGGAACTGCTCCGGCTCAAGCTGGCGGCCCGTGAGGGAACCGACCCGACGGCCACCGCCAAGCAGCACGCCAAGGGCAAGCTGACCGCCTACGAGCGGATCGAACTGCTCCTGGACCCGGGCTCGTTCACCGAGATCGAGCAACTGCGGCGGCACCGCGCCACCGGCTTCGGCATGGAGGCCAGGCGCCCGCACACCGACGGCGTGATCACCGGCTGGGGGACCGTCCACGGCCGGCGGGTCTTCGTCTACGCGCACGACTTCCGGATCTTCGGCGGCGCGCTCGGCGAGGCGCACGCCGAGAAGATCCACAAGCTGATGGACCTGGCCGCCGCCACCGGCGCCCCGCTGGTCTCCCTCAACGACGGCGCGGGCGCCCGCATCCAGGAGGGCGTCACCGCGCTCGCCGGCTACGGCGGCATCTTCCGCCGCAACACCCGCAACTCCGGGGTGATCCCGCAGATCTCGGTGATGCTCGGCCCGTCCGCCGGCGGCGCCGCGTACTCCCCGGCGCTCAGCGACTTCGTCTTCATGGTCCGCGGCACCTCGCAGATGTTCGTCACCGGCCCCGACGTCGTGCAGGCCGTCACCGGCGAGCAGGTCGGCCACGACGGCCTCGGCGGCGCCGACGTCCACGCGACCGGCTCCGGCGTGGCGCACTTCGTCCACGACGACGAGGAGAGCTGCCTGGAGGACGTGCGCTACCTGCTCTCCCTGCTGCCCGCCAACAACCGCGAACTCGCCCCGTACCACCCGGCCGACGACCCCGCGGACCGGCCCACCCCCGCACTCCTCGACCTGGTGCCCACCGACCCCAACCGGGCCTACGACATGCGCGCCGTCATCACCGAACTGGCCGACGACGGCGAGCAGTTCGAGGTGCACTCCGGCTGGGCCACGAACATCCTGTGCAGCCTGGTGCGGCTGGACGGCCATGTCACCGGCATCGTCGCCAACCAGCCGATGTCGATGGCCGGCGCCCTGGACATCCACGCCTCGGAGAAGGCCGCGCGCTTCGTCCAGATGTGCGACGCGTTCAACATCCCCATCGTCACCCTGGTCGACGTGCCCGGCTTCCTGCCGGGCATCGCCCAGGAGCACGGCGGCATCATCCGGCACGGCGCCAAGCTGCTCTACGCCTACTGCAACGCCACCGTCCCGCGGATCTCGCTGATCCTGCGCAAGGCGTACGGCGGCGCGTACATCGTCATGGACTCGCGCTCGGTGGGCGCGGACCTCGCGTTCGCCTGGCCGGCCAACGAGATCGCCGTCATGGGCGCCGAGGGCGCCGCCAACGTCATCTTCCGCCGCCGGATCGCGGAGGCGGACGACCCGGAGGCGGTGCGCGCGGCGATGGTCAAGGAGTACCGGCAGGAGCTGATGCACCCGTACTACGCGGCCGAACGCGGCCTGGTCGACGACGTGATCGACCCGGCCGAGACCCGGGCCGTGCTCATCGACTCGCTCGCGATGCTCCGCGCCAAGCACGCCGACCTGCCGTCGCGCAAGCACGGCAACCCGCCGCAGTGAGCGGCGGTTCCGCGCGGGTGCGGGCCCCGGCGCCGCCGGCCGGGCCCGCGCGGCTGCGGGCGGCGACGCTGCGGGCCAGGGCGCGGGCCCGTCGCGCCGTGCTGCGGGTGCTGCGGGAGTTCTGGGAGACGCTGATCCTGATCGGCCGGTTGTGCGCGGGCGACACCGCGCAACCCCCGCCCGCGCCGCGCCCGCTGACGGGCCCGCCGCCGGGCCACCCCGAACGGGTGGCCGGCAGCACCCCTCCCGACGCCCGCGAACGGGCGCTGTGGGACGACATCCTCGGCCGTGAGCCGTAGGGCGCAGCTGCGGAGTCGTGCCTGCCGCGGCGACGCATGGCACGCGCCTCTTCCGCCTGGCAGACGGGGACGCACCAGACGCCGCCGGGCCGTCCTCCGCACGACGACACGACTGTGCGGACACGCCCTGGCCAGGGGCGGACGGCACGGGCGTGGCGTCGGTCAAGCCTCCGTCATGCATCCCGGGCTGACCTGCGGTTCTGCGGCTCAGAGGCCGTGAGTCCGATCCGCTTGCCGCACAGGCGGGCCATGTCGTCGACATACGACATCAGAAGGCCCACGGCGCGGACCCGTCGCAAGGCCGCCTCCGCGACGGTCGCGTCGGTGGCGTGGCCCCGATCCAGAATTAGGTTTGGTCGTGCCCCGTTCACCTATAGCGTTCTGACCTGCGGAATCACTCTCGAGCTGCGTAAAGTTGCTGGCACCGTATCGCGGATGGCGCGTCGCCCCGAGTGGGCGCCCCCCCGGGGGCCAGGCAGTCCATCTACCGGCACCTGACGATCGGGATCACTCGCTCTGAGAGCTCGCGGACCATCGCAAAGTGATGAAAGTGCCCCCTCTTCTGTCCGAGTCGGCCTACGCTGCGGGACTACCGCGCTTCGGACTGCAACCAACCGAAGCAGAGGTGGAGGTGACATGGGCGGAGACCCCGGCTCGTACGTTCCTGTAGCGGCCGACGAGCGTAAGAAGCACGAGACGGCGCCGAGGGCTCATGGCAGAGTTCAACTACCTGATCCATACGGGGATCAGGCTCTGCTGACCTCTGCCATGACAAACGGCTACGAGGCAGTGCCCAGCCGGGAACGGGATCGGCTGCGGCGTTATCTGGAAGCCGTCGTAGGGGTCCGCTCAGCGCCCGTGCACACCACCGTTGCGCTCAACGCCGTGTACTTCGGGTACGACCTCGGCGGCGACGGCTACGGAGGCAGCCCACTCCGCCTCGACGATTTCCCGGTGATCACCTTCGGTGAGTACGCCCCCGCACTCCCCGTCGGAGCGATGGTTCGTGTGAACACCGGGTCGGACCCCTTGTACGCCGAGATCGTCTACCGGGAGGGGGCCCACCGAGAGACGAGTGCCATCGGGGACGTGCCAGCCTGGGTATCGGGGGCACCGGTCGGAGCCGACGGCCCGGGGAGTCCGGGGAACGGTGGAGCAGCTCGACGGAGGGAACTCCTGGTCCCGGACTTCCATGCCTTTGGTCCGGCTCTGAGCTTGTCGCCGGCTCAGCTCCATCGTCTGCGCACGCGCCAGCGCTGGATCAATGAGGACGAACACGTCTTCGTGGACGTCGGCTACGCGTCGCCTGATGCTGCTGGGCGCGATGAGTTGACGGCGTATACGGAGTATCTCCTGACAACGGCACGGGATCAGTTGCTCAGTCCCTTCGTCCCTGTGTCGCTCGCCGCATTGGTAGGGAGCACGCAGGACGGCGACTTGCGCGCGGGGTTGCTCGGTCTCCTCAACACAGTGCGGGGCGTACTTCGGTCCAGTGAAGCCCTTCGCACCTGGCAGGGCTACGCTATGACGAGGACTTCCCTCGCGTCCTGTTGGCGGGATAGCGGACCATTAGGCGGGGGTGACTTGCGGTCGCTTGCCGCGGCAATCGAAAACGCAGCCACTCCAGGAAAGCGGCGGTACGGCCTCGCCACGCCGGTCACGGTGTACACAGCGGTTGGACCACGGCTTCGCGGGTTCCCAGGCGCCGAGGGACTGCTTAGAGGTATCGGGTATGCGGCAGCGGTGTGTCGGGCAAACCTCGCACTCGCTGACACAGTCCGAGGGGACAGCGACCAGGGTCTGTTCGAGAACGGTTCACGGGTCACGCTCGATGACGCCTTTGAAGGCGGAGGCGTGTGGCGCTCCCATCACCCTGGTGATGCTGAAGCACCTGGAGATCCGCTGGCAGGGATCGGATGCGGTTGGGCGTCGACGCTGCACGCGTCCCCGGAGCCGGAGCCGGAGTGGACACCGGTCGACACGCCTCTGGCCGACGGCATCTCTCTCGGGCCCACCGAACTTCTGCGGAACGACGTGGAGCAGGTCGTCTGGCGGACTCCCCTCCGGTTGGACCAGCTCATCAACGGTTGGTTCCCATTGCACCCCCTCGTCGTGGAGGAACTCCGCTGGTCGTATGGCACGAGCTCCGCAGTTCGCCTCGAAATCAGGCACGCGGGCCAGATTCTGGACGAGAAAGTCGCGGTCCAGGGAGTCACCACCGAATTGGGTGACGAATCGGGCCGGATGACGGAAATCGCTTGGCCTGAGGAATTCTTCCCGGGGCTGATACTTGAGTCGCGTCTACGCCGCGGCGAGCCGGTGATCCGCATCACGACGGTGCAGCTCGGCGAGCAGGTGCGCGTCGGTGATCGTGAGACGGGGCACTGGTACGACCCACAGGTGCTCACCAGGGAGGACGCCCCGGGGAGTGACCGCTATGGTGACAGCGCGTTCGGGCTCGGCCCTAGTCAGCTGGTCATGCGTACAGTGCGCCGTTGCGGTCTGCTCACCTTGGACGGCCACGCATTGATGGACCGGGCCGCACTGCCCAGCGCCGTATACGGGCGGCAGCCAGCCCAATCGCAGACCGCGGCCCTCAATACCGCCGTTAGGGATCTGCTCGCCGCGCGACTGCTGGAATCGGTCCTCGGCAGTCGAGACGGCTGCGGGCAGGCGCATTTTCCACCACAGGACGATCAACGGACCATTCCGCTCCTCGGGTATCGCCCTTCCCGGCCACGAGTGATCCGCCCGTGGGCAGGCGCAGAGCCAGCCGGAGAGGAACGACACGGTGTTGTCCAATTCGTCCCCGGCCATCTGCGCCGACTTAGACCTGGCCACTCACCGAGTGAGGCTCAGCGCATGGCCTTCCGAGAGCACTGCCGCAGGCTCGGCAAGGCGGACGGCTGGGAACTGCCCTACGGCTACACGTTCGTCACTGATCACACACGCTGTCGCTGACGCAACACGCTGTGTGTAGTTTGAGGTCGGGCCAGTCCTGCCTCCCTGAGGTTTTCAACGAGGAACGGAGTACGTGTACATGCAGGATCGCTACCGAGTCGTCACGGGGCCACCGCTGTCTCCAGCGAACGTCTCGGCCCAGGACCTCGAAGGCCTGGCTGCGGCACTCAATGCCTTGGACGCCCCAGCCATCGTGGCCCTGAACGACCTCACGGTCGATATGGTGGAGCTGGCCTTCAACTCGTTGCGACCGCAAGGCCGGCAGGAGCTTCTCCGCAACCTGGGCATCCGCATTGCGGCTCCCCGGCGGGTGAGCAAAGCCTTGTGCCAGGATGTCCTGACGAGGATGCGCCGCGACTCGCGGCAGCACTCCTGCTCATGCGGGGTCAGCAGGCTTACAGCCACCGTGATAAACCAACTGGGCAACTTTGTTTTTGCACAGGCCGGAGAGGCAGTTCCCGACCCGGTGGCCCGCTGGGGCCCGACGCTCGTTCGTGCCACAGTGTTCGCGTGGTGCAATGCCACCGTCGCTGACGCGTACATTCTTACCTGGGCGGCCGAGCAGGACTGGTTCGGGCTGTCGAACGACGAGACGCAGGCAAGCCAACTCGCGGCGGTCGGCATCGAGGCCCGTTTGATCGTTGAGGCTCACCCGGACTTCGTTCCCGGAACGCAGGAGGACGACGAACTCCCCCTCGCGCGTGGCAGCGCACCCGCGAACACCACCGCCGTAGACCTGAAAGGCACAGATTCCGGCTCTCCCACTTCCCTGTCACCCGAAGCCCGCACCTTCGATGAAACGACCGCTGTGGCGTCCCCCGGCCTCCGAGGCGGCGAAGAAACGGATGTAGAGGCTGCGTGCCGCCAGTTGGAGTCGGCCCTCGCGCAAGCCCGGCAGGCGGCAGACAAGGTCACCCTTGCAGTGGTGGACGGTCGCCCGCCGCGGGAAGAAGATCTAGCTCCACTCGCGGCGATGGGCGCCGTCTTTGACAGTGTCGACGTGGTGTTCCGCGCGGCAGGAATCGAAGGGGTGCCACATCGCTTGGACGACCTGGCTGGAGCCGCGCGCGCTTACCACGAGGCACGCGAGCGTGATCTCCAGGCCCAGGGGGCGTTGCGAAAGCTGATGGCCATCGCCTCCCGCCCGGATGGCTCGGCCGCTGCTGCTGTCGCCGCCGGCGCCGTGCGCGACGCGACCCGCCGCCTGCTGGAGACACAGCCCTGGGCCGAGCCGCAACGGGAGGAAAGCGCTGCGCTAGCTGCGCTGGCGCAGCTCGTCAGACTAGGCAGGCAGGCGGATGCCGCGGCGGAGATCCTTGCTCTGCAAGAGCAGGTACTGCGAGTGCTGCCACCTGCGTGTGCCACGGCGGTGGTTCTGGCTCATGAGCTGGTTCTGCCCCAGGAGGACGCCGACCGGGCGCCGTCCGATACGGAGGAAAGCCGTCCTACCGACGCTGCAATGGACGAGACGACCGCATCGCCCACTACCGAGCAGCTTGTCGAATCGGCGGCGGAGACCGTCGACGGCTCGCTTGAGGAGGCCCAGCCCCCTTCCACAGCCCGCGGAAATGTGACTCCGCCTGCCCGTGCGACGGCGCACGAGCCGGTCTTCACTGGGGATACGCAGACCACACTCAGCGTCGACGTCGGCAAGGCGTCCGATACGGACACAGAAGATTCCGTCCCGCCACTTGTCGTACCGGCAGACCCTCCCCCTGGGGGGAAGTCGGTCCGGCAGGCAGACGCTCCCGGAGCGGACCATACGTTTGAGACCGGGGTGGAACAGGCCCTGGCACAGCTGGTCGCAGATCGACGCTTCGGGCTCGCGCACCATCTCACGCTCATCGCTGGCTGCCCTGAGCCCCAGGTAGCGGCGCTCCGCCTCGCAGGTGCCGCCGCGTTGCTCACCTCTGGTGACAGCCAGAGTGCTCGGCTGACATCTGACTTGCTCCAGGACTACGGACGCCACGCCGGCCAGGACACCGACGGTGCTGAGCTCATCTTGCTGCCCGCACTGCTGCGTACTGCACTGATTACTGGCGACCACTTGGCAGGCGCGCAGCTCAAGGCACTTGTGCCCCGGCTTCCAGACCGGCTCGGGGAAGCGGCGACCGCCGTCGCCGACCGAGCCCTCAGCGGCGCCTTGATGATCGCTTCCCCGCTTGCGGCCGACACATCCCAGAACGTGGTCCGGCTGCGCGAGCTTCGTGAGCACAGCCGCCTTTTGCTCACACCGCAGCGGCTGCGGTTCGCACGGGCTACGGAGATCGCCAAGCGCTGGCTTGCCCCCGCCGACGGGATGCTCGGGCGGCTGCTCACGACAGTAGTCGACGACAACCGCGACGCCCTCCAAGGTGCACGGGAGCAGGCCGAACGGCTATCGAAGCTGGCCGAGATCAACAGCGAGATCGATCGCATGGACCGTAGGCACCGCGCATCCAGCGGCAAGCCGCTGCAGGGCTCGGGACGTCAGGACCTGGTGCATCTCGTGGAGCGCGCGGTCGGCCTCGTCAAGGAATGGTGCCTGGTGGTTGACGGCAGCCGCCACAGCGGCCGTTCCGACAGTGATCGAGCCGCCAAGGAGATCTCCGCTCTGCGCCAATCCCTGCTGGACGCCAAAGAGGACGTGCTGGCCGACCTCAAGCGGCTCGCACGGAGCTCGGACGCCATATCAGCTGCGACGGCTTGGGCGGCCCACTCCTCGATAGAGGAGCTGTTTGCCCTGCTGTCCGGTGACGCCAAGGCCTCGCAGGCCGACGGTCCCGTCGACCTGGAACTCGTACTGAATGCCGAACTACTGAAGGTGTGCGACTCCATCGATGAGCGGCCGTCGCTAGACGGACTCCTCGCCGCTGTCGACCGAAGCTGGCAGGATGCCTTCGACGAGCGACTCTCACATGACGCCTTCACCGCGGCCCGCGCCATCATCGACTTGTCCGTACGCGGACTGCTTCCGGCAGCGCAGGCCATAGAGTTCGCCCCGCCATCAGGCACTGAGGTCGACGATCGGGAAGCCGATCGGCGCGTGGAGCTGCGCGAGAGCCATCGCACTCTCATCGCCGAACTGCACCGTGCCCAGGCAGATGGTGCCGTGACCGAGGACCAGGACCTGCGCCTTCAGGAGCTACTGGCCGACGCACGCGATCGCCTTGAGGGGGCAGGCGGACGCGACCTGAGGGAAGTGCGTCGCGCGCTGGACAGGGTACGGAGTGACCTACCCGCTTTTCGGCGGCAGGCGGCCGATCGAATTCGTGCCCGACTAGACGCCTTGGACCTCGCCGCTGAAGAACGGGACCAGGTACTGCGGCGTCTGGAGACAAATGACCTCGCCACCGCTGCCGACCTCGTGTACTTCCTGGAGATCGGCGAACCGGTCCCGGAGATCGAGGGAGGGGAGTCTCACTTGCCCGACTTCTTCCCGGCCGTGCCCGACGGTCTGCCGGGAGGTATCGACGATGGCCTGGTAGCTCTGGTGCGGTCCGGCGGGAAGCACCCTTCGCTCCCTGTCCTGGACTACGGAAACCTCTCCACTGACGAGGCGGCACTCGCGGCCGATGCGCTCGAGGAGTGGCGTGTGCTGGCTGGCGCCGAACGGAACGACCGGCTCCACGTGGCTCCGACGAGACAGGTACCGCCGCTCCTTAAACTCCTCGGCTACGACGCGAAGAGCGCCAGAGTGCTCGATGACGGGTCACAGCACCGCAGGGAGTACCGACTCTTCGAAGCAACCGGAGTAGAGGTCAATGGCAGAGCCAAAGCGCCCGCGTTCGGCTCCGAGATCACGGAACAGGGCGGCAACCTCCGGGTGATGATGGTCTGGGGTCGACCGCACGCCAAGGTTGTCATGAGCTGGGCGGAGCGCGACACCAGCGACGCGAGTCTCCTTGTGCTCTACTTCGGCACCTTGAGCTGCGAGGCACGCCGGGAACTCGCGGTTGGCTCGGCTCGGTTGCAATCGTTGTTGGTCGTGGACGACGCCGCTCTCGCGTATCTCGCTGCCCGTGGAAACCGACAGGTCAGCACCACCACGCAAACACTGCTCCCCTTCTCGGGCGTCAACCCGTATATCAGGGAGAAGCGCGGTCGTATCGGTGGCGAGATGTTCTACGGCCGGGAGGCTGAGCGCAAGAGCATCCTTGACCCGCGTGGCACCCAGGTGATCTACGGGGGCCGAGGGCTCGGCAAATCTGCTTTGCTCGCCGATGCTGGCGAGCGGTTCACTGAGCAACGCCCTGGCTATAACTTGGCGGTGTACGTGAACCTCGACCAGGAGAACATCGGGAAGGGCAGTTCGTTCGGGCCGGAGACGTTGTGGAGCGTTCTGGAACGGGAACTGACCGCGGCGCAGGTACTCGATGACAGAACGCCGACCCGTAAAAGGCGGCAGGAAATCTCGGAGCGGGTGCGGGCTGGCCTCAGGACGTGGCTGGAAGGCGACTCGCGCCGCAAGTTGCTGATTCTGCTGGACGAATGCGACCAGTTCTTCGAGGCTGACGCTCCTCGCTTCGACCAGACCAAAAAGCTCAAGGGCCTGGGATCCGACACCAAGGATCGGGCCAAGGTCGTCTTCGCCGGCCTGCATTCCGTACAGCGCTTCTCCAAGCTGGCGAGTAACGGACCGTTCGGTCATCTCGCACAGACTCCGAAGGTGATCGGCCCGCTCGCTCCCCAGTCTGCGGCTGAGTTGCTGGTCGAGCCAATGCGGGCACTTGGGCTGGAATTCAAGGATCTGGATCTCGTCAACCGTGTTCTTGGTTTCTGCTCCTACCAGCCCTTCCTGCTTCAGATGTTTGGGCACCGGCTGGTTGAGTTGATGCAGCGCAAGCGGGCACGGCGAGGAGTCGAGGGCCCACCGTACGAGGTGGAGGTGGCCGACATCGAGGTGGTGGAATCGGACGCCGCGCTCAGGGACGGCATCTCGGCAGCCTTCAAGGACACGCTGAGTCTCGATCACCGCTACGACGTGATCGCCAATGTATTGGCCTACCATGCTCGCCATCGCGGGCTGGAAGTGCGTTTGAGCGACACCGAGCTGCGCGACGAGTGTGAGACGTACTGGCGTGAGGGATTCGAGCAGCTCGACACCGAAGGCTTCCGCGCATACCTCTCCGAGATGGTGGGCCTCGGCGTCTTGGCCCCCAATCACGACGGTCTCGGCTGGCATCTTCGCGGTCCGAATGCCCTGCGCATGATCGGCACCTCCCACGAGGTGGAGGCCCGCCTGCTGAGAGCCGAACAAGACTGCGAACTTCAGGAAAGCATTGTGCAGGAGGGCCGACCGGAATTGCCGGACGGCCGACCGGCCCCGCTGACCAACATTCAGCTCGATGACCTTCTGGGAGAGCGGTCAAACCGGACCAGGGTCGTTCTCGGAACCTCTGCCACCGGAGTCACCGACGTCGCGGGAGCCCTGCGTACGATCGCCGGGTCCGTCGACGGGTGGAGACTTCCAGCGGTCGGCAGGCCCAGCGTCTACCGGCAGGAACTCACTGGGGGACGCCCTCAGGAGCGGCGTGTCGTCATCAGTGACTTCGTCAACTACCGGGACCCGGTACGTCCGGAGACCTGCCGAGAGGCGGTTGACCTCGCAGAGACCCTGCTGCCGACGACACCTGGGGTCACCCGCGCGGCCGTCATCATCGTCAATACCGTGCAGCTACCCCTTTGGCGCAGCCTGCTGACAGGGACCGAATCCACCTCGGCTGCGCCAGTGGTGTTGCGCCGCCACGATCGCCGCAGCCTGCGCAGTTGGGCTCAGCGTGTCGACATGTTCCACACCGAGGACCGTCTCGATCTACTTCACGAGCTGACCGGTGGTTGGCCCAGCTTGGTCGGTCAAGCACACCGGTTGCACAGCGAATTGCGGGACGCAGACGAGGCCTTGCGCCGCATGAAAGATCTTCGCACGAGTCCGGCTGAAACCCGTGCCTTTGCCGATTCGACCGGTGTGTACGAGGACCCGCTGCTTATCGCGGGGTACCGGGCCCTGGATGAGGGTTTCGAGGATCGCTCGTTCGATCTGGAGAGTGCGGTGACGGCTGTGGCGCTCAAGATCGAGGATGAGGACGAGGCGCGCTGGATTGTCGATTGCCTCGAAGCTCTTCAAGTGTTCGACCATGAAGACGGTCACTTGCATCTGGAACCGCTATTGCGCCGGTGTGTGGCGCTCAAGGGATGACCGTGGAGAGGCTGGGCTGGCCGCCCGCACGTCGTGGCAGCCACCCCAGCCTTCCTCGAGCGGCCCCAGAGACCGAGGGCAGTAGTTCTCATGCGGTTTCCTCCTATGTCCGTCGGTTATGTCGATTGACGGGACCAGGAGTGCAGGTCAGCGAGAAGCTTGATGCTGAGGTACTCTTCATCAACCCAAATGCGGTACAGGCCCCACCTGCGGTCTAGTTCTCCTGCGCGGAGCACTCGTTGCTGGTCAGCTGATTTGGCCTGGAGTTTCGACGGCGATGCGTTCGAAGGTGTCCTGGCTATAGGCGAAGTCCGAGTCGGGGATAGGTCAGTGCACGACGATCTCGTCAATACCAGCTTCGACATGGCGGCCGGCGAAGTCGAGGAACGCGCCTACGGGCTGAAACGGAGTACTGCGGTCGGGGTGAAGCCGGTCCCCACCGCGCCCATCCCTTCCTGGGGGTCGAGGGTGCTTTGCGCGACCTCAAGACCGGCGAGTATCGGATCGGTGTCGTGACCTCGAAGCCGCAGGTGCGCGTCCGGGTAGCGCCTCACGCGGCGGTGTGCAGCGGTCGGTCGGGTCGGCACACCTGGCACGGCGCGGTGTCGGGGTGTTGGAGGGCGGTGCGGGCCTGGTCGGTGGTGGCG
>JAJSZB010000132.1:0-16537 GCA_050613715.1 Streptomyces sp. IBSBF 3018
GCAAGGAGGGAGGCGGCGGGGGCGGCCGGCGCGGCGGGCTGCTGCTGCTCGACACCGCGAGCCTGTACTTCCGCGCGTACTTCGGCGTGCCCGAGTCGGTGAAGGCGCCGGACGGCACGCCGGTCAACGCGGTGCGCGGGCTGCTGGACTTCATCGCCCGGCTGGTCGCCGACCACTCCCCCGACGCGCTGGTGGCGTGCATGGACGCCGACTGGCGGCCGCAGTGGCGGGTGGACCTGATCCCGTCGTACAAGGCGCACCGCGTCGCCGACCCGGCCGGCGCGGAAGAGGTGCCGGACACGCTGTCGCCGCAGGTGCCGGTGATCGAGGCGGTGCTCGACGCGATCGGCATCGCCCGGATCGGCGTGCCCGGCTACGAGGCCGACGACGTGATCGGCACGCTCGCCGCCGCGTCGGCGACGCCGGTCACCGTGGTCACCGGCGACCGCGACCTCTTCCAGCTCGTGGACGACGCCCGCGGTGTGCGGGTGCTCTACCCGCGCAAGGGCGTCGGGGACTGCGACGTGATCGACGAGGAGGCGATCGCGGCCCGCTACGGCGTGCGGGCCGGGCAGTACGCCGACTTCGCGGCGCTGCGCGGCGACCCGAGCGACGGGCTGCCCGGCGTAAAGGGCATCGGCGAGAAGACCGCGGCCGAACTGGTCACCGCCTACGGGGACCTGGCCGGTGTGCGGGCCGCGGCGGCCGACCCGTTCTCCCGGCTGACCCCGGCCCGGCGGCGCAACCTCACCGCGGCGGCCGCGTATCTGGACGTCGCGCCGAAGGTGGTCGGGGTGGCGCTGGACGTGCCGGTGCCGAAGGTCGACACGGCGGTGCCGGCCGCGCCCGCCGACCCGGCGGCGCTGGAGGAGCTGGCCGCCCGCTGGGGCCTGGGCGGTTCGCTGTCCCGGCTGCTGGACGCGCTCGCCGCGGCACGCTGACCGTCCGCGCCCTGCCGTCAGGAGGGGCGACAAGCGGCGAAAGCCCGCGAAGGCCGCGGAAGACGGGAGCCTCCGCCCGTGCGGTACGGGGGGCCCGCACAGACGGAGGCGTTCGGGGGGCGGCGGATGCCGCCTCAGTGGCGCGCGGTCATGTGCCGGCCGCCGGTTCCGGTTCCGCGGCTTCGGGCGGCCCGGCCTGCGCCGCCCCGGCGCCCACCGGCCGGTGCGGCACGTACAGCGCCAGCACGGACACCAGGCCGAGCACCGCGAAGGTCCACCACACGCGGTGGAAGGCCGCCGTCGCCGCGCCGGCTCCCGGCGTGCCCAGCACGGCGACGAACAGGCTGATCCCGAGGACCGCGCCGAGCTGCCGGAAGCTGGAGTTGATCGCCGAGCCGATCGCGAAGCGGCCGGGCGGCAGCGACTGGACGGCCGCCGCGGACTGCACCGGCAGGGTCAGGCCGATGCCGAGGCCGGTGAGCAGGGACGCGGGCAGCAGGTGCGTCGCCCAGTGCGGGTGCGCGCCGACCCGCAGCGCCAGCAGCTCCGCGCCGGCGAACCACAGCAGCGCGCCCGCGGACAGGACGATCTTGGCGCCGTAGGCCACGGCGAGCTTGCTGCCGGTGCGGGCGACGACGGCGACCACGAGCGGTCCCGGCGCGGTGGCGAGGGCGGCGCGCAGCACGGAGTAGTGCCAGACGGTCTGCAGGAAGATGATGTTGGCCAGCAGCAGCCCGTAGAACGCGGCGGAGAAGACCAGCGACGCGACGTTGACCAGGGTGAACTGGCGGACCCTGAACAGCGCGAGGTCGACGACCGGCCGGGCCGCGGCGCGGGTGCGCAGCACGAACACCGGCAGCAGCACGGCGGCCACCGCGAAGCCGGCGACCACCCTGGGGTCGGACCAGCCCCAGCTCGGGCCCTCGATGACGGCGAGGCTCAGCGCGGCCGGGACGACCGCGACCAGCAGCGCGCCCAGCGGGTCGGGCAGCCCGCCGGCCTGCGGGTCGCGGGTCTCGCGCAGCAGCCTGGCGCCGAGGACGACGACCGCGACGCACACCGGCACGTTGACCAGGAACACCCAGCGCCAGGACGCGTACTGGGTGAGCAGGGCGCCGGTGGTCGGGCCGAGCGCCGCCGCGGCGGCGCCCATCATGCCCCAGGTGCCGATGGCCACCGGCCGCCGCTCGGGCGGGAACTCGGGCAGCACCAGGGCCAGCGAGGTGGGCGTGACCAGCGCGGCGAACGCGGCCTGCAGGGCGCGCGCGCCGATCAGCACGTTCACGTCGGGGGCGGCGCCGCACAGCGCGCTCATCGCGGCGAAGCCGGTGAGACCGATGAGGAAGACGCGCTTGCGGCCGTAGCGGTCGGCCAGCCGCCCGGCCGGGACGAGCATCGCGGCGAAGACCAGGCTGTAGGCGTTGAGCACCCACGACAGGTGGCCCGCGCCGGTGCCGAAGCTGCGGCTGATGGTCTCGAAGGCGGTGTTGACGATGGTGGTGTCGAGGAACATCACGAAGGCGCCGAAACTGCTCAGCGCCAGCACCAGCCGGGCCCGGTGCGGGTCGAACGCCTGGCCCGGCGCGTGCTGCGCCGGAGGCGTGACCTGCTCGGGTGCGCTCATGGTGTGCCGGGTCCCCGTCGAGAGTGTGTTGTGATTCGCTACTAACTCGTCCGCCGGGACGTTAGCAGTCGTGAGTAGGGAAAGGCAACAGACTCCGGATTACTCTGGTGGCATGCACTCCGAGACGGCGGTGGGAACAGCGAAGACCGGTACCGCGGACCAGGGCGACGTCGCGCCGCCCGAGCCCGCGGCGGAGCTCTGGCCTGCGGCGTCGGACACGATGGTGGAGGCGCCCGTCGAGGTGCGGCCCTGCTCGATCGCGGCGGCGCTGGAGGTGCTCGGCGAGCGCTGGTCGCTGCTCGCGGTGCGGGAGATGGCGTACGGCGTGCACCGGTTCGCGCGGATCGCGGGCTTCACCGGCGCCTCCCGCGACATCCTCGCCGACCGGCTGCGCAAGCTGGAGGCGGCGGGCGTGGTGGAGCGCCGGCAGTACAGCGAGCACCCGCCGCGCCACGAGTACCACCTGACGCACGCCGGGCACGAGCTGTTCCCGCTGATGATGGCGCTGCGCGAGTGGGGCGACCGCTGGGCGGTCGACCAGCCCGCGGTGGAGTTCCGGCACACCTGCGGCGAGCAGGTCGAGCTGGACCTGCGCTGCGCGCACTGCGGCGAGAAGGTCACCCGGGAGTCGCTCACGCCGAGCCGGACCCGCTGAGGCCCGGCCCGGCGCCGGTACGGGTCGTGGCGCACGGGCCGGGACCGCCGGGCGCGCGGGACCACCGGGCCGGGGGCCGTACGTGCTACGGCCGCTGGGCTCGCAGGCCGTCGGCGACCCGCTTGAGCAGGTCGGGGTCGGCCGGCTCCGCCGCGGGCACCGGCTGGCGGGCGCGGACCAGCCCGCGGTCGAGCAGCTCGCTGGCCAGCACGCGCACCGCGGACACCGGCAGACCGAGGTCGTCCGCGGCCTCCTCGACGGTGAGCGCGCCGCCCTGGAGGGCGTCGAGAAGGGCGAGTTGGGCCGGCGGCAGGTCGTCGTTCGGGCCCCCGCCGTCCGTACGCGGCTCGTCGGCCAGGGAGAGGACGGACGGGCGGCGCAGGCTGTCCCGGCCGTCGCGGCGGGTGCGCGCGACACCGCCGGTGGCCAGGTAGGCGGGGACCAGCGAGCCGCCGGCGCGGCGGCGGGCCGTCATGCTCCGGCGCCGCGGGCCCCCGCGGCCGTGGCCTTCTCGCCGAGCTTGGCCACCTGGGAGTGCACCCGGTGGGCCAGCAGGTCGAGGCGGACCTCGGGTCCGCCGAAGGCCGCGACGCAGGCGCCCTGCGCGGTCGGCGCGACCAGGATGTAGCCGTGCTCCGACTCGATCACCACCTGCCGGACCTGCGCGTCCTCCGAGTCGGCGAACGCCGCGGCGGCGGTCCGGCAGGCGCCCTGCACGGTGCTGACGATGGCGGCGGTGCGCTCGGCCGCGGCCGGCGACAGCGCCTCGGAGGAGCCCGAGACCAGGCCGTCGCCGGTGAGCAGCACGGCGGCCTCCACGTGCGGGACCTCAAGGATCGGATCGAGCACCCACGCGGTCTCCCCGGTCTCGCGCTTGGTCATCGTGCATCGTTCCCTTCGCTCTGTGCGGCGGCGTCGGCGGTCGTTCCGGCGCCGTGGTCTGCGGAGGAGGTCTGCGGGCCGGTTCCTGCGGCGCGGTCCCCCACCGCGTCCGCCCCCGCGTCCGGTCGGCGGTCGACCGCGTCGTCCGCGTCCGCCACGTCGGCTGCGTTCTCGGCCGCGTTCTCGGCTGCGTCGGCCGCATCGGCCGCGGCCCGGCGCGCGTCGCGGGCCCCACGCGCCGCGCCGGCCGCTTCGCCGCCGCCCGGCCCGGTGTCCCCGGCGGGTACGGGCACGGTCGCCGCGCCCGCGCGGGCCGCCGCCGTGCCGGACTGGAGCGCGCCCAGCGCCGTCGCCGCGTCCTCGGGGGTGCGGGGGTGGGGCAGCGCCACGGCGGCGTCCTCCGGCCCGCGCCCGCGCGCCCGGCGCTGCGGCAGCCCGCCGTCGGCGCCGCCGCTGTCCTTGCCGTTGCTGTTGCCGTTGGCGTTGCCGTCCCCGTCCTCGTTCCCGTTCAGGCCCTCCGCGTCTCCGGCCGCCCCCGCGGCGGCCGGTCGGGTGGAGCGCGGCGCGCTCGCCGAGGGTGGGTGCTCGACCGGGTCGATTCTGCTGAGCAGGCCCTCCCCGATCAGCAGCACCGCGCGCACACCGCCCTGCGGGGACGGCGCGGACAGGTCGACGGACAGGTCGAAGCGCCGGGTGAGGCGGCCGATGGCGGCCAGTCCCATCCGCGGCGGGTCGCCCAGTTCGGACAGCAGGACGGGGTCGTGGCCGGCCACCCGGCGCTGCGCGC
Source organism: Streptomyces sp. IBSBF 3018 (assembly GCA_050613715.1). Lineage (GTDB taxonomy): Bacteria > Actinomycetota > Actinomycetes > Streptomycetales > Streptomycetaceae > Actinacidiphila. Next base: position 4,890 of record JAJSZB010000132.1, read on the forward strand.
GGGCGCGCTGCTCCTCGGTCATCCCGGCGCCCGCATCGTCCACGGTGACGCTCACGCCGCCGGGGGCGTGGGCGACCTCGACGGTGACCTCGGAGGCCGGCGGGGAGTGCCGCAGCGCGTTGTCGACGAGTTCGGCGACGACGATCGCGACGGGCTCGACGCACTGCGCGACCAGCGCGGTGCCGGCGGCCAGGTGGTTGCGGGTGCGCACCCTCGGGTAGCCGGCCAGCCGGGACAGGCCGCCCGCGACCGCGTCGATCAGGTGCGACTCCTCGCGGTCGGGGCCGGCCCAGTCGCCGCACACCACCGCCGTGATCTGGGCGCGGCGCAGGGACTGCGCGGCACCGTGGTCGAGGGCGTACAGCGCCTCGGCGAGCGCCGGGTCGTCGTAGCTCGACTGCAGGGCGCGCAGCCGCTCCTGGAAGCGGGTCAGGGCGCCGCGCACGTCACGGGTGGCGCCGCGCACGGCGGCGCGGGCGGCGGCGTCGACCCGGGCGCGTTCCTGGGCCATCACGGCCGGCACGGTGGCCAGCGCCAGGTCGAGGCAGTCGCCGAGCGGGGTGCCGGCCACATCGGGGTCGAGCGGTCCCGGGACCGTGACCTCCGGGTGCAGCGCCTTGGACGCGGCGGCCGGGATGCGGGCCTTGGCGAGGTGGTCGACCTCTTCCGCGACCAGCCGTGCTGCCTTGCCCGAGTCCTCCCAGGCGCCGTCGAGTTCGCGTCCGGCGGCCTCGGACTCCTCGTGCGCGGCGGTCAGTTCGTCGTCCATGGAGTCCAACCGGGCTTCCAGGCCGGTGATCTCCTCGCGGGTGACTGAGAGTTGACGCCGGGAGCGCCATAATCCGCCGGCGAGGACGAAGGCCGACAGGGTCCCGGCGGCCAGGCCGGCGAAGGCCAGGTCCGGTGTCTCGATCATCGATGAGCCTCGCGAGGATCAGGGCGTGACGGAGTGGCGCCCGCCCGCGCAGGAGGGGACCAGCCAAGTACACACCGCTGCGGACCGCGCGCGCACTGTTTTGCGGATCACCGTGTGGATTTCATTGCGTTCATGACCGCTTCCGTGCGAACTGTCCCATACGGGGGGCCGATCCGGCCACGGCGTGGGCCGTGGCCGGATCGGCCCGGTCACCGGGACGGCGCCCGGATCAGTCCTTGAGCAGGGTGAAGTTGCTTGTGGTGGTCGCCCCCTTCGTGATCTTCACGGTGACGGTGGTCGGCTGGTAGCCGTCCTTGGCCACGATCAGCTGGAGCGGGTTGTTGCGGACGTCCAGCCACAGACCGTAGCTGCCGTCGGTGCCGGTCTTCAGGGTGTAGTGGGTCGTCCAGGTGTTGATCTGGACGGTGGCCCCGGCGATCGGCGCACCGCCGGACGCGCTGACCTTGCCGGCGATCTTGCCCCAGGTGGCCGGCGGCTTGACGGTCAGCGAGACGCCGATCGGGGTGAGCCGGTACGGGGTGTCGCTGGCCAGCCCCAGCGAGGCGGTGTAGGTGCCGGGCTGGCTGATCTCCGGCGCCGAGGCGTCGAGGGTCACCGTCAGCGTGGTGCTGGCCCCGGGCTGGACGGTGACGGTGTCCGTGCTCTCCGACAGCCAGGTGACGTCGGCGGAGTCCGTCTGGTCGTAGCCCGGCAGCACCTCGGAGGTCTTGGCGGGGGTCTGTCCCGCCAGGCCGCCGACGGAGTAGAAGCCGCTGCCGCCGCCACCGCGGTAGAGCGAGCCGCCGGCGTTGGGCAGCGCCGTCCAGGTGTTGTCGTTCGGCTGGTAGGCCCAGGTCTGGTTGGTCAGCGCCGCGCCGGAGTTGATGGCGCCGCCCTTGACCAGCAGCAGGCCGTTGGCCGCGGTGTAGGCCGAGCCCCACGCGTCGGTGGGCTGGTCGGCGATCGGCGACCAGGAGTCGGACGCCGGGTCGTAGACGTAGGCGTGGGTCACGCTGCCCGCGTCGGTGGTGCCGCCGGAGCAGTACAGCTTGCCGGCGATGCCGCCGCAGGACTCCCAGGAGATGGGCTCCGGGTAGGCGGCGACGGAGGACCAGGCGTCGGCGGACGGGTCGTACACGGTGACGTCCGTGGTGCCGCAGGCGGTGGCGGTGCAGCCGCCGACCGCGTACAGCTTGCCGTCCAGGACCGCGCTGCCCGAACCGGCGTACGGCTTGGGCGTGGCGGCGCCGGTGCTCCAGGTGTTGGAGGCGATGTCGTAGATCTCCAGCTTGGCGTCGGGGCTGCCGGTGGAGCCCCAGCCGCCGGCCGCGTAGAACTTGCCGTCGATGATGCCGTGGGCCGGGGCCTCACGGGTGTCGGCGGCCGAGGCCAGCTTGGTCCAGGCGCCGCTGTCCGCGCTGTACGCGTACAGGTCGCTGGTGTCGTTCACGCCGGTGAAGCCGAAGGCCGAGTAGACGGTGCCCTGGTAGCTCGCCACCGCGTTGTCGCCGGTCGCGGTCGGCAGGTCGGGCACCGGCTGCCAGGCGTCGCCCGCGGCCGTCTGGGCGCTGCCGGAGACGTCGGTGGTCGCCTTGCCCGCCGCGGACTTGCCGGGCTTGGCGCCGGAGGCGGCGCCGTGCGCGGCGAGGGAGTGCGGCGAGAACTGGCCCTTGACGAGGTTCAGCGGGGCGCCGGCCTGCTGGACGACGACGCCGCCGGGGTTCTCACCGAGGGTCAGGGTGGCCGGCGCGGTGCCGGTGTTCTTCACCGTCACCGTCTGGGAGGCGCTCTTGCCCCACGCGACGGTCTTGGCGATGGACGCCGGGGTGACCTTCAGCTGGCCCGCCTTGAGCGCGACGTTGCGCGCCACGGTGCTGTCCGGCGCGATGTTGGCGGTCGCCGTGCCGGTGGTGTACTTCGACGCGCTGACCGACACCGGGTGCTTGCCGGTCAGGTGCGAGAAGAACCAGTAGAAGCCGTCGCCCAGGTTCGGGTCGTCCGGCGTGGCCGCGGTGGTGGCGTGGTCGGCGGCGTGGTCGGTGCTGGTCACCGTCGCGCCGTTGACGCCGGCCTTGGTGTTGGCGTCGGTGACGTTGCCGACCACCAGGCCGCCGGTCACCGGCAGGTAGGCGCGCTCGCCGACGAACACGTTGTCCAGCTCCCACCAGTAGGCCCAGGAGCCGGTGTAGTGGAAGCGCAGCCGCACGTCGCTCTTGCCGGCGACGTCCGCCAGCGACAGGTCGACGTGGCTGGGACCGGTGACGGAGGTGGTGGTCTTGTGCCACAGCGTGGACCAGGTGGCGCCGCCGTCGCCGGAGACGTCCACGTCCGCCACGGAGTTGGAGTACTCCTTGTAGTCGGTGTCGAAGCTCAGCGTCGGGTTGGTGTCGGCGCTCAGGTCGTAGGACGGGGACAGCAGCGAGGTGTCCTGGCTCTCGCCCTGGCCGATGTGGTCGCTGTCGACCATCGCGAACGCGCCCGTGCCGCCGGTGTGGTTGCCGCGCTTGCCGGCGTCGTCGAACTCCCAGCCGCCGGTGGTGCCGTCGGCGTTGCTCACCGTCCAGCCGGTCGGCGGGGCGGTGGTGCTGTCGAACGGCTCGGTGGGACCGGTCAGCTTCACCTCGTAGCCGGGGGCCTGGGTGGAGCTGCCGTCGACCGGGACGGCCGCGTTGACGGTCTGCGCCGAGGCGCCGACCTGCACGGTCTTGTCGAGGGTCTTGTAGCCGGGGTAGTTGGAGGTGAAGTGCAGGGTGTAGGAGCTGTTCTGGGGCAGCGTCAGGTTGTAGGCGCCGGTGGTCGGGTCGGTGTAGACCGGGCCGCCGGGCACGCCGTCGGCGGTGACCTTGGCGTACAGCGGCCAGCCGTGGCCGGAGCCGTCGGTGACCTTGCCGGTGACGGTCTGCCGCGGCACCGAGTCCAGCGCGAAGGACTCGGTGACGGTCGCGCCGTCCTCCAGCGAGACGCCGGGCATGCTGCCGGTGGTGTAGCCGTAGGCGCTGGCGGTCACGTCGTAGCTGCCCGGCGGGATGTCGAGCTTGTAGGTGCCGTCGGCGCCGGTGGTGGCGCTGTAGTCACCCGCCTTGACGGTGGCGCCGGCGATCGCGGAGCCGGTGGCGTGGTCGGTGACGGTGCCGGTGATCACGCCGTGCGGGCCGCTGCGGAAGGCGGCGAGGCCGTTCGGCGTGCCCAGGCCGGTGGGCCCGTCGTAACCCGCGCCGGCCGTGCACAGCCCGGCGGGCGTGCAGGAGCCGTTGTTGCCCTGGGTCACGTCGTTGAGCGCGCCGCGCTGCGCGTACGGGTAGGAGTTCGGGTACGAGCCGGCCGCCGGGGTGCCCGCCGCGGCGTAGGTCGCCGCGATGATCGGGGACGAGGCGCTGGTGCCGCCGTAGACCGCCCAGCCGTTGCCGCCGTAGGTCTGGTAGACCGAGACGCCGGTGACCGGGTCGGCGACCGCGGAGACGTCGGCGACGGTCCGCTTGCCGCAGAGCGTGTCGGTCTGGAAGGCCGGCTTGGGCTCGTACAGCGAGCAGCCCGAGCCGGGGCCGCCGTAGGCGTTGTTCCACACCGACTCGGACCAGCCGCGGGAGTTGCCGCTGTCCCGGGTCAGCGCGGTGCCGCCGACCGAGGTCACGTACTGCGACACGGCCGGGTAGCTGACGCCGTAGTCGCCGTCGCCCGAGGAGGCGACGACCGCGACGCCCGGGTGGTTGTAGTACGGGTCCATGGCAGTGACCTCGGACGGGTCCTCGCCGCTGCCCGGGGTGCTGTCGTAGCCGGTGCCGTAGGAGTTGGAGACGTACTTCGCGCCGAGCGCGACCGCCTCGTCCACCGCGGCGCCGAGGTCCTCGAAGTTCGCCGAGTCGGCCTCGACCAGCAGGATGTGCGCGGCCGGGGCGGCCGCGGACACCATGTCGACGTCGAGCGATATCTCGCCGGCCCAGCCCGAGTCGGGCGAGGGCAGGTCGTCGGTGTTGCCGCGCTGGCTGACCTTGCTGAAGCAGCCGTTGGCGGTGGTGCACGTCGGCAGGCCGAACTGCTGGCGGTAGACGGCCAGGTCGGCTTCGGCGTTGGGGTCGTCGTAGGCGTCGACGATGGCGACCGTCTGGCCGGCGCCTCCGTCGGCGGGCAGCGCGTAGGCGCTCTGCAGGTCTGCGGGACCGAAGCCGTCCGGGGTGGCGGCGAGCGGCTGGACGCCCTTGTGGGCGGTCACGTCGGTCCGGCGCAGGGCGAAGCAGGCGAACTCGCCGGGTCCGGGGTCGGCGCACTGCCGGACCACGTCCGGCCGGTCCGACCGGTCGGCGGGCGCGGCGTGCGCCTGGCTGCCCGCCACGGCGGCGAGCGGCAGTTGCAGGGCCAGCGCGGCGAGCGCCGTCAGTGTGGCGGCGCGCCGTCTGGTGAACACGGGTCTGCGCAAGGTGGTCTCCCTTGGGCTTCTCGGAAACGGTTCGATCGAACCGCTGGCGTATACCTGTGCACCACATGCACCACCGGAATCCCCAGGACCTTGACGGGAACGCGACAGATTGACGCCGGTTGCCCCGCGGCGGCAACCCGCCAGGCGCGCTTCCGGCCGTCGCGGCGGGGCCGCCCGGGGCCCCGACTCGGCCGCAGCACACGGGAGTCGGGGCCGATACGGGGTCGGTCAGGTCAGCCGTCGAGCCAGCCGTGCCGGGCCGCGTGCCAGACCAGCTGGACCCGGTTGTCCGCACCCACCGACCGCTCCATCGCCGCGATGTGCCGCTGCACGGTCCGCACCGCGACGCCGAGCGCCCGCGCCATCGCCGCGTCGGTGCTGCCGCCGACCAGCATGCTCAGGATCCGCAGCCGCACGTCGTCCTGCGGCGGGCCCAGCGGCACCCCGCGGGCCCACAGCGACTCGAACAGCGACACCAGCGCGTCCAGCAGCCCGCTGGGGCCGATGACCAGCAGCACCGGGTCCGGCGGCGCACCGTCCGCGGCCAGCGGCAGCATCGCGGTGCGCCGGTCGGCGATGCACAGCCGCACCGGCAGCCGCTCCACCACCCGCACCTGCGTGCCGCCCGGCGCCTGCACCCCGCCGAATGCGAACTCCGCCTCCACCTCGGCGCGTTCGAGCAGCACCCGGCGCCGTACGTGCGGGTCGCCCGCCGGCGGCAGGTCGCCGGCCGCGCCCGGGCCGCGGGCGAAGAACAGCAACTCCTCGCGGGCCGCGCCGCGCACGTCGGCGGCGTGCCGGGCGATCGCCTCCGCGCCCTGCACGGTCCTGACGATCTCCTCGGCGCGGTGCCCCTCGTGCACCCGCTGGTAGACGACGCCCAGGTGGTCCAACAGCTCCCTTCCCCTGCGCAGTTGCTCCTCGGCGCGCGACATCATGGGCAGCAGCCCCGCGCGTGGCGGCAGCGGGTACCACAGTTCGTCGGTCCCCAGTTCGGCCAGGCCCCGCGCGGCGAGTTCCCCGCACGCGGCCTCGGCCCGTTCCCCCGGCACCCCCAGAATCCGGGCCAGCTCCGCCGTGGCCACTCCCCTCGTGGCGATCAGCAGCGGATAGGCCCGGTCCGCGTCGGCGCTCAACCCCAGTGCCTCAAACGGACGTTCGGTCATGATCGGGGACTGTAGTCGTCAACGGCCGGTCAATTCCCGGGAATCACACAGGTCACCGGCGACCGGATGACAACGCTGCCACCACGGGCGCCGGTGACCCGCCGGTAAGGAAACCGGTTCAGTGCGCTCGGCGCGGCCCGCGGCGCGGACCCACCGCCCGGTCCGGGCCGCCGGCCGGTCCGCGCCGCCGTCCGCGTTCAGTTGCGTTCGGCCGCCAGCAGCTCCAACTCCCGTTCCACCGACTGCCGGTGGAGATCCTCGTCCTCGCGCGCCCGCTTGGGGCTCCAGCGCCCGGCCATCAGGAAGACGAACGGCAGGAAGACCACCTGGCCGCCGACGCAGATCCACCACCAGTCACGCCACTGGCCCGGGCCGTCCTGGGACGCCTGCTGCACCTTCGTGCCGTACTTCTGCAGCAGCGCGAGCTGCGGCTGCGCCTTCTGCACCACCGCCAGGTCGGCGGGCCCCACGTCGCGCACCGCCTGCGCGGTGAGCGCCGCGGGCGCCTTGCCCGGCGGGTACTTGCCGAGTTCGGCGAACAACTGCGGGTGCGCGCCCACGATCTGGAGCGCCGGGCCGGCCTGCCGCTGCGCCGCGGCGACCTGTGTGCCGTGGTCCACCAGCGGGGTGACCGAGGTGACGAGCACCGGGATGAACGCGGTCGAGACCGCCACCACGATCCGTATCGTCCAGCCCCACACCGCGAGTCCGGTCGCGGTCGCCGCCGGGTTGTGCTTCTCCACGGTCTCGGTGAACGAGGCCATCCACGGCCCGTACGCGACACCGCTGAAGACGCCGATGCACACGAACAGCCAGGCGAACGTGTAGTAGTCGGTGCCCGGATGGGTGGCCCGGGTGGCGAAGACCGCGGTGGCCGCGATCGACCCGACCGCGCCCACGATCATGAACGGCTTGCGCACCCTCAGCCGGTCCGACAGCACGCCGACGACCACCAGCGCGATGGCGTTGGCCGCCCAGTACCAGTTGGCGACCGCGTTGGCGCGCTGCTCGGTGTAGCCGTAGGTGGTGGCGAAGAAGACCACGAAGTTGCCGACGGCGGCGAAGTACAGCAGCAGGTACAGCGAGATCGCCAGCGCGGAGCCGGTGATGTCCGGGCGCATCATCTGCCGCCACTCGCCGCGCCGGGCCGCGGCCGGGTCCAGGCCCTTGGCGCGCGCCTCGACCAGCGCCCGGTCCCGCAGCGTCACCATGATCTGGTCGCGCAGGGCCGGCGACAGCTCGCGCAGCGCGAACAGGGCGACCACGAACACCACCAGCCCGGCGGTGCCGGAGTAGCGGACCTCGTCCTGCCAGCTGGAGGTGTCCAGCGTGTTGCTGGTGACGGTGGTGACGACCAGGCTGCCGACCACCGGCCCCATCGTCCACGCGCCCATCGCGGTGGCCCGCCCGAGCTGCGGCGAGAAGTCCCTGATCAGCGCGGGCGTCGCCACGAGCACGATGCCCTCGATCAGGCTGACCGCCGCGAACATCACCAGATAGGCCGCCTTGCCGCCGGCGTTCGGCAGCCCGAAGAAGACCAGCAGCGAGGCGGCCAGCAGCCCGTAGACCACCATGTTGGCCCGGCCCCAGCGGTCGGCGAGCCCGGCGGCGAGCGAGGCGAAGGCGCCGACCGCGTTGCCGATCACCGACACCCACACGAAGTAGCGGTAGGTCATGCCGAAGTGGGTGATGATCGAGGTGGCCACCGCGTACTGGACGTAGAGCATGTAGTACAGCACGACCGTGGTGACCACCACGATGGCCAGATACGACATCCGGCGCCCGGTGGGGGGATACGCGCCCAGGTCGCGCCGGTAGAGCCGGCCGAGCACGGAGACGGCGCCGGCCGGGGCCGGCCCCGGTCTGCCGTCGTCGAAGGACGTCGGGGTGGCGGACATACGGCTCCTCCTGGAATGTCGGAATCCCGGGGGTGACTGGTGGGCAGAGGGTAGTACCGACCAGTCGGTATGCCTAGGGGGTGCGCACACCTCTCCGCGACACCGGGAGAACGGCCGGCGGCCCGGGGGTCGCGTGCGCACCCCGCTCCGGTGGCGCCGCCCTCCGCACCCGGCCGCGCGGCGCCGCACACTCTCCCGGCTTCACTACTTGAAGCCTCTCCGCCCTCTTGACGCCTCGCGCGCGACGCGGATTTCATGCAGGGTGCGCTTGGGAGCGCTCCCATGACTTCCTCGCGCCCGCCCACACCACGTCACCGAAGCGTTCCGCCCCCCACCGAGAGGAATCGCACCCGTGGTCAGCACCCCGGGCTCCCCCACGAGCCCCCACCGAAAGTCCCGCATGCCGCGCGCCGCGTTCGGCGCCGCGGTCGCGGCAGCCCTGCTGGCGCTGATCGCGCTGGTCGTGGGCCAGTCGTCCGCGACGGCGGCGGGCGCCTCCGCCCCGGCCGCCGCGAAACCGGCCCTCGCGCCCGCCGCCGCCGCGGCGGCCGCCGCGGGCACCGGCTACTGGCACACCAGCGGGCGCGACATCCTGGACTCGGCCAACCAGCCGGTCCGCATCGCGGGCATCAACTGGTTCGGCTTCGAGACGAACAACAACGTGGTGCACGGCCTCTGGTCGCGCGACTACAAGAGCATGATCGACCAGATGAAGCAGCTCGGTTACAACACCATCCGGCTGCCGTACAGCGACGACATCTTCAAGCCGGGCGCCACCGCCAACAGCATCAACTTCTACAACATGAACACGGACCTGCAGGGGCTGAGCCCGCTGCAGATCATGGACAAGATCGTCGACTACGCCGGTTCGATCGGGCTGCGGGTGATCCTGGACCGGCACCGGCCGGACGCCAGCGGCCAGTCACCGCTGTGGTACACCAGCAGCGTCCCCGAGTCGACCTGGATCACCGACCTCAAGGCGCTGGCCGCCCGCTACCAGGGCAACACCGCGGTCGTCGGCATCGACCTGCACAACGAGCCGCACGACCCCGCCTGCTGGGGCTGCGGCGACACCTCGACCGACTGGCGGCTGGCCGCCGAGCGGGCCGGCAACGCGGTCCTCGGCGTCAACCCCAACCTGCTGATCTTCGTCGAGGGCATCCAGACCTTCAACGGCACGTCCGGCTGGTGGGGCGGCAACCTGATGGGCGTCGGCCAGTACCCGGTGCAGCTCAGCGTGGCCAACCGGGTCGTCTACTCCGCGCACGACTACGCGACCTCGGTCGCCCAGCAGACCTGGTTCACCGACCCGTCGTTCCCGGCCAACATGCCGGGCGTGTGGGACAAGTACTGGGGCTACATCTTCAAGCAGAACCTCGCGCCGGTGTGGGTCGGCGAGTTCGGCACCACCTTGCAGTCCACCACCGACCAGCAGTGGCTGAAGGCCCTCGTCTCGTACATGCTGCCGACCTCGTCCAACGGCGGGGACAGCTTCAGCTGGACGTTCTGGTCCTGGAACCCCGACTCCGGTGACACCGGCGGCATCCTCAAGGACGACTGGCAGACCGTCGACACGGTCAAGGACGGGTATCTGACGTCGATCAAGGCGCCGACGTTCGGCGGCACGGGCTCGACGGGCGGCACGTCCTCCGGGACCTCGTCCGGCACCTCCTCGGGTACGTCCAGCGGCACCTCGACCGGCACCTCGTCGGGTACGTCCAGCGGTACGTCCTCCGGCACGTCGACCGGCACCTCCACGGGCACGTCGACCGGCACCACTTCCGGTACGTCCACCGGCGGCACGGGCAACGCCGGCTGCACCGCGGTCCTGCACATCGACAACCAGTGGGCGGCCGGCTTCACCGCCACCGTGACGGTCACCGCGGGCAGCGCCCCGGTCAACGGCTGGAAGGTCGCCTGGACCTGGCCCGGCAGCCAGCAGGAGACCAGCGCCTGGAGCGCCACCGTCCAGCAGACCGGCGCGTCGGTCACCGCGACCAACCTGAGCTACAACGGCGCGCTCGCCGCGGCCGGTTCCACCAGTTTCGGCTTCCAGGGCACGGCCGACGGCGCCTTCACGGCACCGGCCCTCACCTGCACCGCCTCCTGACGGCCGGAACCGGCTCCACCTGCTGAACCGGCCGAACCGGCTCAGGCCGCGCGAGCACGAAACGGCGGACGCGGCCACCGGCCGGCCGCACCGACGTCCGCGCCGGCGGGTCCCCCGACCCGCCGGCGCGGACGTCCTGCGCAGCGCTGTCGGGAGTGTGCGGCGCGTGCCGCACGGCCGACCCATGGGTTAGGCTTGCCTAACTTGAAAGATCTGGGAGGCTGCCGATGGCGGAACGACCCGAGCGCGGAGCGCCGCGCAGGACGCCGAGGGCGAAGTCCGCGCACGTGGTGCGGGCCGAGCGGCTGACGCCGCACATGATCCGGGTGGTGTTCGAACTGGCGCCGGACACCGAGCTGGAGGTCGGCGCGTGCACCGACCACTACGTCAAGCTGCTGTTCGCGCCGGGCGGCGGCGCGCTGGAGGACGCGTACCCGGAGCGGTACACGGCGCCGCTGGACATCGAGGCGATCCGCCGTGACCTGCCGCGCGAGCAGTGGCCGACGACCCGTACGTACACCGTGCGGGCCTGGGACCCGGCGGCGCGCGAGATGACGGTCGACTTCGTGCACCACGGCGACCAGGGGCTGGCCGGGCCGTGGGCGGCGCGGGTGGAGCCGGGCGACAGCCTGTGGTTCATGGGTCCCGGCGGCGGTTACGCGCCCGATCCGGCGGCCGGCTGGCATCTGCTGGCCGGTGACGAGAGCGCCCTGCCGGCCGTGGCCGCGGCGGTGGAACGGCTGCCGGCCGGCGCGCCGGCGAAGGTGTTCGTGGAGGTCGCGGGTCCGGCCGAGGAGCAGAAGCTGGTCACCGAGGGCGACGCCGAGATCGTCTGGCTGCACCGCGGCTCGCGCCCGGTGGGCGAGGCGCTGGTGGAGGCGGTGACCGCGCTGGACTTCCCGCCGGGCGACGTGCACGCCTTCGTGCACGGCGAGGCGACCTTCGTCAAGGAACTGCGCCGGCACCTGCGGCTGGACCGCGGGGTGCCGCGCGAACGGCTGTCGATCTCCGGCTACTGGCGGCTCGGCAAGGACGAGGACGGCTGGCAGTCGTCCAAGCGGGAGTGGAACGCACAGGTCGAGGCCGAGCAGGAGGGCGCTCGCTGAACGCCCTGCGACCAGCGCCCAGTTGACCGGGTTGAAGT
>JAJSZB010000133.1:0-16435 GCA_050613715.1 Streptomyces sp. IBSBF 3018
GATCAGGGGGAGCCGGGGCGGCCGGGGGAGAGGCGCCAGGCAGAGCGCCGCCGCGCGCCCTCAGGACTGCGGCAGGCTCGCCCCGAGCAGTTCCACGAAGCCGATGTCCTCGCGCGCGACGCCGAACACCTCCGCGCGCAGCAGGGTGCGCTCGGCCCAGGCGCGGTGCGGCTTCACCTCGTTCATCTTGTTGGTGTACGCCGAGCGCAGCACACCGCCGCCGCTGCGGTCCTCGTGCAGGATGTCGCCCGCGTCGGAGAACTCCTCGTGGGTGACCACGCTGAGCGCGTGCACGACCGGCACATGGCTGGGGTGGATGCAGGTCTTGCCCTGCAGGCCGTTCGCCCGGTCGAGCTCGATCTCGCGGAGCAGGCCGTCCATGTCGCGTTCGATCAGCGCGGTGCGCAGGTCCTCGGACTCGGGCTTGAAGGGGCTGGTGCGCAGCTGCGGCTTGAACATCCGCTCGTGGTGGCGGAAGTACTCCCAGACCGGGCCGGTGACGGTGAAGCCGCTGCCGTCGGCGCGGCCGAGGACGTTGACCACGTCGGCGATGACGGAGGCGACGATCTGGACGTCGTAGGCGGTCATCGCGGGGGCGCGGCGCAGGCCGTAGGAGGAGCAGAAGTCGGTGACGCCGAGGCGGAGCGCCAGGACGCGCTCGCGGTGCTTGTCGACGGTGCTCGCTATGCCGTAGAGGGTCTCGACGCGGCTCTCCAGGTGCAGCAGCGCGGGCGACTCCAGGACGGGCATGGCGAACAGCCGGCGGCCGCAGGCGGCCTCGGCGCGGGTGAGGGCTTCGAGGAAGGGGACGCCGGTCTCCTCGGTGAACTTCGGGAGTACGAATCCGGACAGCAGCCGGACGCTGGCGCCGAGCCGGGCCACCAGGTCGGTGATCTGGTCGGGGGTGCGGACCCGTATGAACAGCAGCGGGAGCGCCTCGGCGGCCGGTTCCGGTCGGGCGTCGAGGAGGGCGAACTGGCGGACGAGGTTGGCCTCCCCTGCGGCGACGTCGCGGTCGTCGATGGAGTCCTCCAGGCACAGCACCATCGACACCACGCCGCGGGCGGCCTGCTTGAGCACGTCGTCGGCCAGATGGGGGCGGGTGGCCGGGCTGTAGAGGGTCGCTCCGAGGGCGGTGGCGAGCGTGCGGGCAGAAGAGTCGGCAGTGAATTCCTGCGGCTCGCGGTGGAACAGTTCACTTCTCATATCAGAAGTGAGGTGTCCGAAGTGTCGCATACGCCCCCTTTCAGGGTAGTGATCCGGCTCAAGTCTGGCCGATTATCGTACGTGTGAGGATGAGGTGGCGGTTCCCTCGGCGCGTGAATTGCGGGTAACCAGGGCGCGGCCACCACGTGACCGTCGCCCCGTCAGGGGCCTGTTGTGGGCGGACCGGCCAGAAGGGCAGGATGACCGGCATGACGCAACGGATGGTGAAGGGCATGAACATCCCTCTGGACGCAGCCGGCGTCCGGGCGGTTCTGCGCTGGACACCCGGGCCGAACGCGCCCGACGTGGACGCCTCCGTACTGCTGCTCGGCCGCGACGGGCGGGTCCGCTCCGATGCGGACTTCGTCTTCTACAACGAGCCGCGGCACCCCTCGGGGCTGGCCCGCCACCTGCCGAAGAAGCGGGTGCCCGAGGGCCTGACCGACACCGTCGAGGTGGACCTGGCGGCGCTGGACGGCACGGTGGACCGGGTGGTCCTCGCCGCCTCCTGCGACGGCGGGCCGTTCAGCCAGGTCCAGGACCTGACGCTGACGCTCTTCGACAGTACCGCCGCCGCGCACGCCGCGCCGCTCGCGACCTTCGAGGTGCTGCCCGACACCGGCCACGAGACCGCGCTGAACTGCGGCGAGCTGTACCGCAAGGACGCCGGGTGGAAGTTCCGGGCGCTGGGCCAGGGCTACGCCTCGGGGCTGGTGGGACTGGCCACCGAGTTCGGCATCGCGGTGGACGACGGCGACGAGGACGGCGACAGCGGTGATGCCCAGGCCGCCGCCCAGGCCCCCAGGCCGCCCGCGCAGCCCACGGGCCGCCCGGCCGCCGGGCAGGCCGCCGGGCAGTCCGCCGCCGCGACCGTGGCCGCACCGCCGCCCGAGCCCACCAGCGCCTACGGCTACCCGCTCCAGGCTCCCAGCCCCGGGCACGTGCCCGCGCAGCCCGCCTACGGCTATCCGCAGCCCGCGGCGGCCGCGCCCGCGCGTCCCGCCGCACCGCCCGCCGTCCCGCCGGCTGTCCCGCCCGCCGCACCGCCGGCCGCACCGGTCCACCAGCAGCCGCAGTACGGCTACCCGGCCTACGGCTACCCGCAGCCGGTCGCCGCCGCTCCCCCGGCCCCCGAGGCGCCCTTCACGCTGCCCCCGCAGGGCCCCCAGTTCCAGCCGGCCCGCTGATCGCTGATCACACCTTGGGCTTGTAGCCGCGGCCCCACTGCAGGCCCCAGCCGTAGAGCCGGTCGATCTCGGCCTGGAAGCCGTAGACGTACTTCACCTCGCGGTGCACCACCAGCTCGCCCTTGCGGTTCTCGATCAGCACCACCGCGCAGGAGCGGGCCTGCGGCTCGCGTTCGGTGAGCGGGATCTCGATCCGCGGGCCGGAGCCGGGGAAGATCTCCACCTTGGCGTGGGTGCGGTCGAAGGCCGGCGTGCCGTCGTAGATGTACACGAACACCAGCAGCCGCTTGAACTCGTCGCGCTTGTCGAAGTTGATGTACAGCGTCTCGCCCGAGGTGCCGCCGAAGCGGTCGTCGCCGCTCATCTGGATGAACGGCGGCTCGTCCAGGTCGCCCAGGAAGTTGCCGAGCGGCTGGACCACGCCCTTGGTGCCGTCGGCCAGTTCGTACATGCACGCCAGGTCCAGGTCGACGTTGACCATCGCGGGCCCGGCGGCCTGCACCACCCGGGGCTTGAACACGTCGAGCTGGCGGCGTAGGAAGCCGCGGCGGTCGTCGCTCCAGCCGCCGGTGTCCGAGGTCCGCATCTGCCAGGACAGGTTGACGCGCATGTTGCCGACCGCGGCGCCCTGCTTGGTGAGCGAGATCTCCGGCCGCCGCCGGGTGAGTTCGACGCTGTGCGCGTTCGCCACGTCGAACTGCTGGGCCCCGCTGGGCCGCAGGAAGCTCCACCAGGCCATCTGCCGTTCCACTCCCCTGTCGTCCGCATGTCGGCACGGCGCTGCCCCCGCCGGTCGGCGGGGGCAGTGTGGCCGTGGGGCGCCGGGAGCCGGCGGTGTTCAGACCCCCGACGTGACCTCGGCCTTGTCGTCCTTGTCGCCCGCTGCGGAGGATTCTTCCCCGAGCCGGCGGTTGCGTACCACCGAGGACCAGTAGGACGCCGCGATCAGGACAACGCCGACCAGGCCGGTGATGACCTCGCTCACGTCGTACTTGATGGTGATCAGCAGGATGACCGCCAGCGCGCCGATCGCGTAGTGGGCGCCGTGCTCCAGGTAGACGTAGTCGTCCAGGGTGCCCTTGCGGACCAGGAAGACGGTGAGCGACCGGATGTACATC
This sequence comes from Streptomyces sp. IBSBF 3018, assembly GCA_050613715.1. Classification (GTDB taxonomy): domain Bacteria; phylum Actinomycetota; class Actinomycetes; order Streptomycetales; family Streptomycetaceae; genus Actinacidiphila. The sequence goes on from JAJSZB010000133.1 coordinate 3,512, forward strand.
GCGCCGATGCCCAGACCCAGGGCGATCTCGAAGATGTCGTTGCTGATCGCGAACGCGCCGACGACGCCGTCGAAGGAGAACGACGCGTCGATCACCTCCAGGTACAGGAACATGAAGAACGCGGCCTTGCCGGCCAGGCCCACGACCTGCCCGGCGGTCGCGCCGGAGCGGCCCTGGACCGCGCCGGCCTTCTCCGCGCCCCCGGCGCCCTGCGCGCCCTCGTCGGCCGCGCCCTCGGCGCCGTCCTCGCCGTCCTCGTCGTCGTCCTCGTCCTCTTCGAGGCGGTCCTCGAAGAAGCCGGAGATGCCGCCGACGATCAGATAGGTCAGCAGGCCGCCGACGCCGGCCAGCAGCACCGTCTCGGCCTTGTCGATGGTGCCGTGGCCGCCGTGCAGCGGGACCGCGGTGGCCACCGTGGTGCCGGCGATCAGCAGCGCGACCAGCGCGACGACGACCGAGAGCATGTCCAGCTTGCCCAGCCGGGCCAGCGGCTTCTCCAGCCAGCCCAGCCAGGTGATCTCGCGCTCCTCGAAGATGAAGTCGAGGAAGATCATCAGCAGGAACATGCCGCCGAAGGCCGCGATGGCCGGGTGGGCGGCGGTGACCAGCGACTCGTAGCGGTCGTGGTCGTTGACCGCGACCCGCACCGCCTCCCAGGGACTGAGCTTGGCGGTGACGGCCACGATGATGATCGGGAAGACCAGTCGCATGCCGAACACCGCGATGAGCACGCCGACGGTCAGGAACATCTTCTGCCAGAAGGCGTTCAGCTTCCGCAGGATGCCGGCGTTGATGACCGCGTTGTCGAAGGAGAGCGAGATCTCCAGGACGGAGAGGATCGCGACGATCGCCGCGCCCTTCGCCCCCCAGAGGATGCCGGCCAGGGCGAGGCCGGCGGCAGTGATGCCGAACGACCAGCCGAATGTTCTGAGGAGCACGTGCTTTCCACCCAATCCCTTGTGACCCTTGAACCAAGGGGTCCCCCGCGCGAGGCGGCTTTACGAAACGTTGACCCCGAAGTCTAGGGCGATCCCGCGCAGACCCGACGCGTACCCCTGCCCCACCGCGCGGAACTTCCACTCGCCGTTGTAGCGGTACAGCTCGCCGAAGATCATCGCGGTCTCGGTGGACGCGTCCTCGGTGAGGTCGTAGCGGGCCAGCTCGGTACCGTCCGACTGGTTGATCACTCGGATGTAGGCGTCGCTGACCTGCCCGAAGGTCTGCACCCGGGCGTCGGCGTCGTAGATGGAGACCGGGAAGACGATCTTGTCGACGGCGACCGGGACACCGGTCAGGTCGACCAGGATCGTCTCGTCGTCACCGCCGGAGCCGCCCGTGAGGTCGTCGCCGGTGTGCTCGACGGAGCCCTCCGGGCTCTTGAGGTTGTTGTAGAAGACGAAGTAGTCGTCCCCCAGGACCCGGCCGTTCGCGCACAGCAGGGCGCTGGCGTCCAGGTCGAAGTCGGCCCCGGTGGTCGACCGTGCCCTCCAGCCCAGGCCGATCTGCACCTGGGTGAGGTTCGGCGCGGCCTTGGAGAGGGAGACGTTGCCCCCCTTGGCGAGCGTGACGCCCATCGCTGTTCTTTCCCCCTTGCTGTGTGGTGGCTCTGTGGCCGGGGCGTCAGCACCTGACGCCGCCGGCGGCTGTGGGACCGGCGGTCTCAGACGTTGACGCCGAAGTCCTGGGCGATGCCGCGCAGGCCCGAGGCGTAGCCCTGGCCGATGGCGCGGAACTTCCACTCGCCGCCGTGCCGGTACAGCTCGCCGAAGACCATGGCGGTCTCGGTGGAGGCGTCCTCGGTGAGGTCGTAGCGGGCCAGCTCGCGGTTGTCCGCCGCGTTGACGACGCGGATGTACGCGTTGCGCACCTGGCCGAAGCTCTGCTGGCGGGTCTCGGCCTCGTAGATGGAGACCGGGAAGACGATCTTGTCGACCTCGGCCGGCACGCCCGCCAGGTTGACGTTGATCACCTCGTCGTCGCCCTCGCCCTCGCCGGTGAGGTTGTCGCCGGTGTGCTCGACCGAGCCGTCCGGGCTCTTGAGGTTGTTGAAGAAGACGAAGTGCTGGTCGGACAGCACCTTGCCCTGGTCGTTGGTGAGCAGGGCGCTGGCGTCGAGGTCGAAGTCCGACCCGGTGGTGGTCCGGGCGTCCCAGCCCAGGCCGACGACGACGGCCGTGAGGTTCGGCGCCTCCTTCGTCAGTGAGACGTTGCCACCCTTGCTGAGGCTGACTCCCACGAGTCCTCTCCCGTCTTCCCGTCCGTGCGATGCCGCGTGCGGGGCATCCTGCGCAGGTCTGCGTGCCGGTATGCACGACCAACGTGCCGAGCTTAGTGACCGGTTCCCGCCCGCCGCAGGCCCCCGTCGCAGTACATGTGACGGTGCGCCCAGCGCCGCGTGTCGCGGTACGTGTGGCGGTGCGCGCGGCGGCACGTGTCGCGGTACGCGGGGGCTCAGAGCGCGGCGAGCGCCTTCGCGTAGTCGTGGAGGTCCCTGGCCTCGGGCAGGCCGTTGACGATCGTCCAGCGGACCGTGCCCGACCGGTCCACGACGAAGGTGCCGCGCAGCGCGCAGCCCTTGTCCTCGGCGAAGACACCGTAGGCGCGGGAGGCGGTTCCGTGCGGCCAGAAGTCGGAGAGCAGCGGGAAGTCCAGGCCCTCGGCGTCGGAGAAGGCGCGCAGCGCGTGCATCGAGTCGCAGGAGACCGCGAGCACCTGCACGCCGTCGTTCTGGAAGGCGGGCAGCTCGGCCTGGATCGCCCGCAGCTCGCCGGTGCAGACGCTGGTGAAGGCGAACGGGAAGAACATCACCACCAGGTGCTTGTCGCCGGCGAAGTCGGCGAGGCGCACCGTCCGCCCGTGCTGGTCGGGCAGGCTGAAGTCGGGGGCCGCGACACCGGCCTCGATCGGCAATTCGGCTCCTCGGGACTGTGGGGCAATGTCGCGACCCTGCGTCGGCGGGCTACCGCTTGGCGGCCTTCGCGGTCTTGGGCGTGACCAGGCGGCTGCCGGTCCAGTCCTTGCCCGCGTTGACGCTGCTGGTCTGCGCCAGGCCGGCGGTCTGGGCCGCCTCGCCGATCTCGCTGGGCTCGACGTGGCCGTCACGGCCGGTCTTGGGGGTCATGAGCCAGATCGGGGCGCCGGAGTCGACCGTCGAGGTGGCGTCGACCAGTGCATCGGTGAGGTCGCCGTCCTCCTCGCGGAACCACAGCAGGACGGCGTCGGGCACGTCGTCGTAGTCCTCGTCGGCCAGTTCCCCGCCGGTCAGCTCCTCGATGCCCTCACGGAGCTCCTGGTCGCAGTCCTCGTCGTACCCGAACTCCTGGACCACCTGTCCGGGCTCGAACCCAAGCCGGCTCGCCGGGTTGGTCCGCTCCTCCGCGTGGTCCGCGGTCGCGCTCACGCTCTGCCTCCTGTCATGGGTGCTCATGGTCTGTGTTGTGCCCCCGCGCGTGCGAGGTTATTGGCGGTAGTCCACACGGGCGGGGCGGATCGCGCAAGTACCCGGCGCACGAGAGCGCCGAAACGGTGATGATTCGCCCGTCTTCCCCGCAACCCGTACCCTCCATGGTGACGCAGATCACGCCGGTTTGCCGGTGTTGTGCACGATTGGCGAGAGCGGCCCGTCGGAGGGCGGTCCACGGGCGGCCGAGCGCGTCGGGGCCGGGGCCCGCGGGGCGTAGAGTTCACAAAGGCCCTTTGCGCAGTACCGACTGGGCGCCGAACCGACACGAGCAGCGAAGGAACAGCGTGGCTTCCGGATCAGATCGCAACCCGATCATCATTGGCGGCCTTCCCAGCCAGGTCCCGGATTTCGATCCCGAGGAGACGGCGGAATGGCTCGACTCCCTGGACGCGGCCATCGGCGAGCGGGGCCGTGAGCGGGCCCGCTACCTGATGCTGCGGCTGATCGAGCGCGCCCGCGAGAAGCGCGTCGCGGTGCCCGAGATGCGCAGCACCGACTACGTCAACACCATCGCCACCAAGGACGAGCCGTTCTTCCCCGGCAACGAGGAGATCGAGCGCCGCATCCTGAACGCCACCCGGTGGAACGCCGCGGTGATGGTCTCCCGGGCGCAGCGCCCGGGCATCGGCGTCGGCGGCCACATCGCCACCTTCGCCTCCTCCGCCTCGCTGTACGACGTGGGCTTCAACCACTTCTTCCGCGGGAAGGACGACGGTCGCGGCGGCGACCAGATCTTCTTCCAGGGCCACGCCTCGCCGGGCATCTACGCGCGCGCCTTCCTGCTGGACCGGCTCTCCGAGGCGCAGCTGGACGGTTTCCGCCAGGAGAAGTCCAAGGCGCCGAACGGCCTGTCCAGCTATCCGCACCCGCGGCTGATGCCGGACTTCTGGGAGTTCCCGACCGTGTCCATGGGCCTGGGCCCGCTGGGCGCGATCTACCAGGCTCGGATGAACCGCTACATGCACGCGCGCGGCATCGCCGACACCTCCGCCTCGCACGTGTGGGCGTTCCTCGGCGACGGCGAGATGGACGAGCCGGAGTCGCTGGGCCAGCTGTCCATCGCCGCCCGCGAGGGGCTGGACAACCTGACCTTCGTGGTCAACTGCAACCTGCAGCGCCTGGACGGCCCGGTGCGCGGCAACGGCAAGATCATCCAGGAGCTGGAGTCGCAGTTCCGCGGCGCCGGCTGGAACGTGATCAAGCTGGTCTGGGACCGCTCCTGGGACCCGCTGCTGGCCCAGGACCGGGACGGCCTGCTGGTCAACAAGATGAACACCACCCCGGACGGCCAGTTCCAGACGTACGCCACCGAGTCCGGCGCGTACATCCGCGAGCACTTCTTCGGCGACGACCAGCGGCTGCGCAGCATGGTCGAGGGCCTGACCGACGAGCAGATCCTGCACCTGGGGCGCGGCGGCCACGACCACCGCAAGATCTTCGCGGCCTACACCGCGGCGCTGGAGCACAAGGGCCAGCCGACCGTCATCCTCGCCCAGACCATCAAGGGCTGGACGCTGGGCCCGAACTTCGAGGGCCGCAACGCCACCCACCAGATGAAGAAGCTGACGGTCGACGACCTCAAGCGCTTCCGCGACCGGCTGCACCTGCCGATCACCGACCGGCAGCTGGACGAGGGCTACCCGCCGTACTACCACCCGGGGCGGGACTCCGAGGAGATCCAGTACATGCACGACCACCGCAAGGCCTGCGGTGGCTACGTGCCCACGCGCGTGGTGCGCGCCAAGCCGCTGCCGCAGCCGCCGGACAAGACCTACGCGGCGGCGAAGAAGGGCTCGGGCAGCCAGTCGATCGCCACCACGATGGCGTTCGTGCGGGTGCTCAAGGACCTGATGCGGGACAAGGAGATCGGCAAGCGCTTCGTGCTGATCGCGCCCGACGAGTACCGCACCTTCGGCATGGACGCGTTCTTCCCGAGCGCGAAGATCTACAACCCGCTCGGGCAGCAGTACGAGTCGGTGGACCGCGAGCTGCTGCTGGCGTACAAGGAGTCGCCGACCGGCCAGATGCTGCACGACGGCATCTCCGAGGCGGGCTGCACGGCCTCGCTGATCGCGGCCGGCTCGGCCTACGCCACCCACGGCGAGCCGCTGATCCCGGTGTACGTCTTCTACTCGATGTTCGGCTTCCAGCGCACCGGCGACCAGTTCTGGCAGATGGCCGACCAGCTCGCGCGCGGCTTCGTGCTGGGCGCGACGGCCGGCCGCACCACGCTGACCGGCGAGGGCCTGCAGCACGCCGACGGCCACTCCCAGCTGCTGGCCTCGACCAACCCGGCGTGCGTGGCGTACGACCCGGCCTACGCGTACGAGATCGCGTACATCGTGCAGGACGGCCTGCGCCGGATGTACGGCGAGACCGCGGACGGGCAGCCCGGCGAGGACGTCTTCTACTACCTGACGGTCTACAACGAGCCGATCCAGCACCCCGCGGAGCCGGCCGACGTGGACGCCGAGGGCATCGTCAAGGGCATCCACCGGCTGAAGGCGGCCGAGGGCGGCACGATCCCGGCGCAGATCATGGCGTCGGGCGTGGCGGTGCCGTGGGCGGTGGAGGCGCAGCGCATCCTCGCCGAGGAGTGGAACGTGGCGGCCGACGTGTGGTCGGCGACGTCCTGGAACGAGCTGCGCCGCGAGGCGGTCGCGGTCGAGGAGCACAACCTGCTGCGCCCGGAGGAGGAGCAGGCGGTGCCGTACGTGACCCGCAAGCTCTCCGGCGCGCAGGGGCCGTTCGTGGCGGTCTCGGACTGGATGCGCTCGGTGCCGGACCAGATCTCCCGCTGGGTGCCGGGCCGCTACACCTCGCTGGGCGCGGACGGCTTCGGCTTCGCCGACACGCGCGGGGCGGCGCGCCGCTTCTTCCACATCGACGCGCAGTCGATCGTGCTGGCCGTGCTGACCGAGCTGGCCCGTGACGGCAAGGTGGACCGCTCGGCGCTCAAGCAGGCGGTGGACCGCTACCAGCTGCTGGACGCGTCGGCGGCCGACCCGGGCGCGGCGGGCGGCGACGCGTGAGCGATCGCCGACGGTGATCGCGGAAGGGGCCGGGCCGGCCGGGGGTGCGGGCCCGGCCCCGCCGTTCGGGTGCACGAGTGACCCGGTTGGCATATTCCGCGATCAAACGTGATCTGAGTCACGCATCCTTCGGCCACCCCCGCGCGTTGTCTAGGCTGGAAGTAGGAGCGGCCGTCACCGACGGCACATCCCCGCGCTCCCCGGCCACCGTCCCCGCCCGGCGCGGGACGTCTTCGCGAGGCTTCAGCGAGTGACCTTTCTGTACGAACGTCTGAGCACCACCTCCGTCCGCACGCTGCTGGCCCTGGCGGTCGTCTTCGTGATGCTCGGCACCACCGGCTGGACCGCAGTCCAGCCGCACGCGGTGACCAACGTCCGCACCGCCGCGCTGACCGCCTGGGCGCACGGCACGATCGGCGCGCGCAAGCTGCCGTCGCCGGACTCCGCCCCCGGCCGGATCGCGCTGTTCTTCGCCACCCTGACCGCGGCCCAGCGCCGCACCCTGGCCGACCGCTACCCGCTGGTGGTCGGCAACCTCAACGGCGCCCCGCCGGCGCTGCGCTACCGCGCCAACCGCAAGGCGCTGGCCGAGGCCCGCGCCACCGAGCTGACCCGCACCCGCAGCGACCTGCTCACCCCAGCCGGCCGCGAGCTCGCCGAGCAGCTGACCGACCGCTACACCTCGCTGCTCGGCCACGGCCGGCAGATCCTCGCCTTCGACCCGACCGGCGTCGGCAAGGTCGCCGAGGTCTTCGGCGACCTGGGCTCGGCCCGCCGGGTGTCCATCGTGGTGCCCGGCGTGGACACCGACGTGCTGCGCTTCGAGCGCGCCGACAAGCCGTACACCGCGCTGGACGGGATGGCGCACGAGCTGTACGCGAAGGAGCGCCGGGACGCGCCGCGGGCCAGGACCGCGGTGATCGCGTGGGGCGACTACACCACGCCCAGCGGCGTCGACCTGGAGGCGTCCACCGGCAACCTCGCCGCGCGCGGCGCGATCCGGCTCAGAGCGCTGCTGACCGCGCTCCCCCAGCACCGGGACGTGGCGCTGTTCTGCCACTCCTACGGATCGGTGCTGTGCGGGGTCGCCGCGTCCGACCTGCCGCCCGGGCAGGTCGCGGACATCGCGGTCTTCGGCAGCCCCGGCATGCGCGCCGGGCACGTCTCCGACCTGCACACCAGCGCCCACGTATGGGCGGCCAGGGACGGCAGCGACTGGATCAGCGACGTCCCGCACCTGGAGTTCGCGGGCCTGGGGCACGGCGCGGACCCGATGTCGCAGTCCTTCGGCGCCCGGCAGATCAGCGCGGCCGGCGCGCAGGGCCACCCCGGCTACTTCGCACCGGACACCGCGAGCCTGGCCAACTTCGCCCGGATCGGCCTGGGCGACTACCCTGCGGTGGCCTGCCGCGACGGCCACCCGCACTGCGCCGCGGGGCTGTGAGCGGCGGGTACGCCGCAGGCGCGCAGGACACCGAGCGCCCCGACGCGGGGCAGGGGGGACGTGAGCGGCCGTGACGACGTTCGAGGAGTGCCGGGAGGCGGCGCTCGGGCTGCCGCAGGCGCACGAGGAGATGACCTGGGGCGAGCACACCTTCCGGGTCGGCCGGAAGATCTTCGCCATGGGCGGCGACGAGCCCGACGGCGGCCGGCTGTCGGTGAAGGCCTCGCCCGAGGAGCAGACCGCGCTGGTCGCCTCCGACCCCGGCACCTTCTCCGTCGCGCCCTACGTCGGCCGGTTCGGCTGGGTGCGGGTCGACCTCGCCGGAGCGGACCTCGCGGAGGTCGCGGAACTGCTCGCCGAGGCATGGCGGCGCACCGCGCCGCGCCGGCTGGTGAAGACCTTCGACGAGGCGCGTGGGACGGGACGAGAGAGCTGAGGATCACGAGGCGATCGGCCGGTGACGTGCGGCGGAAAAGGCGGCGACGCGCGTAGCGCGGGCCAGGACTCTTGAGTGGTACCGGTCATAGGCTGATCCCTATGGGTGACGTGCTGGCCGGAAACAACGCCGTGTGGGAGTTCGAACCCGACGCGGTCGTGATCCGGTACAGCCGGGGCGTGCGCGGCACCCGGCTGCTCCAGGCGCTCGGCGAACGGCGTGTCCCGCACGCCGCGCTGACCGGTGTCACGCTGGCCGAGGGACGCCGCGGCACCGCCGTGCTGCGGGCGCTGCCGCGGCCCGGCGCCGACCCGGTGATCGAGGCGGCCGCCGGTCAGCTGAAGGAGGCCGCCGACCCCTACCGGCTGGTGCTGCCCGAGCAGTCCCGCACCCTCGGCGAGTACTACCGCGACGAACTGGCCGCCGCGCTCGCCGAACGGGCGCAGCAGGACGGCGCGGCGCACGAGCCGGCCGCCCGCTTCCTGGTCGAGCCGCCGCCGGTGCCGCGGTCGTTCAAGGCGTACGACGCCAAGGCGTACTTCGACGGTCGCACGGTGAGCTTCCGGTGGTTCTGGACCGGCGCGTCGACCGCGAAGTGGCGGGCCGGCGACCAGACGTTCCCGGTCGAGGATCTGCGCGGCCTGGACTGGCGCTCGCCGGAGCTGATGCACGGCCATCTGCGGCTGCTGGTCCGCGAGGACCCGGCGCACGCGGCCGCGGCGCCCCGGGGCGCGGCGGCCGGACCGGCGGGCCTCGGCGGACCGGCCGGGCCCGGCGGAGCGGCGGGAGCGGCCGGCGAGGACGGCACCGCGCCGGTCGGGCCGGGCAGCGCGGCCGACCAGGACCCGGCGGCGGTCGTCTTCGGCATGGGCTACGGGCCGGTGCACGAGTCGCTGCCGTTCGCCGCGGCGGTCCTGGCCGCGATCCGCGCGGCCCGCCCCCGGCTGTGAGGGCGGCGTCCGGTTGTGAGGAACGCCCCCGGTTATGAGGGCCGTATCCCGCCGTGTGGGGACGCCCCCCGCTGTCAGGGCGGCGTCCGGGCTAGTCGCGCGACGCCGAGGTGCTGGACATGTCCACGTGGCGGTCGCCCGCGACGGCCGCGGCGATCGGTTCGAGCTCGGCCAGCTCGGCGGCGGACAGGGCCAGGAAGGCCGCGGCGGCGTTCTCCCGCACCCGTGACGGCCTGCGGGTGCCGGGGATGGGCACGACGGTCAGGCCGTGCGCCCGCGCCCTGCTGTGCACCCAGGCCAGCGCGACCTGGCCGGGCGTCGCGCCGTGCTCCCGCGCGATCCGCCGGACCGGCGCGAGCAGATCGGCGTTGCGGGCCGCGTTCTCGCCGGCGTAGCGCGGGTGGCCGTGCCGGAAGTCGTCCGGCGTCAGCTGCGCGTCCGCGTCCTGGAACGCGCCGGCCAGGAAGCCGCGGCCGAGCGGCGAGTACGGCACGAACGCCACGCCCAGCTCCGCCGCCGCGGGCACCGCGGTCCGCTCGACGTCACGGCTGAACAGCGACCACTCCGACTGCAGCGCCGCGATCGGGTGCACCGCGTGCGCCTCGCGCAGCTCCTCGCCCGTCACCTCGGACAGGCCCAGGTGCCGCACCTTGCCCTCGGCGACCAGCTCGGCCATCGTGCCGACCGACTCCGCGAACGGCACGGACCGGTCGTGCCGGTGCATGTAGTAGAGGTCGATCACGTCGACGCCCAGGCGCCGCAGGCTGGCCTCGACCGCCTGCCGGATGTACGCGGGCTCGTTGCGCACCTCACGGCCGCCGCCGGGCAGCCGGTGGATGCCGAACTTGGTGGCCAGCGTGATCGCGTCGCGGTTCTCCCGCACGAACGGCGCGAGGAACTCCTCGTTGGCGCCCAGGCCGTACATGTCGGCGGTGTCGAAGAGCGTCACGCCCGCCTCCAGCGCGGCGGTCAGCGTCCGCCGGGCCTGGGCGTCGTCGGTCTCCCCGTAGAACTCGCTGATGCCCATGCAGCCCAGCCCCTGGACGCCGACCCGCGGGCCGCCGGAGCCGAGCGCGACGCGGGGCAGCGGCGCGGGCGGTGCGAGGGATGCCTGCGGCTCGGCGGTCCGGGGCGCGGTCTCCGGCTCGGGGCTGTTCTGTGCGTCGGTCACGCGCTCGTCCTCCCGGGCACCAGGCAGGCGCCGTACGTGTCGATCTTGCGGTCCAGGACCGCGAGGGTGTCCTGCAGCTCGGCGATGCGCCGGAGCACGTCCGTGCGGGTCGACTCCAGCAGCGCCCGGCGCTGCGCGAAGGTCTGCTGGCCGGCCCTGACCATCTCGGCGTAGCTGACCATGTCGGCCACCGGCATCCCGGTCAGCCGCAGCTTGCCGACGAACGCCAGCCAGTCCAGGTCGCGGTTGCTGAACCGGCGCTGACCGGTGTGCGAGCGGTCCACGTGCGGCATCAGCCCGATCCGCTCGTACCAGCGCAGGGTGTGCGCGCTCAGCCCGGTGAAGTGGGCGACCTCGCTGATCGTGTACTGGTCCTGCCCGTCGGGCCGCGGCAGCCCCTCCGCGCGGGCGCAGTCGTTCTCCGCGCTGCTCGGCCCCCTGTCCGCGCGGCCGCCGGCGCGTCCTCGCGTGCTGCCGTGCGCGTCTGCGCGTGCGTCTCCCCGTGTGCCCCCGTGCGCGTTCCCGCGCGTGTCCTGGACTGTGCTCTCCGCGCTCTCCGCCATCTGCACGACCGTCATGACCTCCACGCTAAGACCTTGGAGTGCACTCCAGGCAAGCGGCCTCCGGGCGCCGCGGGCGGAGTGGCGGAGCGACCCCGCGACAGAGTGGCGGAGCGGCCCCGCGACAGAGCAGCCCCGGCGTAGGAGCCGGGCGGCGGCACGCCCTAGGCTCGGGCACATGGAGAGCCTGGGGTTGATCGCGCAGTGGCCGGTGCCGGAGGCGGCGGCCGTGGTGGTACGGCAGGACGGCTCGGTGGCCGGGACGTACGGCCCGCAGGAGCGGCGGTTCGCGCTGGCCTCGGTGACCAAGCCGCTGTTCGCCTACGCGGTCCTGGTCGCGTACGAGGAGGGCGTCTTCGAGCTGGACGACCCGGCGGGCCCCGAGGGGGCGACCGTGCGGCACCTGCTCGCGCACGCCTCGGGCCTGGCCTTCGACGAGCCGCGGGTGATGGCCGCGCCCGGCGACCGGCGGCTGTACTCCAACACCGGCTTCGAGGTGCTCGGCGACGCCCTGGCCAAGGCGACCGGCATCCCGTACGCGGAGTATCTGCGGCAGGCGGTGCTTGAGCCGCTCGGCATGACCGGCACGACGCTGGACGGCACGCCGGCGGCCGGCGCGGTGTCCACGGCCGCCGACCTGGCGGTCTTCGCGGCGGAGCTGCAGTCGCCGCGGCTGCTGCACCCCTCGACCGTGGTCACCGCGACGTCGGTGGCGTTCCCCGGGCTGAAGGGCGTGCTGCCCGGCTACGGGCTGCAGAACCCCAACGACTGGGGGCTCGGCTTCGAGATCCGCGGCGCGAAGTCGCCGCACTGGACCGGCGCGGCCTCCTCGCCGGGGACGTTCGGCCACTTCGGGCAGTCGGGGACGTTCCTGTGGGTCGACCCGGCCGCGCAGGCGGCGTGCGTGGTGCTCACCGACCGGGCGTTCGGCGCGTGGGCGCTGGAGCCGTGGCCGCGGCTGACGGACGCGGTGCTGGCGGAGCTCGCGGAGTCGCGGGGCTGAGGCGGCGGGCTCGGCCGCGTCCGGGCTCAGCCGTACGACGGGGTTCAGCCGTGCCCGGGGTACAGCCGTGTCAGCCGTACGACGGGCGGGCGTGCATCTCCCACACCAGGTACTCGGCGGGGCCCTCGGTGCGGGCGCGTACGCCGCGGGCGTCGGTGACACGGGCGGCGTCGCCCTCGCCCAGCACGGCGCTCCGCGCGCCCTCGGTGAGGGTGAGCGCGCCACGCGCGAGGTGGACGTAGAGGTACGGCGCGTCCGGCAGCGCGGTGTCGGAGGCGGTGTCCGGGCGGGCGCCGTGCAGGGTCGCCGCGCGCTGGCGGAGGATCGCGGGGGCGCCGGGAGCGCCGGGGGTCGCGGCTCCGGCGGCCGCGGTGACTCCGGTGACTCCGGCGGCTGCGGTGTCCGGCTCGGCGCCGGCGGCTGTCCCGGCGCCGGCGGCCAGGACGTGCAGGCCGGGGCCCGGGGGCAGCGGCGCGGGCAGCGCGGTGTAGCGCGGCGTCCCGCCGTACGTGTCCGGGTGCAGCCACATCTGCAGGAAGCGCAGGGGTCCGCGGCCTGCGTTGCGCTCGCTGTGCCGGACGCCGCCGGCGGCGCTCAGCACCTGGAGGCCGCCCGCGGCGAGCAGCGCGGAGTGCCCCTCGGCGTCACGGTGCTCCAGCTCGCCGTCGAGGACCCAGGTGACGATCTCGGTGTCGTGGTGCGGGTGCTCGGCGAACCCCGCGCCGACGTCCAGGGCCTCCTCGTTGCACGCGGACAGCAGTCCGAACCCCACGTTGGCGGGGTCGTAGTGCCCCCCGAACGAGAACGCGTGCAGCGTCTCCACACCCCGCGCGCCGCCCCTGTACCGCCGCCCCCCGTCCCACAC
>JAJSZB010000134.1:0-16426 GCA_050613715.1 Streptomyces sp. IBSBF 3018
GTCCTTGGGGGGAAGGTCCGCGGGGGAGCCGGTGGCGGTCGCGGCGCGGGCCGGGGCCGCGCCGGCCCAGGCGAAGAGCAGCCCGGTCTCGCCGCGCAGGAAGCGCTGGCAGCGGACGCCGCCGGTGGCCCGCCCCTTGCGCGGATACTGCTCGAACGGCGTGAGCTTGGCCGTGCCCTCGGCGGAGCCGTCGAGCGTGCCGTCGGCGCGGGCGACGGTGAAGACCACCGCGTCGCCCGCCGGGTCCACCGCGGTGAAGGAGATCACCTGCGCGCCGTCGGCCAGCTTGATGCCGGCCATGCCGCCCGCCGGGCGGCCCTGCGGCCGCACCTGCGCGGCGGGGTAGCGCAGCAGCTGCGCGTCGTCCGTGATGAAGACCAGGTCCTCCTCGCCGGTGCGCAGCTCCACCGCGCCGACCACCTCGTCACCCTCCTTGAGGGCGATGACCTCCAGGTCGTCCTTGTTGGCCGGGTAGTCGGGCACCACCCGCTTGACCACGCCCTGCCGGGTGCCGAGCGCCAGGCCCGGCGAGGACTCGTCCAGCGTGGTCAGGCACAGCACCCGCTCGCCGTCCTCCAGCGACAGGAACTCCGTCAGCGGCGCGCCGCCCGCGAGCGTCGTCGCGCCGCCGGACTCCGGCAGGATCGGCAGGTCGATCACCGTGAGCCGCAGCAGCCGGCCGGTCGAGGTCACCACGCCGATGTCCGCGCGCGCGGTGGTCGGCACCGCGGACACGATCACGTCGTGCTTGGCGCGCTTGCCGCCCTCGCCCACCGCGTCTCCGGTGGCGGTGCGGGCCAGCAGGCCGGTGGAGGACAGCAGCACCCGGCACGGGTCGTCGGCGACCTCCAGCGGCACCGCCGCGACCGGCGTCGCCCCCGCCTCCAGCAGCAGGGTGCGACGCTCGGTGCCGTACTGCTTGGCCACCGCGGCCAGTTCCGCAGAGACCAGCTTGCGCAGCTCCGCGTCCGACTCCAGGATGCGGGTCAGCTCGACGATCTCCGCGTTGAGCCGGTCGCGCTCGGCCTCCAGCTCGATCCGGTCGAAGCGGGTGAGCCGGCGCAGCGGCGTGTCCAGGATGTACTGCGTCTGCACCTCGGAGAGGCCGAAGCGGCCCATCAGGCGCTCCTTGGCCTGCGCGGCGTTCTCGCTGGCCCGGATGATGGCGATGACCTCGTCGATGTCGACGAGCGCCACCAGCAGGCCGTCCACCAGGTGCAGCCGGTCCCGGCGCTTGGTGCGGCGGAACTCGCTGCGCCGGCGCACCACGTCGAAGCGGTGGTCGACGTAGACCTCCAGCAGCTCCTTCAGGCCCAGGGTGAGCGGCTGGCCGTCCACCAGGGCCACGTTGTTGATGCCGAAGGACTCCTCCATCGGCGTCAGCTTGTAGAGCTGCTCCAGCACCGCCTCGGGGTTGAAGCCGTTCTTGATCTCGATGACCAGCCGCAGGCCGTGCTCGCGGTCGGTGAGGTCCTTGACGTCGGCGATGCCCTGGAGCTTCTTCGCGCCGACCATGTCCTTGATCTTGGCGATGACCTTCTCGGGCCCGACGTTGAACGGCAGTTCGGTGACGACCAGGCCCTTGCGGCGCGGCGTGACGTCCTCGATCCGCACGGTGGCGCGGATGCGGAAGGTGCCGCGACCGGACTCGTACGCGTCCCGGATGCCGGACAGTCCGATGATCCGGCCGCCGGTGGGCAGGTCCGGACCGGGGACGTAGCGCATCAGGGTGTCCAGGTCGGCGCCCGGGTGCTTGATCAGGTGGCGCGCGGCGGCGATCACCTCGCCCAGGTTGTGCGGGGGCATGTTGGTCGCCATGCCGACCGCGATGCCCGACGCGCCGTTCACCAGCAGGTTGGGGTAGGCGGCCGGGAGCACGCCCGGCTCCTGCTCCTGGCCGTCGTAGTTGGGCGTGAAGTCGACGGTGTCCTCGTCGATCGACTCGACCATCAGCTGCGCGGGCCCCGACATCCGGGCCTCGGTGTAGCGCATGGCGGCCGGCATGTCGTCCAGCGAGCCGAAGTTGCCGTGCCCGTCCACCAGCGGCAGCCGCATCGAGAACGGCTGCGCCATGCGGACCATCGCGTCGTAGATGGACGCGTCGCCGTGCGGGTGCAGCTTGCCCATCACCTCGCCCACCACGCGGGCGCACTTGACGAAGCCGCGCTCGGGGCGCAGGCCCATCTCGTTCATCTGGTAGACGATGCGGCGGTGCACCGGCTTCATGCCGTCCCGGGCGTCGGGCAGCGCGCGGGAGTAGATCACCGAGTACGCGTACTCAAGGTAGGAGCCCTGCATCTCGTCCACGACGTCGATGTCGAGGATGCGCTCCTCGAAATCGTCGTCGGGCGGCGGGGTCTTCGTGGTACGGCGGGCCATCTCGGCGTCGCTCCTTCGTCTGGACCTGGGCACACGTGTCGACCATTGTGGACCGCGGCGCCGACAAGGCGGACCGCGACCCGTCGGGAAGGCGCGGCGCCCGCGACCCGTGCGCGGGAACTTCGCGCGGCGCGGGCACGCTTCCCTAGAGTGGCAGCACTCTACGCAGTCACGCAGCAGCGACCGGAAGGACAGCTTGCCCATGGGTCACACGGCCACGCCGGAGGCACACTCCAGCGGCCTGACAGCCACCGAGCACCGCTTGGCGAACGGCCTGCGGGTGGTGCTCTCCGAGGACCACCTCACCCCGGTCGCGGCCGTCTGCCTCTGGTACGACGTCGGTTCGCGCCACGAGGTCAAGGGGCGGACGGGCCTGGCCCACCTCTTCGAGCACCTGATGTTCCAGGGCTCGGCCAACGTCCACGGCAACGGGCACTTCGAACTCGTCCAGGGCGCCGGCGGCTCGCTCAACGGCACCACCAGCTTCGAGCGCACCAACTACTTCGAGACCATGCCCGCCCACCAGGTCGAGCTGGCGCTGTGGCTGGAGGCCGACCGGATGGGCAGCCTGCTCACCGCGCTCGACCTGGAGAGCCTGGACAACCAGCGGGACGTGGTGAAGAACGAGCGCCGCCAGCGCTACGACAACGTGCCCTACGGCACCGCCTTCGAGCGGCTGACCGCACTGGCCTACCCCGAGCCGCACCCGTACCACCACACGCCCATCGGCTCGATGGAGGACCTGGACGCGGCCTCGCTCGAGGACGCCCAGGCGTTCTTCCGCACCTATTACGCGCCGAACAACGCGGTGCTCGCGGTGGTCGGCGACATCGACCCGCAGCAGACGCTCGCCTGGGTCGAGAAGTACTTCGGCACCATCCCCGCGCACGACGGCAAGCCCGCGCCGCGCGACGGCTCGCTGCCGCAGGTGATGGGCGCCCAACTGCGCGAGGTGGTCGAGGAGGACGTGCCCTCGCGCGCGCTGATGGCCGCCTACCGGTTGCCGGAGGACGGCACCCGGGAGAGCGACGCGGCCGACCTGGCGCTGACGGTGCTCGGCGGCGGCGAGTCCTCGCGGCTGCACAACCGTCTGGTGCGCCGCGACCGCACCGCGGTGACGGCCGGCTTCGGCCTGCTGCGGCTGGCCGGCGCGCCCTCGCTGGGCTGGCTGGACGTCAAGGCGTCCAGCGGCGTCGAACTGCCGGTCATCGAGGCCGCGGTGGACGAGGAGCTGGCCCGGTTCGCGCAGGAGGGGCCGACGGACGAGGAGATGGAGCGCGCCCAGGCGCAGCTGGAGCGCGAGTGGCTGGACCGGCTGGGCACCGTCGGCGGGCGCGCCGACGAACTGTGCAGGTACGCCGTGCTGTTCGGCGACCCGCAGCTCGCGCTGACCGCGGTGGACCGGGTGCTGTCGGTCACCGCGGCCGAGGTCAGGGCCGTCGCCGCGCAGCGGCTGCGCCCGGACAACCGGGCGGTGCTGGTCTACGAGCCGACCGGCGGCGCGGGCGGCGCCGACGCGGAGGGCGAGCAGGACGCGCAGGACGCGCAGGGCGCGCAGGACCAGGACCAGGACGACGAGGCCGCCGCCGCGGCCCCCGCCGCCACCGGGCGGGCCTCCACCGCCGAGGACACGGTCGAGGCCGCCGCCAAGGACACCGCCGAGGACACCGTCGAGGAAGAGGGCCAGGCGTGAGCGAGACCGCCGCCGTCATGACGTTCCACCCGCAGCCGCAGGCCGGCGAGCCCAAGCCGTGGGCGTTCCCGGCCCCCGAGCGCGGCACGCTCGGCAACGGCCTGGCGCTGCTCACCTGCCACCGCCCCGGCCAGCAGGTGATCGCCGTCGAGGTGCTGCTCGACGCGCCGCTGGACGCCGAGCCCGAGGGGCTGGACGGCGTCGGCACCATCATGGCCAGGGCGCTGTCCGAGGGCACCGACGAGCACACCGCCGAGGAGTTCGCCGCCGAGCTGGAGCGCTGCGGCGCGACGCTGGACGCGCACGCCGACCACCCCGGGGTGCGGGTCAGCCTCGAAGTGCCGGCGCGCCGTCTGGACAGGGCGCTCGGCCTGCTCGCCGAGGCGCTGCGCGCGCCCGCCTTCCCCGAGGACGAGGTCAAGCGGCTGGTCGCCAACCGGCTGGACGAGATCCCGCACGAGCTGGCCAACCCCGCGCGGCGCGCCGCGATGGCGCTGTCCAAGGAGCTGTTCCCGGCCGACCTGCGCTGCTCCCGCCCCCGCCAGGGCACCGAGCAGACGGTGCGGAACATCGACGCGGCCGCGGTGCGCGCCTTCTACACCGCGCACGTCCGCCCGGCCACCGCCACCGCGGTCGTCGTCGGCGACCTGTCCGGGATCGACCTGCCCGCGCTGCTCGACGGCACGCTGGGCCGCTGGACCGGGACGCCCGGCACGCCGCGCCCGCGGCCGGCGATCACCGCGGACGACACGTCCCGCGTGGTGATCGTGGACCGCCCCGGCTCGGTCCAGACCCAGGTGCTCGTCGGCCGCACCGGCGGCGACAAGCACGACCCGGTGTGGGCGGCGCAGGTCGTCGGCACCTACTGCCTCGGCGGCACCCTCACCTCCCGGCTCGACCGGGTGCTGCGCGAGGAGAAGGGCTACACCTACGGCGTGCGGGCCTTCGCCCAGGTGCTGCTGTCCAACGGGGACGGCACCGGCGCGGCGCTGCTCGGCATCAGCGGCTCGGTGGCCACCGAGGTCACCGGCCCGGCGCTGGCGGACGCCTGGCAGGTGATCCGCACGCTCGCCGCCGAGGGGCTGACCGACGACGAGCGGGACGTCGCGGTGCAGAATCTGGTGGGCGTCGCGCCGCTGCGCTACGAGACGGCGGCCGCGGTCGCCGGCACCCTGCTGGACCAGGTCGAGCAGCAACTGCCCGACGACTTCCAGGCGGGGATGTACGCGCGGCTGGCCGCCACCGGCACGGTCGAGGCGACCGCGGCGGTGGTCAACGCCTTCCCGCTGGAGCGCCTGGTGGTGGTGCTCGTCGGTGACGCGTCGAAGATCGCCGGTCCGGTGCGGGAGCTGGGCATCGGCCCTGTCACCGTCATCAGCTGAGCGCCGCGCGCAGGTCGCGGCGCTCGCAGAACCCGCGCCGCACCGCTCGCGCCGCGACGCGTCCCCCGGACCCCGGCCGCCCTCACGGCGGCCGGGGTCCGGCGCGTCCGGGGGAGTCGGGGGTTCAGGGCACCCGGAGGCGGTGTCCGCGGGGCATCCGGAAGCACCGGCCGCGGGGCATCCGCAGGCGCTGTCCGCGGACCGTCGACTTGTCATCCAATGTGCCGTTTTGGCCAGTTGTATGAGCCTGCGGAGGCCTGTGTGGCGTGCGCTACATATCGGCTGATCTGTTTGGTACGGGGCCGATCGCCCGGTTAGCGTCAACGCTCGTTGTCCTTGGGGCAGCGGCGTCCGGTCCATCGGGCGCACACCCGTACATCGCCGAGTCCCCGTCCAGGGGAGCCGGGGACCCACGTTCCCTGGGGTGAATCGGGAGGCGGTCCGCCACCGCGGCGGCCGCTCCCGTAGGAGACCTTCCTGCTCCGAACCCGTCAGCTAACCCGGTAGGCGAGAAGGAAGGAAAGGAGTGACGCCTCCTCATGGCGTTCCCCGTTCGTCCCGCCCTGCGCGGGAAGCACCGCAGGCCGCGCCGCGGCCGCACCACAGCCACCCTGGCGGGCGTCGCCGTCCTGACCGCCGCGGGCGCGTTCGGCGCCACCGCGATGGCCTCGCCGGGCGAGGCCGAGCCGTCCACCGCCCAGAGCACCGTCTTCACCCAGGCCGCCGACGTCCCCGGCTCGCTCGCCCAGACGCTGGCCGCGCAGGCCGATGCCCAGCACAAGGCCGCCGACGAGAAGGCCGCGGCCAAGGCCAAGGCGGAGAAGGCCCGCAAGGCCGCCGCGGCGCGCAAGGCCGCGGCCGAGCGCAAGGCGGCCGCAGCGGCCAGGGCCAAGGCCGCCGCCGAGGCGAAGGCGCAGGCGGCCGCCAGGGCCAGGACCGCCGCCGCGAAGGCCGCCGCCGCCCGCGGCGCGCAGTCCACCGCCAGCCGCTCCACCGTCCGCACCACGCTGAGCGCGAGCTCCGGCTACATGAAGCCGGTCGGCGACGCGCCCATAGGCACCGGCTACAAGGCGTCGGGCTCGATGTGGTCCAGCGGCTCGCACACCGGCGTCGACTTCCTGGTCGGCTCCGGCACGCCGGTGCACGCCGTCGCCGCGGGCACCGTGGTCTCGGCCGGCGCCGACGGCGCGTACGGCAACGACGTGATCATCCGGCACGCCGACGGCAAGTACACGCTCTACGGCCACCTGACCGAGCCGCTGGTCTCGGCCGGGCAGACGGTCACCGAGGGCCAGGAGATCGGCATCTCCGGCGCCACCGGCAACGTCACGGGACCGCATCTGCACTTCGAGGTGCGCACCACCCCGGACTACGGCTCGGACATCGACCCGGTCGCCTACATGGCGTCCAAGGGCGTCACCATCTGACCCCGTCCCTCGCGTCCGACGCGTCCCTCGCGTCCGACCCCGCTCCCCGAGAGCGACCCGTCCCCCGAGAAGGCCCCGGCACCCCGCCGGGGCCTTCTCGGCAATACAGGGATACTTTTCCTTTCCCCGGCGTGCTGGAATGGAGTCCGGCACAATGCCGGAAGGAAAACGGGGCGGATAAGGGGAGCAAGGGGTCTCGGCCATGTGCGATCGGCGGAATCGGGTGGGGCGGATCGACCGGAACGTTCGGATCGTTCGGATCGGCCGGATCGGCCGGAATGACCGGCCGGCTCCGCGGAACCGGTGGATTCACCGGTGAACGGGACGGACGGCGCGGGGCGCCGCATCTCCGCCCAGGTGGTGTGCACCGCGATCCGCGACGACATCGTGGCGGGGTTCTTCCCGCCGGGCGGCCGGCTGACCGAGGAGCAGCTGGCGCAGCGCTACGGCGTCTCGCGGGTGCCGGTGCGCGAGGCGCTGCGCACCCTGGAGTCCGAGGGGTTCGTCCGCACCCGCAGGCACGCCGGCGCTTCGGTCGCGGAACCCAGCGAGCAGGAGGCCGACGACCTGCTGGAACTGCGGGCGCTGCTGGAGCCGCTGGGCGCCGCGCGGGCCGCGCAGCGGCGCACCGAGGCCCATCTGAAGGTGCTGCGCGGGCTGGTCAGACTCGGCCAGGAGCGCGCGCCGCAGGGGGAGTCCGCCGACCTGACCTCGCTGAGCGGCTGGTTCCACGAGACGCTCGCCCAGGCCAGCGGCAGCCCGACGCTGGCCGCGTCGCTGATCCAGTTGCGGCACAAGATCGCCTGGGTGTTCCAGGACGCGTCCCCGTCCCACCCCACGCAGTCCTGGGAGGAGCACGCGGCGATCGTGGACGCGGTGGCGCGCGGCGACGCCGAACGGGCCCGCCGGCTCGCGGCCGCCCATGCCGAACGCACCTCGGCGGTGAGCACCCCGAAACATCCCGTACACGCGGTGCGCCGCCGCGCTTAACAATCGCGCCGTATACAGGAGTACGGATATCGGCGCGCGGTATGCGAACCGATATCCGTGGCGCGGATTCCAGCGACGGCGCGGCGGGCGTGGGAATTCCCGTGCGCGAATATCGTCGCGCGTGAACGGCTTGCGCTCGCGTGAGCCTGCGCGCGAATGCGTCCGCGTGTGAATCCGTCTGCGTGCGAATGCGACTGCCCGTGATTTCGCGTGCGTCGGAATCGCCCGTCCGCGGGCCCCCGCGGACGGGCCGCGCTCACACGGTCTCGGGAAGCTCCTCCAGCCCCTCGGCGACCAGCTTCGCCAGACGGTCCAGCGCGGCGTCCGCGCCCTCGGCGTCGGAGGCGAGCACGATCTCCTCGCCGCCCCTGGCGCCCAGGCTCAGCACGGCCAGCATCGACGCGGCGTTGACCGGGCGGCCGTCGGTCTTGGCGATCGTGACGGGCACCCCGGCGGCGGTCGCCGCGCGGACGAAGATGGAGGCGGGACGGGCGTGCAGACCCTCCGCCCAGCCGACGGTGACGCGACGCTCAGCCATGGTGTTGCCCTTCGGGTCGGTGACGACGTGTTCAGACTGCCTCCCCGCGGGCCTTCCGCGCGAGTACGCCGCGCGAGCACCCGCGCCCGCCGGCCGCGGTCTCCGCCCGTGCCGCCGCGCCCCGCGACACCCCTGCCGCGCCCCGCGACACCTCCGCCCGCGCCCCGCGCCTGACTACGCTGGGGCCATGGACGACCAGGCCCAGCACCCCTACCCCGTGCACTGGGAGGCGGACGTCGTGCTGCGCGACGGCGGGACCGCCCACATCCGGCCGATCGGCCCGGACGACGCGGGCCGGCTGGTCGACTTCTACGAGAAGGTCTCCGACGAGTCCAAGTACTACCGCTTCTTCGCCCCCTACCCCCGGCTGTCCGACCGGGACGTGCGGCGCTTCACGCACCACGACTACGACGACCGGGTGGGGCTGGCCGCCACCGTGGGCGGCGAGTTCATCGCCACCGTCCGCTACGACAGGACCGACGAGGAGGGCCGGCCGGCCACCGCCGGCGCCGGCACCCGCGCCGAGGTCGCCTTCCTGGTGCAGGACGCCCACCAGGGCCGCGGCGTGGCCTCCGCGCTGCTGGAGCACATCGCCGCGGCCGCCCGCGAGCGCGGCATCCTGCACTTCACCGCCGAGGTGCTGCCGGCCAACCGCAAGATGGTGAAGGTCTTCACCGACGCGGGCTTCACCCAGGAGCGCAGCTTCGCCGACGGCGTCGTCCACCTCGACCTCGATCTGGAGCCCACCGAGCACTCGGTGCAGGTGATGCGGGCCCGCGAGCACCGCGCCGAGGCACGCTCGGTGCAGCGCCTGCTGCGTCCCGCGTCGGTCGCCGTGGTCGGCGCGGGACGCCGCCCGGGCGGCGTCGGACGCACCCTGCTGCGGAGCATCGCGGCCGGCGGCTACACCGGCCGCCTCTACGCGGTCAGCCGCTCCTTCCCCGCCGAAGGCGCCGAGGTCGACGGCGTGCCCGCCCACCGCTCGGTCGCCGCGATCGGCGAGGACGTCGACCTCGCGGTCCTCGCGGTGCCGGCCGAGCACGTCCCCGAGGCCGTCGACGACTGCGGCGAGGCGGGGGTGCGCGGCCTACTCGTGGTCGCCGCCGGCTACTCCGAGTCCGGCCCGGAGGGCCGCGAGCGCCAGCGGGAACTGGTGCGCAGGGCCCGCAGCCACGGCATGCGCGTCATCGGGCCCAACGCCTTCGGCCTGGTCAACACCGCTGCCGACACCTCGCTCAACGCCTCGCTGTCGCCCGGGATGCCGCTGCGCGGACGGCTCGGGCTGTTCACCCAGTCGGGCTCCATCGGCATCGCCCTGCTGTCCGGGCTGCACCGGCGCGGCGCCGGGCCCTCCACCTTCGTCTCGGCCGGCAACCGCGCCGACGTCTCCGGCAACGACCTGCTGCAGTTCTGGCAGGACGACCCGGAGACCGACGCGGTGCTGATGTACCTGGAGTCCTTCGGCAACCCGCGCAAGTTCACCCGCCTCGCCCGCCGCACCGCCGCCGTCAAGCCGGTGGTGGTGGTCAAGGGCGCGCTGCACTCCGGCGCGGTCCCGGCCGGCCACGCGGTGCCGGCGACCCGCATCCCCGACTCCACCCTCTCCGCGCTGTTCCGCCAGGCCGGCGTGCTGCGCGTGGACACCGTCACCGAACTCCTGGACGCCGGGCTCTTCCTGGCGCTCCAGCCGCTGCCGCGCGGCGACCGCCTGACCGTCCTCGGCAACTCCGAGTCGCTCGGCCTGCTCACCTACGACGCCGCGCTCACCGCGGGACTGCGCCCGGCCGCGCCGGTCGACCTGACCACCGCGGCCGGCCCCGAGGACTTCGCCGCCGCGCTGCGCCGGGCGCTGGCCGACCCGGCGGGCGACGCCGTCGTGGTCACCGCGATCCCGCGGGTCGGCTCGCAGGACGCGCCGGCCGGCGACGACCCCGCGCTCGCCGCCGCGCTGCGCCGCGCCGCGGCAGGCGCCGACAAGCCGGTGGTGGTCGTGCACTCCGCGCTCGACGCGATGGCCGACCGGCTGGTCGCCCGCGAGGGCGACGGCGCCCGCATCCCCGCCTACCGGGCGGCCGACCGCGCGGTGCGCTCGCTGAGCGAGGCGGCCGCGTACGCCGCCTGGCGCGCCGGACAGGCCGAGCCCGGCCGCATCCCGCAGTACGACGACATCCAGGAGGCCGCGGCCGCCGACGACGTACGGCGGCTGCTGCCGGCCGGCGCGCCGCCCGGCGCCGCGGTGCCGCTCGCCGACGCCGACGCGGCCGGCCTGCTCGCCCGCTACGGCATCGCCGTACGGCCCGCGCTGCCCGCCCCGGACGCGCGGTCCGCGGTCGAGGCGGCGGCCCGCCTCGGCTACCCGGTGGCGCTCAAGACCACCGCGCCGCACCTGCGGCACCGCGCCGACCTCGGCGGAGTGCGCCTGGACCTGGCCGACGAGGAGGACCTGCGCCGCGCCTACGCCGAGCTGACCGCCCGGCTCGGCCGGCCCGCCGAACTCCTCCCGGTGGTCCAGTCGATGGCGCCGCGCGGCGTCGACACCGTGGTGCGGGCCGGGGTCGACCCGGCGGCCGGCGCGGTGCTGTCCTTCGGGCTGGCCGGCGCGCCCTCGGAGCTGCTGGGCGACGTCGCGCACCGGCTGATCCCGGTCACCGACAAGGACGCCGCGGAGCTGGTCCGCTCGATCAGGGCCGCGCCGCTGCTGTTCGGCTGGCGCGGCGCCGAGCCGGTGGACACCGCCGCGCTGGAGGACCTGCTGCTGCGGGTCTCGCTGCTCGCCGACGACCTGCCGGAGGTCGTGGGCGTCGACCTGGAGCCGGTGGTGGTCGGCGCCCGCGGGATCGCCGTGCTCGGCGCCGCGGTCCGGCTGGCCCGGCCGCCCGCCCGCACCGACCTGGGACCGCGCGCGCTCGCGTCGTACTGAACCGGTGATGTGCCGGGCGGGTGTCGTACGGAACGGGCGCTGTGCCGAGCGGGCGGCGTACGGAACCGGCGGTGTACGGAACCGGCGTGCACGGGAGCGCGCGACCCGGGGGCCGCACCGGCGTCCGGAGGTCCGCCATCGTCACAGCGCGGCTTTAGGATGGACGCCATGGCGAAGACCGGTACGACGACGCAGGGGCTGCGCACGGCCATCGAGCGCAGCGGCTACTACCCGGGCCTGGTGGCCGAGGCCGTCGAGGCCGCGGTCGGCCGCGAGCCCGTCTCGTCCTACCTGGTCCACCAGGAGACCACCTTCGACGCCAACGAGGTCCGCCGGCACGTGACCGTGCTGGTGCTCACCGACAGCCGGTTCATCGTCAGCCACACCGACGAGCAGGCCGCCGACGACACCTCGCCGAGCCCGTACGCCACCACCTCGACCGAGTCGGTGAAGATCGGCCGGATCTCCTCGGTGGTGGTCAGCCGGGTGGTCGCCAACCCCGAGTCGTACACGCCGGGCACGCCGCCGCGCGAGGTGGTGCTGACCATCGGCTGGGGCGCGGTGTCCCGGATCGACCTGGAGCCGGCCGCCTGCGGCGACCCCAACTGCGAGGCCGACCACGGCTACACCGGCTCCTCCACCGCCGACGACCTGTCGCTGCGGGTCAGCGAGGCGGGCGACGGCCCCGACGCGGTGCGCGACACGCTGGCCTTCGCCCAGGCGCTGTCCGAGGCCACCGCGGCCACCGCCTGACGGCCGCACCGACTCCGCGATGGCCCACCAGCCCCTCCACGACCGCGACCCCGGCTCCGCGCCCCGCCCGTCGCACGACCGCGATCCGTACGACCGCGACCAGTACGGCGGCGGCGCCGACCCCGAACCACTGGACCTGTCGGCCGCGCCCGCGCCCGCCTACGGCAGCGCGGCGCTGTGCGACGTGATCCCCGCCGCCGTCGCGGGGTTCGACATCCCCGGCATGCCGCGCACCGGGCTCCGGCTCCCGCCCGCCGACCGGGTGTGCGTCTTTCTCGTCGACGGCCTGGGCTGGGAGCTGATCCTGCGCCACCCCGACGAGGCGCCGTACCTCACCTCGCTGCTGGCGACCTCGCTCGGCGGCACCGGCAGGCCGCTCACCGCGGGCTTCCCGGCGACCACCGCGACCTCGCTCGCCTCCGTCGGCACCGGCCTGCCGCCGGGCGGCCACGGCCTGGCCGGGTACACCACGCTCAACCCGGCGACCGGCGAGCTGATGAACCAGCTGCGCTGGCAGCCGTGGACCGCCCCGGAGGTGTGGCAGCCGCACCCGACGGTGTTCCGGCTCGCCGACGCCGCGGGCATCGCCACCTGCCAGGTCTCCTCGCCCACCTTCGAGCGCACCCCGCTGACCCGGGTCGCGCTGTCCGGCGGCACCTTCCACGGCAGGCTCACCGGCGAGGAGCGGGTCGACCTGGCCGCCGACCGGCTCGCCGCGGCCGACCGCGCGCTGGTCTACACGTACTACAGCGAACTGGACGCGATGGGACACCGGCACGGCGTCGACTCCGACGCCTGGCGCGGGCAGCTGACCGCGGTCGACCGGCTGGCCCAGCGGCTGGCCGGGCAACTGCCGCCGCGCAGCGCGCTCTACGTCACCGCCGACCACGGCATGATCGACGTCCCCTTCGACGAGGAGTCCAGGATCGACTTCGACGAGGACTGGGAGCTGCGGGCCGGCGTCGCGGTGCTCGGCGGCGAGGGCCGCGCACGGCACGTCTACGCGGTGCCCGGCGCCGCCGCCGACGTGCTCGCGGTGTGGCGCGAGGTGCTGGGGGACCGGATGTGGGTGGCCGGGCGCGAGGAGGCGGTCGCCGCGGGCTGGTTCGGGCCCGACCCGGAGCCGCGGATGCTCGGCCGGATCGGCGACGTGGTGGCCGCGGCGAGCGCCGACATCGCGATCGTGGCGAGCCGCAGCGAGCCCAACGAGACCAAAATGGTGGGCCTGCACGGCTCGCTGGCCCCCGTGGAACAACTGGTCCCGCTGCTCGAAGTACGCTCCTGAGCCGGACCCGACCCGTGCCCTGATCCCCGCTCCGAACCCTGCCCCGAGTCCCGCCCACCGCCCTGTCCCTGCTGCGAAAGGCCGCCGTTCCGCCATGCCCGAGCTGGTCTTCTTCTCCGGAACGATGGACTGCGGCAAGTCCACGCTCGCCCTGCAGATCGTGCACAACCGCGCCGCGCGCGGCCTGCAGTCGGTGATCTTCACCCGGAACGACCGGGCCGGACAGGGCAAGCTCTCCTCACGGCTCGGCCTGGTGACCGACGCCGTCGAGGTCACCGACGGGATGGACCTGTACGCGCACCTGGTGGACGCGATCAGCCGCGGCGGCCGGGTGGACTACGTGATCGTCGACGAGGCGCAGTTCCTGGCCCCCGAGCAGATAGACCAGTTGGCCCGGGTGGTGGACGAACTCGACCTGGACGTCCACGCGTTCGGCATCACCACCGACTTCCGCACCCGGCTCTTCCCCGGCTCGCAGCGGCTGATCGAGCTCGCCGACCGGGTCGAGGCGCTCCAGGTCGAGTCGCTGTGCTGGTGCGGCGCGCGGGCCACCCACAACGCCCGCACCCTGGGCGGCGTGATGGTCGTCGAGGGCGCGCAGGTCGTCATCGGCGACGTGGACGAGGCGGCCGGCGAGGTCGGCTACGAGGTGCTGTGCCGGCGCCACCACCGCCGCCGGACCACCAGCGCCACCGCGGGCGCCGGCGCGCTGTCGCCCGACGTGCTGCCGGTCCACCCGTAAGGAGGGCGAGGCGGACCGGCCTTGACGCCGCGTCGTCCGGGACGGCTACCGTGCGGGGGAAGCGTTACGCACACACGTCCGGGGGTCACGATCGACACGCCAGTGAACCTGCGCGAGGTGGGACGGCTACGGGTCCTGGAGGCCCTGCACACCGCCCCGCGCAGCAGCCGGCCCGAACTCGTCCGGGTCACCGGGCTGTCCCGGGCCACCGTCTCCTCGCTCATCGCCGACCTGATCGCCGTCGGCCTGGTGACCGAGGACGAGACCGCCGACGACTCCGAGCCGCGCCGCACCGGCAGGCCCGCCCAGGCGCTGTCCCTCGTGCCCACCGCCGGCTACGCCATCGGCGCCGACATCGGGCACCAGCACGTCCGGGTGATCCTCTGCGACCTGTCCGGCACGGTGCTGTGGGAGCACTGGGTGGCCAAGGAGGTCGACCGCGCCCCCGAGGAGACCCTCGACCTGGTGGCCGTCCTGGTCGGCCGGGCCCTGCAGGAGACCGGCACCGACCGCGCCCTGGTCCTCGGCATCGGCGCCGGCATCGCCTCCCCGGTGGAGAAGGCCGGCGGCGCGCTCGGCGCCGAGGGCATCATGCCCGGCTGGGTCGGCATGCGGCTGTCCGACGAACTGCGCCGCCGCACCTCGCTGCCGGTACGGGTCACCAACGACGCCAACGCCGGTGCGCTCGCCGAGCGGATGTACGGCGCCGGGCGGCAGGCCGAGGACATGGTCTACGTCCGGCTGTCCGCGGGGATCGGCGCGGGCATCGTCAGCTCCGGCCGGCTGCTGCTCGGCGCGCGCGGCCTGGCCGGCGAGATCGGCCACCTGCCGCTGATCGCCGACGGGCTGATCTGCCGCTGCGGCAACCGCGGCTGCCTGGAGACGGTGGCGAGCCCGGTGGCCATCGCCCGCCTGCTGTCGGACAGCTGGGGCCACCCGGTGGCGCCGCGCGACCTGCCGGAGCTGGTCCGGCAGCGCAACACCGGCGCGCTGCGGGCGGTCCGGGACGCCGGCGACGCGGTCGGCCGGGCGCTGTCCACGCTGGTCACGCTGCTCAACCCGCGGCTCATCGTGGTCGGCGGGGACCTCGCGGGGGCCGGCGAGGACATCCTCGGCCCCATGCGGGCGGGCGTGCGCCGGCACACCCTGCCGTCCGCAGGCGACGGACTGGAGATCGTCACCGGCGGCCTCGGCGACGGCGCGGAGGTCCGCGGCGCGGCGGGCCTGGTGCTCGCCGACGCGCCGCAGCTCCTGGCCGCGCCGGCCTCACCCCAGGCGGACTCGGCGTAGGCGCGGGCACCGGGGGAGTGCGGGTCCGGGCCCGGCGGCGGGGCATGCGCTGTGCGGCGGCGGGGCGCGCCGGCCGTCCGCACCTTGCGCGGCGGCGGGGCGCGCGGCGGCCGTTCGTGCCCCCGTGCGGCGGCCGTTCGTGCCCCCGTGCGGCGGCCGGGCGTGCGGCGGCGGGTCGTCCGGGCGGACAGAATGGGGGGCATGGAACCCCTGATCTCCGCGGCCGAGTTGGCCGCGACCCTCGCCTCGGACGCGAAGCGGCCGGTCCTGATCGACGTGCGCTACCGGATGGGCGGCCCGCCCGGCCACGGCGAGTACGCCAAGGGGCACATCCCCGGCGCGCGGTACGTCGACCTGGACGCGGAGCTGGCGGACCCGCCGGGCGAGGGCGGCCGGCACCCGCTGCCCGACCCCGGGACCTTCGGCGCGGCCATGCGCAGGGCCGGCGTCGGCCGGGACAGCGACGTGGTGGTCTACGACGACTGGAACGGCTGGGGTCCGGCCCGCTGCTGGTGGCTGCTGCGCTGGGCCGGCCACGAGCGGGTCCGGGTACTGGACGGCGGTCTCGCCGCGTGGACGGCCGCGGGCGGAGCGCTGAGCACCGAGGAACCCGCCCCCGGCGACGGCGACTTCGTCCCCGCGCCCGGCGCGATGCCGGTCCTCGACGCGGACGGCGCGGCGGCGCTGGCGCGGGACGGGCTGCTGCTCGACGCCCGGGCGGGGGAGCGGTACCGCGGCGAGGTCGAGCCGATCGACCCGGCCGCCGGGCACATCCCGGGCGCGGTGAGCGCGCCGACGCTCGACAATCTCGCGGCCGACGGGACGATGGCGCCTCCGGCACGGCTGGCGGAGACGTTCGCGGGGGCGGGGCTGCGGCCCGGGGTCGAGGTCGGCGTGTACTGCGGGTCGGGCGTCTCCGCGGCGCAGCTCGCGCTCGCGCTCGACGTGGTCGGCGTCCGCGCGGCGCTCTACGTCGGCTCCTGGTCGCAGTGGTCCCGCGACCCCGCCCGCCCCCGCGCCACGGGCC
>JAJSZB010000135.1:0-16423 GCA_050613715.1 Streptomyces sp. IBSBF 3018
GGGGCTGCACCGGTCACGCGCTGGCGAAGTCTGCACCCTATGTGGGCGTGGGCGCTCCGGTGTCGGCGAGCGTGCCGGCGCGGGTGCCGGCGGGCGTGCCTGCGCGGCCGGGCGTGCCCGCGTGCGCCGGGCCGGACAGGAGGCAGCCGAGCGAGGCCGCCGTGGCAAGCAGCGTGGCGGCGAGGCGGGGACGACGGGCGCGGCGGGCGCGGCGGGCGACGGGCATGGGCCGTACCTCCAGGTCGCTGCGGCGGTCCGGCCCGGCTCGGCGGGGGCCCGCTCGGGGTCGGCGCCGGCCGAGTCCGGCGGGCGGCGATCACAGGAGTCCCCCGCCGCGGGCGCGGCTATGCGCGGGGTCACTCTGACGCGCGAACGACGCGGCGCGGACGTGGGCCGACCGGGTGCGGCCGGGGCGGGGCCCCCCGCGGGGCCGGGCGCGGGACCCGGTGCGGGAACGGGCGCGGGCCCGAGCGCGGCCCGCCTGCGGGAGGGATACGGACCGGACGCGGCCCGCCTACAGGAGGGGATACGGGCCAGGCGCGGCCCACCCGCAGGAGCGGACGGACCGGACGCGGCCCGCCTACAGGAGCGGACACGGACCGGACGCGGCCCACCCCGCGCGATCCGGTGCGGAGCGCGCCCGCGGCCGGGTCAGCGCAGGGTCGCGGTGAAGCTGCGCCCGTACGCGTGGCGGGTGGCCACGTCCAGCCGGGTGCCGCCGGGGACACGGCGCACCCGGACCCCGTCGTCGGCGGCGCGCGGCCGCAGGCGCCGGCCGCGCAGCAGCACCGAGACCGCGTCGCGCTCGGTGGTGGGATCGCTGACCGCGATCCGCACCGTCCCGTCGCCGCCGGTGCGCAGCAGCACGCTCGCCGGGCCGTCGAGTTCCAGCGGCCCGGCGCGGTGCGGTCCCGCGGTGAAGGCGTTGGCGGCGAGGATGCCCAGGCCGGTGTGCCGCACCGCCTGCAGCCGTGTGGTGTTCGCCAGGACGGCCAGCGGACCGTGCGCGTACGCCGCCAACTGCCGCTCGCTGGCGTGCGGGACGATCACCCACGCCATGGACCGGTGGGCGTCGCCCGGGGGTTGGGCCACGGTGAGGCCGAAGACCTGCTTGGTGACGGGGGTGTCGGGGTTCGCGGTGCGGACGGCGCGGCGGCTGCGGGTCACGGTCTCCAGCGTGACCGTGGGCGTGGCGGGGGCGAGGAAGGCGTAGCCGACCGCGACGCCCTGCGCCGCGTCGGCGTAGCGCAGCCAGGCCAGCGGGCCGCTGCCGGTGCCCGACCAGGGCTCGCCGCCGCGCAGCGCGCCGGTGAGCGAGACGGGCGCGGCCGGGTCGGCGATCCGGGTGTCGACGGTGGTGGTCACCGCGCGCCCCGCGCCGTCGCCGACGCCCGCGCCGAGCACGGCGATCTCGTCGTCGAACATGAACCACGACTTGGTGGCGTCGGCGTTGCGGTAGGCGGTGAAGTCCGGTGGCAGCAGGCCGGCTTGTGCGTCCCGGTAGGCCACGTCGCTCGACTGCGCGAGGCCGGCGACGCCGTACGCGCCGAGGCGGGCGCCGCCGGAGAAGGCGTTGGTCGCAAGCGGGAAGTACACATAGGCGTTCTGGGACTGCGAGGAGGAGGTGAAGCCGGCCGCCGGGTTGTCGTACCACGCGGCGCCGTACAACTCGGGGACGGACCGCCGGGTCTCCACCGGTGCGGTGACGCCGCCGAGCGCGTACGGCGACACGGTGGTGAAGTGGTCGACGCCGAAGGCCTTCCGCTGGTCCTGGCCGGACAGGTAGAGGTAGTGGGCGCCCTGCCCCTGGAACCACGGCATGAGGTTCTCGCCGCTCATGTACTCGTAGCCGCTGATCCGGCGGGAGCTGCGGGACAGCGCGAAGGCGTAGCCGGGGCGGCGGTGCACGGTGCGGTCCATCGCGTTGAACGCGGCATGCGCGGCAGGGGCGTTGAGGTCGCGCGCGGGGATTCCGGGGTCGGCGAGGATCGCGGCGTGACGGGCGACGCTCACCGGCGAGACGAACGCGGCCGGATCGGGCGGTGTGCGCGACTCGTTCGCGACGTACTTGACGAACGCGCCCAGCTCCGCCGCTTCCTGACCGGCCGTCAGCGCGGACAGGTCCACGACGGCCTCGACGACGGCGGCCGCGTCCGCGTACCCGGTGGTGGTCCTGGACACCGCGCGGCCCTTGACCGTCTCCATCATCCAGCCCTCGAAGAGCAGCGGCGTGAAGGCGTCGACGACCCAGCCGCGGACCACCTCGACCAGCTCGCCGCCGGGCGCCCACGGGGTGCCGGCCAGGATCTGGACCGTCTGCACCACCCGGGTGAGCAGCCCGGCGCCGTAGGAGCCGGTGTAGGCGACCGAGGCGTGCTGGATGAAGGAGCCGTCGGCGTGGAACCCGTCCGTGACGCCGTGCTGCGGGGCGTACGGGTCGACGGTCGCGTAGACGGTCAGCTGGTCGGCCACCGCCTTGGCGATGCGGGCGCCGTCGCCGGTGACCGCGCCCTGCAGGACGCGGTTGGTGGTGATGTCGGCGAGGTTGGCGCCGGTGTGGAAGCGGGAGTCGAGGTCGACGTCGCCGTCCTTGCCGTTGCGCAGGTAGCCGTCCATCGCGGTGACGTAGGCCGCGGTCAGCTCGGGCCGCGTGGCGGTGAGCGGCTCCTTGAGCAGGAGCAGGGTGCGGGAGGCGTGGGTGGAGATGCCGATCTCCCAGTTGAACCAGTTGCCGTAGTAGCCGGCCGCCTGGTCGCCGTAGTAGCCGTCGTAGAGCGTCGCGAGGCCGTCGACCACGCGCTGCTGGGCGGCGGTGTCGCCGCGCAGGGTGGACCCGGCGGGGCCCGGGACGCGGGTGGCGAGCGCGATCTCGTAGAGGTACTGGTACGACGTGGTGAGGTGCGTGTCGCTGGCGCCGAGCGGCAGCCCCTGGAACAGCTCGCCGGTCCCCGCCGCGTCCATGGCGGCGAGCCGGGAGCGGGCGGTGGCCTCGATGGCGGCGAGTCTGGCGGCGGTCGCGGGCAGGGCGTTGGAGGCGTCGGTCCCGGCGAGGAGGCCGGTGGTGTTCGCGATCACCGCGGCGTAGGGATCGCCGGCGGCGTGCGGGAGGCCGCCGGCGTGCGGGGCGTCCGCTCCGGGCCCGGTGCCGGCGCCCGCGGGGGCGGCGCTCCCGAGCGCGAGGACGGGTAGGGCGGCGGCGGGCAGGGCGGTGAGCAGGGTGCGGCGGGGTATCGGCACGGCGACCCTCCGAGGGGTGGGTTTCCAGTTCCAGATCCAGGTCGAGTAAGCGCTTGCTGCACGCGTGCGGCATTCAATCAACACGGGCCCCACGTGTCACCACTGTGCCGACGATCGCCCCCGCCCTCGCCACACCCGCGCCGCGCGGTGGCGAGGTGCGGGCAGGGGCTGCGGGGGCGCCGCCGCGGAACGGGCGGGCGCGATGATCGACGCGAGGGATAATGGGCGGGTGGCCGGGCGGCGGGGGTGCCGGACCGGCCGGCCGTGGCGTCTTCCGGGGAGCACCGCTCATGACCACCGCTCGGGATCTTCTGACGATCACACTGGATCTGCCGTCCGCCCGGTCGGTGGAGCGCGGCGACCTGTCGCTCGGGCTCGCGGCGGCGGAGCTGGTCGACCTGCTGAAGCTGGACGCCGCGGTGCTCGAAGGCGACCGGATCGTGTCGCGGACGGTGGGCGGGGGCGCCCTGGGCGGAGGTACGGCCGAGGACGCGGGCGGCGCAGGTGGCGCGGGCGGTCCGGAGGGCATGAGCAGCGGAGGCTGGGCGGGTGACCGGCTGCTCGGCGAGGCCGCGGCGGCGCTCGCCTCCGGTTCGCGGGGCGGGCCCGAGACCGTCGAGGACTGGCTGTGGCGCCGGGGCCGTGATCTGACCGGCGCGTATCTCGACGCGTTCGAGGCGGAGGGGCGGCTGACCCGCGAGCGGCGAAGGCGCTGGGGGCTGCTCACTCCCGGGCGCGTCGTGCTGGCCGACTCGCCGGACCGCCGCCGCGCCGCCCACCGCTGGTCGGCCGACGAGCCGCTGCTCGTCGCGCTGGCCTGCGCGGTCGGCACCGGTGTGGTGCAGCCCGAGCCGCCGGACGTGCTCGGCCCCCAGGTCGGGACGGTCCTCGACGCGCTGCACCAGGCGGTCGCCGAGCTGGGCGAGGAGCGGGCCCGCCGGGCCCGCCGCAAGGACGAGGCCCGCATCACGTCGCTGCGCCGCGGCTACTGAACGCCCGCCGGCTCCGGGGGCGCGGGGTGCGGCGACGCGTACACGCGGGGTGCGCGTGGGACGGCGGGAGCGGTGGGCCGCGGCGGTAGCGTGGTGGCGGTCGGGCGAGGTCCGGCCCGCGGACGGGTCCGGGCGCCGCGCCGCACCGCCCCCGCGTCCTTGGTCCGCCCGCCGTGGAGGTTCCCGTGCCGCTCAGCGAGTCGCTGCCCCTGCTGTCCGACGCCGATGTGGCGCAGTATCAGGCGGAGTTGAGCGCCGAGGGTGTGCGGGTGCTGGTCGGGTCGGTGGTGGACATGGGCGGCGTGGCGCGGGCGAAGTCGGTGCCGCTGCGGCGGGTCGGGGAGTTCCACCGCTCGGGCATGGGCGCCTCCCCGACCTGGGGCTGCTTCTGCATCGACAACACGATCGCGTTCACCGAGCGCCTGGGCGTCGTCGGCGATCTGCGGCTGCGCGCGGACCTCGCGGCGGCCCGCCCGCTCGGCGACGGGTACGCGTGGGCGCCGGCCGAGGTGTTCGACCAGGACGGCGCGGCGTCGCCGGGCTGTGCGCGCGGGCGGCTGCGCCGGGTGCAGGCGTCGGTCGAGGCGGACGGGCTGACCGCGACGGTGGGCCACGAGCTGGAGTTCACCCTCACCGACGCCGCGGGAGAGCCGCTGCCGGAGCGCCGCTGGCAGCCGTACGGGCTCGGCTCGCTGCTCGAACACGGCGACTTCACCGCGGAGTTGACCGACGCGCTGGAGGAGGCCGGCGTCCCGGTCGAGCAGGTGCACGCGGAGTTCGGCACCGGGCAGTTCGAGGTGTCGCTGTCGCCGTCCGCGCCGCTGGAGTCGGCCGACCGGGTGGTGCTGGCGCGGCTGGTGATCGGGCGGGTGGTGCGCGCGCACGGTCTGCTGGTGTCGTTCTCGCCGCTGCCGTTCGGCGGCGGCGCGGGCAACGGCGCGCATGTGCACCTGTCGTTGGCGCGCGCGGGCGTGCCGCTGCTGTCCGGCGGGAAGGGCCCGCACGGGCTGACGGAGGAGGGCGCGGCGATGCTCGGCGGCGTCGTGGCGGGACTGCCGGAGGCCCTGGCGCTCCTCGCCGGCTCGGTGCTCTCCTCCGCGCGCCTCGTCCCCGGTTCGTGGGCGGGCGCCTACGCGTGCTGGGGGCTGGAGAACCGCGAGGCCGCGGTGCGCCTGCTCGCCGCGACGCGCGGCAATCCGCACGGCGCCAACGTCGAGGTCAAGTGCGGCGATCCGGCGGCGAACGTCTACCTCGCGACCGCCGCGGTTCTCGGCCTCGCGGCGCGCGGCGTCGCCCGCGGCGCCGAACTCCCCCCGGAGGTACGGGTGGATCCCTCCGCCGAGCCCGCGGCGGTGCGCCTGCCCGTCGATCAGGGCGCGGCCCTCGACGCCCTCGCCGCCTCCGCGCTCGCCCGGGACATCGTCGGCGACGACATCCTCGACGCGACGCTCGCGGTTCGGCGCCACGAGCAGACCACCTACGGCGAACTGCCGGTGCCCGCCCTGGCGGACCGCTTCCGCTTCGCGTGGACCTCGTGAACGCCGGGGCCGCCGCGGTCGCGCAACTGGCCGAGTTCACCGCCGGGTTGCGGCTGGTGGACCACCATGTGCACGGTGCGTTCCGCGGGCCGCTGGGGCGTGCGGAGTTCGAGGAGTCGCTCAACGAGGGCTCCACGGACCGGATTCCGTCCGGCACCACGGCGTTCGACACCCAACTCGGCTTCGCCGTGCGGCGCTGGTGCGCGCCGCTGCTCGACCTGCCCGTGCACGCGCCCGCCGAGGACTACTGGGCGAGGCGCGCGGCGCTGGGCGACGACGAGGTGGCGGCGCGGCTGCTGCCCGCGGCCGGGGTCGCCCACTGGATCGCCGACGCCGGTCATGCGGCCGAACGGCTGCTGTCGCCGGGCGAGTTGGCCCGGATCGCGGGCGGCACGGCGTACGAGGTGGTGCGGTTGGAGGCGGTCGCGGAGGAGGTGGCCGCGGCGCTGGCCGGGCAGGGGGCGACGGACGGGCGCGGGTACGCCGACGCCTACCGCGACCTGCTGGGCGAGGCGGTGGTGCGCGGCGCGGTGGGCGTGAAGACGGTGGTGGCCTACCGCGCGGGCTTCGACCTGGACTGGAGCGAGCCGGACGCCGACGCGGTGCGCCGGGCCGCGGCCAGGTGGCTGGCGGAGTCGGCACGGGCGCCGGGCCGGCCGCGGCTCACGGACCCGGTGCTGCTGCGCTTCGGCGTCCACTGCGGGGTGCGGCTCGGTCTTCCGGTGCAGATCCACACCGGTTTCGGCGACCGCGACCTGGACCTGCACCGCGTCAGCCCGCTCCTGCTGACCGGTCTGTTGCGGCAGCCCGCGGTCGCCGCAGTGCCGGTGATGCTGCTGCACTGCTATCCGTACCACCGCGAAGCGGGTTATCTGGCCCAGGCGTTCGACCGGGTGTACTGCGATGTGGGCCTCGCGCTGAACCACGTCGGCGCGCGTGCCGCCGCGGTGGTCGCCGAGTCCATGGAACTCGCGCCGTTCGGCCGTCTGCTGTTCTCCTCCGATGCCTGGGGGCCGCCCGAACTCCACTATCTGGGCGCGGCGTTGTGGCGTCGTGCCACCGTCGAGGCGGTCGGCTCCTGGGTGGCCTCCGGTGACTGGTCGGCGGCCGACGCACGCCGCGTCATCACCATGGTCGGCCGCAGCAACGCGCTGGAGGCGTACGGCCTGTGAGCCGGACGCGTACGCCCGCCGGTCGGCCGGGGCGTCCGCGGACGCGGCGGAAATCCGCACGACACGGCGGCCCGTGGACTGCGAGGATCTGCGCCCGGCAGGGTTGTGCGCGCGGGCGCGCGGTGAGGACGTTCGGCGGGAAGGCGCGACGCGGATGGGGACGAGCACGGGGACGGGCGCCGGCACGGGCGCGAGCGCGGGGACAGGCGCCGGCCGCACGGACACAGGCAAGGTGACGCGCACCGGCACAGCGGCAGGCAGCGGCACGGGCGCGAGGTTCGAGGCGCCGGCGCTGGACGGGACGCTGGTGCGGCTGGAGCCCCTCGGGCACCGGCACGCCGCGGACCTGGCGGTCGCCGCGGAGGAGGACCGCGCGTCGTACGGCTTCACCTGGGTGCCCACCGCGGCCGAGGTCGGCGGGTACGTCGACGCGCAGCTCGGACGCGCGGCCGCGGGTCGTCTGATCCCGTACGCACAGGTGTCGAAGGAGACGGGCCGCGCGGTCGGCGCGACGTCGTTCTGGGACCCGCGGCCGTGGCCGGACGGCGAGGGCCTGTGCGCGGTCGAGGTCGGCTTCACCTGGCTGGCCGGGTCCGCGCAGGGCACGGGCGTCAACTCGGAGGCGAAGCTGCTGCTCTTCCGGCACGCCTTCGAGGAGTGGGGGGTGGCCCGGGTCGACCTCAAGACCGATGCGCGCAACGCCCGTTCGCGAGCCGCGATCGAGGCGGTCGGCGCCCGCTTCGAGGGCGTGCTGCGCAACTGGTCGCGGTCCTGGGCCCCCGGCGAGGACGGCGGTCTGCGCGATTCCGCGATCTTCTCGGTCGTCGCCGCGGAGTGGCCCGGGTGCCGGGCGGCCCTGGAGTCCCGCGTGGCCCGCGCCGTGGCCCGGCGCCGCTCCCCCGCCCGGCCGCCGACGCCGGCCTGAGACGTGCCCGCGCGGGCGGGCCCTTCACGTGCAGCCCGGCGGGGTCGACGGTAAGGTCTGACCCCGCCCCCGCGCGCGGGCGCGCCTCAGTCCGGGTCGATGCGCGCGGCCGTCTGATCGCTCCACGCCCGCAGGACCGCGGTCTGCTCGGGCGTGAGGGCGTCGAGGAAGTGCCGGCGGATGTTGCCGCCGTGCACGAGCAGCGCGCTGCGCGCGGCCTCGCGGCCCTCCACGGTGAGGCCGACGCCCGCGCGGCGGCCGTCGGCGCCGTACTCGGTCCGCTCCACGAAGCCGCGCCTCTCCATGCGCGTCAGCTGGTGGGAGACCCGGCTCTTGTCCCAGTCGAGCGACTCGGCCAGCTCGCCCACGCGCATCCCGTCGCGCGGCGCCCGCAGGAGCGTCACCATCACGCTGAACTCGGCCTTCGAGATGCCGCAGTCGCGTTGCAGGCCGCGCTCCAGCTCCCTGACCAGCAGCCGCTGCGCGCGCATCCAGGAATCCCAGAGCTCCCACTCCTCGGGCTCCAGCCCACGGGTCTCCACCATGCCGGGAAGTCTAGCGCGACCTGCGAAGTTGTCACTTCAACTCACTCCGACCTAGAGTTGACGCGACAACTCCTACGGAAGGGGCACCATGGCCCTGCGCATCGGCATCATCCTCGGCAGCACCCGGCCCGGCCGCCGCGGCGACCAGATCGCCGCGTGGCTGCTCGACACCGCACGCGCCCACGGCGGCGCCGACTACGAGCTGGTCGACCTCGCCGACCACGGTCTGGGCAACCTCGACGAGGGCGGCAACCCGAACCTCCAGCAGTACGCGCACCCGCACACCCGCGACTGGTCCCGGGTGGTCGACGGCCTCGACGGCTTCGTCTTCCTCGTCCCGGAGTACAACCACTCCTACCCGGGCGCGCTCAAGAACGCGCTGGACTACGTCTACCGGGAGTGGAACGACAAGGCCGCCGGCATCGTCAGCTACGGCGGCTGGGCGGCGGGCGTGCGCGCCGCCGAGGCGCTGCGACTGGTCCTCGCCGAACTCCAGGTGGCCACGGTCCGCGCGCAGCCGGCCGTGCCGCTGATCCCCTCGTTCGCGACCGGCGGCTTCGTCGCGGGAGAGGGCCTCGACGCCTCCGTGCGCGACATGCTGGATCAAGTGACGGCATGGGCGGGCGCGTTGCGCGATGTGCGCGAGGCGAAGGCGGCAACCGCCGCCGCCTGACGCCCCGTCGGCGAAGGCCGCCCGCTCACGCCGTCCGGGGCTCACGCCGTCCGGGCCCCCGCCGCGCGCGTGCGGCGACGTCCCAGCGACGGGTACGCGAACTGCCCGCCCCGCGCTACACCGAGGCCGGATCGGACGCGAAGTCGCTGATGGCGGCGGCGAGTTCGAGCGGACGGTCCAGCGCGAGCAGTGTGCGGTCGTAGGGGATCTCGACCAGCCGTCCCCGCGGCAGGAGTTCGGCCAGCCGGCGGCCGTGCTCCGGCGGCATGACACGGTCGCGGTCCGCCCAGACCACGAGGGCCGGCCGGTCGAAGGACGGCAGCTTCTCGGCGGCGCGGACCAGGGCCTGCCGGTCGCCGAGGACGGCCCGCAGCATCCGCACGGTGTCGCGGCGGATCTCCGGCTGCGTCAGCACCGGCCGCATCCAGTGCGCCGTCGCCTCGTCCCCGACCCGGGTGAGCCGGCCGAAGGCGATCGGCAGCCGGCGCACCGGCCGCAGCCGCATCTGCTGCATGAACAGTCCGAACGCGCCGGGCGACAGCCTGCCGGCGAGGGCGAGCGTCCGGCCGGTGAGGCCGGGCGGGATGTTGTCGAACGCCTCGCAGGAGGCGAGCACGATCCGGCCCACCCGGTCGGCGAGTCCCTCGGCGACCACCGCCTGGACCACCGCGCCGCCGGTGTCGTTGCCGACGAGCGTGACGTCGGAGAGGTCCAGCCGTTCCAGGAACTCGGCGACGAGCCGGGCGACGCCGGGCAGCGACAGGTCCGCGTCCGGGCGCATCGCCGCGCGGTGTGCGCCCAGGGGCAGCGTCGGCGTCAGACAGCGGTAGGCGGACGACAGTTCGGCGGCCGGGGCGTCCCACAGCGAGCCGTCCATCATCAGTCCGTGCAGCATCACCACCGGCGGACCGTCGCCGCCCGTGTCGCCGTACGCGATCGTCCCCGCCGACAGCTCGACCGTGCGTTCCATACGCGCCCTCCTCGACCCACCCCGGACGACGCGGCACACCCGCGTCCCCCGCGACCCCCGGCCCGCTCGGACCCGGAACCGCCTGTCTGAAGTGAACCACCTGGCTCACTTCACCGCCAGCGCCCCCACGAGGTGCGCGC
This sequence comes from Streptomyces sp. IBSBF 3018, assembly GCA_050613715.1. Lineage (GTDB taxonomy): Bacteria > Actinomycetota > Actinomycetes > Streptomycetales > Streptomycetaceae > Actinacidiphila. The sequence goes on from JAJSZB010000135.1 coordinate 10,193, forward strand.
GGCGCTCGGGGCGGCGGCTCGCGCGGGCGGCGCGGTGCGCACGGCCCGGGGATCGGCTCGGTTCGCGGTGCGCTGGGGCGTCTTCCTGGCATCATCGGGCCTGATGAACGAGACACCGACGATGCCGGCCGGGGCGCCCGGCGCACGGTCCGCGGGCTGCGCGCGATGACGGGCGGCCGCGGGGACGACTCCCCCGGGCCCGGCCCGGACGCCACGGAGGGCGGCGGGACCACACAGGCCCCGGACGCCGCGGACGCCGCGAACCTCACGGACGCCGTGGACGCCGCGGACCCCGCGGACACCGGCGCCGCGCGGCCGGCGTATCGGAGGTCGACGCGTTCGCCGCGGGGCGAGGCGCGGCGGCGGGAGCTGCTGGAGCGGGTCAGTGACGACCTCGCCGCGAACGGGCTGGTGGGGTTCTCGCTGCGCCGGGCCGCGCGCGCCGCCGGGACCACGCACAAGGTGCTGCTCTACCACTTCGACGGCACCGAGGACCTGCTGCGGCAGGCGACGCTGCGGCTGCGCGCCCGGCGGATCGACAACGCGATGGCCGCCGCGTTCGGCGACCCGCCGCCGCCCGGCGCGGGCGGGCCGCCGGCGGGACTGGCCGGGCGGGTGCGGGCGATCTGGGCGGTGCTGATGGACGCCGGCACCGGCCTGCGGGTGCTGGACCAGGCGATCGGGCTGGCGCTGTACGACCCGGCGCGCTATGGAGACCTGGTGCGCGACGCGTCCGAGCAGTACCTGCCGACGCTGCTGTCGCTGTGCCCGCAGGACTGGCCGGAGCAGCGCCGCCTGGAGGTCGCGCAGATGATCCTCGCGGTGCTGCGCGGCTTCCTGATCCACTGGCTGACCAGCGGTGACACCACCGGGATCGACGCGGGACTGGCCGCACTCACCCGTGCGCTGGAACGCGAGGAGGCAGCCCCCGCCTGACGGACGCCGCCGGTTCCGTGATCGAATTGGAGCGCTCCCATGAAGGTATCGTGTTCAACCGCCCGAACCGTGGAGGCCCGTGGAGCCGGAGGTGGCGACGTTGCTGGAGGTTCTCGGTCTCGACCAGCCCGCCGAGGCGCTGTATTTCGCCCTGATCGACAACCTGCCGCTGCCCCTGGCGGAGTTGGCCCGCAGGACCGGGATCGAGCCCGACGTGGCGGCGGACGCGCTGGTCCTGCTGGAGGACGGCGGACTGGTCTCGCGGCTGCCCGGCAGCCCGGTCCGCTACACCGCGCTGCCGCCGGGCCACGCGCTGGAGGTGCTGCTGCTGGCGCGGGAGCGTGACATCCAGCGGGTGCGGGCCATGACCGACCGGCTGGCCGAGCGCCACCACGACGCGCGCCGGGACCGCCACGCGGCCTCGCTCGTGGAGGTGATCACCGGCCGGGACGGGGTGGCCCGGTGCGGGCAGCAGCTGTTCAACAGGGCGGAGAAGGAGATCCGCGGCATCGACGCGCCGCCGTACGCCGAGGCGCGCGACGGCGCCCGGGTCAACTCCGCCGCGGTGGTGGCCGGTCGGGAGGTGCGCAGCCGTTTCATCCACGCGCGTGACGCGCTGAACGTGCCCGGTGCGATGGAGCGGGTGGAGCTGGACATCGCGGCGGGCGAGGAGGTCCGCTTCCTGCCCGAGGCGCCGATGAAGCTGATCATCGCCGACGACCAGGCCGCGCTGATCCCGCTGCTGGCCACCCCGCAGGTGCTGGACTCGTGCATCCTGGTGCACCCCTCGGCGCTGCTGGACGCGCTGTGCACGCTCTTCGAGTCGCTGTGGGCCCAGGCCCAGCCGTACATGCCGGGGCAGTCGGCGGCGGTGGGCGGCAACGAGTTCGTCAGCGAGGAGGAGCGGCGGATCATCTCGATGCTGGCGATGGGCATGCCGGACGAGACGATCGCCCGCCAACTGGGCATCGGGCACCGCACGGTGCAGCGCCGGGTGCAGACGCTGCTCACCCGGCTGGGCGCGGCGAGCCGCTTCCAGGCCGGTGTGCTGGCGGCCAGCCGCGGCTGGTGGCGCCCGGAGTCGTGACGGTGGCGCGCCCGGAGTCCTGACGGCCCGTCAACGGGGCCTCCGTGCTGGCGGATCGGGGCACGGATGCGGGCCGGTCGACCTCGCCCGAGGTCGACCGGCCCTCCCGTGCGCGGGAGATGGCCCCGCACACGGGAGTCTCACCCGTGGCGCCCGCCCACCCGCTCGGCGGTCAGGGCCTCACAGGTGGCTGAGGGCGAAGTCCGCGCTCACCGTTCCCTCCTTGACGATGCGGACGGTGCCGGTGGCCGGCCGGTAGCCGGTCGCGGCCACGATGACGGTGACGGGGTTGTCCTTGGCCGGCAGCCACAGCGAGTAGCGTCCGTCGGCGCCGGTGGCGAGGGTGAAGTCGCCGTTCCTGGTGTCGACTTCGACCACCGCTCCGGGCAGCGGCGCGGGCGCGCCGCCGTCGTCCGGGCGGCCGGTGACCGTGCCGGTGAGCAGTCCCCAGCCGGCCGGCGGCACGACCGTCATGGTGACCGGCAGCGACGGCGAGCCGTAGGGGGTGTCGCTGTCCACGATCAGCGCGGCCCGGTGGCTGCCGGCGTCCGCGGACGTCAACGCCCCGGCGTCCAGGGTGAGTCGGACGGTGACCGTGCCGCCCGCCGCGACCGTGACCTTCTTCGTGGACGCGGTCAGCCACGGCACGTCACCGTGGGCGTGGTCGTAGCCGGGCAGTTTCAGCGCGGTGGCCCGCGGTCCTCCGGTGGCTCCGATGCCGCCGAGGGCGTACCAGCCGGGCGCCGACGCGGCCTCCATGACCGGCTGCGGCAGGCTCGGCAGCGTGCGCCAGGTGTCGGTGCCCGGGTCGTAGGCGTGCGCCGCGTCGGTGACGCCGCCCGCGCTGACCTGGAAGCCGCCGGCGACCAGGAGTTCGCCGTCGGCCGCGGTACCGGTGGCGCCCCACACGTCGGTCGGGGCGTCGGCGACGCGACGCCAGGCGCCGGTGTGCGGGTCGAGGACGTAGGTGTGGGTGGTGTCCTTCTCCTCCGCGCCGTTGGGCTGGTAGACGCCGCCGGTGCACACGACCTCGTCGTCGACCGTGCCGCACACCGGGAACCCGATGGGCTCGGGGTACGGCGCGCCGGCCGACCAGCTGTCGGTCGCCGGGTCGTACACCTCGACGGTGTTGAAGCCGCAGTTGAACAGGTCGCAGCCGCCGATCACATAGAGCTTGTCCCCGGCCGCCGCGAAGCCGGAGCCGCCGTACGGGGTGGGCAGGTCGGCGATCTGCGACCAGCTGTCGGTCGCCGGGTCGTAGACCTCGCCGCCGGCGATGGGCGTGCCGGAGGCGTCCCGGCCCGCGGTGACGTAGAGCTTGCCGCGGATGACGCCGTAGGCCGGGGAGAAGCGGGTGGTGGTGGGCCCGGTGAGGGCGTGCCAGCCGCCGGTGGCCGGGTCGTAGGAGGAGAACGCCTTGCTCCACACGCCGCCGGGCTCCTCGCCGAAGCCGGCGTAGAGGGTGCCGTCGGAGCCGGTGGCGGCGAGGCCGCCGTAGACGGGCGCGGGGAGGTCGGCGAGCGGCTGCCAGGTGCCGCCGTCGGCCGCGGTGCCCGAACCGGCCGCGGTCGCACCGGTCGTGGGGGACGCGGCCGATCCCGTGGGCGCCGAGGACGCCGTGCCCGCGTCCTGGAGGGTGCGGGGGGTGATCGCCGAGGACGCGTGGTGCACCGCGGGCGCGCCGCCGGACGGCGCGGGCCCGCCGAGGTCCTGCTCGCCGAGCGAGAACGTGGCCGGCGAGCCGCCGGTGTTCCTCACCTTCACCTGCACGGTGCGGCTGTCGCCCCAGGGCACGTTCGCCGCCACCGAGGAGACGCTGTAACGCAGTTGGGCCGGGTGAAGGGCGAAGTCGGCGCGGGTGACGGCGCCTTGCCGCACGTCGGTCTTCTGCGTGGTCTGCGGGTATCCGAAGTCGGGCAGTCCGGCGGTCACTTGCTGCTTGCCGGTGCTGCCGGTGAACAGCCAGTAGAGGCCGTCGCCGGTGGCCGGGTCGTCGGGGGTGGCGACGGCGCGGCCGGAGTCGGCGGGCGCCGCGACCGGGGCCACGGTGGCGCCGAGCACGCCGGCCCCGGTGTTGGCGTCGGTGACCTGGCCGACGAGCATGCCGCCGCGCTCGGTGACCAGGCGCGGGGTGCCGACGGCGACGTCGTCGATCTGCCAGATCCCGGTGAGGGAGCCGGTGAAGTGGAAGCGCAGCCGTACCGAGGACCGGCCGGCGTAGTCGGTGAGCGGGACGGTCTCGTGGGCGGGTCCGCCGACGACGTCGGTGTGCTGCCACAGGGTGGTCCAGGTGGCTCCGCCGTCGGTGCTGGCGTCGACCGATGCGGTCAGGTCGCCCAGTCGGTAGAGCGGCGGCAGCGCGGTGTCGAACTGCAGCTCGGGCTGCTGTTCGGCGCTGAAGTCGTAGGCGGGGCTGATGAGTTCGGTGTCGGCGGCGCCCCAGCCGAGGGCGAAGTCGTCGACCTCGGCGAAGCGTCCCGAACCGCCGGTCTGGTTGCCGCGGTTGAGCGGGTCGTCGAACTGCCAGCCGCCTGCCGCGGTGTTGTTCTTCACCGTCCAGCCGGTCGGTGTCGCGGCGGCGGCGAAGGGCTCCAGGCCGCCGCCGTGGTACGTCATGGCGTAACCGGGCGGCAGCACGCCGGTTCCGGCCGGCGGCAGGGAGAAGTCGGCGGTGCGCGGGCCGGAACCGACGTCGACGGTGGCGGACGCGGTGGTGTAGCCGGCGTACAGGGCGGTGGCGTGCAGGGTGTAACTGCGGCCGGCCGGGACCTTCACCGTGTAGCGGCCGGTGGCGGGGTCGGTGAAGACCGCGCCGGGCACGCCGTCGAGGGTGATCCTCGCGTACAGCCCCCAGCCGTGGCCGCCGCCGTCGCGGACGGTGCCGGACAGGGTCTGCGTGGGCACCGCGGTCAGCGCGGCGTTCCTGGTCAGCGCGGCGCCGTCGGCGACGGTCACGGTGCCGGCGTCGTCGTCGGCGTAGCCGAAGGCGCTGACGGTGAGCGGATAGGAGCCGGCCGGCACGTCGAGGCGGTAGCGGCCCTGGGCGTCCGTGGTGGCGCGGTAGTCGCCGAGCGCCACGGTCGCGCCGGGCACCGGGGCCTTCGTCGCGGCGTCGGTGACGGCGCCGGACAGCGCGCCGTGCGGGCCGGGTTTGAAGCCGGCGACGCCGTTCGGCGTGCCGAGGCCGGTGGGCCCGTCGTAACCGGGCTGGGCCTGGCAGGTGTACGCGGGGGTGCAGTCGGGCGTGGTGCCGTAACCGCAGAGCGAGGCGTCGGCGCAGCTGGCGTCGTCGCCGCGGGTGACGTCGTTGAGCGCGCCGGGCTGCTGGTACGGGTAGGAGGCCGGGTACGTGCCGGCGACGGGTGCGCCGGCCAGGGCGTAGACGCCGGCGATGATCGGCGCGGAGGCGCTGGTGCCGCCGTAGACGTTCCAGCCGGCGTCGGAGTACGAGTTGTAGACCGCGACGCCGGTGGCCGGGTCGGCCACGGCGCTGACGTCGGCGACCGAGCGGCCGGCGCAGTCGACGGCGGACTGGAAGGCGGGCTTGGGCTCGACGGCCGAGCAGCCGGAGCCGGTGGCGCCCCAGTGCGGGCCGTCGGCGCCGTCGGTGATGCCGTTCCACACCGACTCGCCCCAGCCGCGGGCGCTGCCGTCGCGGGTCAGCGAGGTGCCGCCGACCGCGGTCACGTACGGCGAGGAGGCCGGGTAGCTGACGCCGTAGCCGCCGTCGCCGGAGCTGAACACCACCGCGGTGCCGGGGTGGTCGAAGTACGCCTGGTCGTAGGTCAGGTCGTCGGTGCTGTCGCCGTAGCCGCCCCAGGAGTTGGAGACGTACCGGGCGCCGAGGGCGACCGCGGTGTTCTCCGCGACGCCGAGGTCCTCGGAGAGCGAGGAGTCGGCCTCGACCAGCAGGATGTGGGCCCGCGGAGCGACGGCGGAGACCATGTCGAGGTCGAGCGAGATCTCCGAGGCCCAGCCGTCGTCGGCGCCGGGGTAGCCCGCGCCGCCGCGCTGGTCGGTCTTGCGGAAGCAGCCGTTGTCGGTGGTGCAGGCGGGCAGCCCGTACTGGGCGCGGTAGACCGCGAGGTCGGACTCGGCGTCGGGGTTGTCGTAGGCGTCGACGACGGCGATCGTCGTGCCGTCGCCGCCGTCGGCGGGCAGCGCGTAGGCGGACCGCAGGTCGGCGGGCGCGTAGCCCTCGGGGGCGG
>JAJSZB010000136.1:0-16419 GCA_050613715.1 Streptomyces sp. IBSBF 3018
GTCCCCGCCTACCGCACCGCCCTCCTGATGCGAGGCCCCCGCGCCCTCCCGATCCGCTTCTGACCGCCGGCAGCCCCCCAGCCGGCGCAGCCGGGGGCCGGAGTCCTGCGGGGCAGACGCAGCCCCGAAGGGGCGCGGGGAACGGCGCGAGCAACCAGCACCGGCGCGGCAGCCGGGAGACGAAGCCCAGCGGGGCAGACGCAGGCCTATAGGGGCGCGGGGAACGGCGCGACCAGCCACCCACAGCGGCGCAGCCGGGGGCCGGAGCCCCGCGGGGCTGGCGCTGTGTCAGGGGGTTGTGCCGGGGGCGAAGGTGCGGCGGTAGTCCGTCGGGGTCGTCCCCAGAATCCGCTGGAAGTGCAAGCGGAGGTTCGTGCCCGTGCCGAGTCCCACATCCGCCGCGATCTGCTCCACGCTCCGCGCGGAGCGCTCCAGCAGCTCCCGCGCCATGTCGATGCGCGCCCGCATCACCCACTGCATCGGCGTGTAGCCGGTGTCCTCCACGAACCGCCGGGAGAAGGTCCGCGGCGACACCGCCGCGTGCCGCGCGAGCACGCCGAGCGTGAGGTGCTCGCCGAGGTGGCGCAGCGCCCACTCGCGGGTCGCCGCGAAGCGTTCCCCCAGCGGCTCCGGCACGCTGCGCGGCACGTACTGCGCCTGCCCACCGCTGCGGTACGGCGCCGCGACCAGCCGCCGCGCCGCGTGGTTGGACGCGGCCACCCCCACGTCGCCCCGCAGGATGTGCAGGCACAGGTCGATGCCCGAGGCCGCCCCCGCCGACGTGAGCACGTCGCCCTCGTCCACGAACAGCACGTTCTCGTCCACCCGAACCCGCGGGTGCCTGGCCGCGAGCGCCCGCGTGTAGTGCCAGTGCGTGGTCGCGCGGCGCCCGTCCAGCAGCCCGGTCGCGGCGAGCGCGAACGCCCCCGTGGAGATCGCCGCGAGCCGCGCCCCCCGGTCCCGCGCGGCCACCAGCGCGGCGACCACGGCAGGCGGCGGGTCCTCGCGGTCGGGGAAGCGGTAGCCGGGGATGAAGACGATGTCTGCCCAGGCGAGCGCGTCGAGGCCGTCCGCGACGTGGTACGACAGGCCGTCGCCGCCGGTCACCAGGCCCGGCGCCGCACCGCACACCCGCACCTCGTACGGCATGCTCGCCCGGGTCGTGAACACCTGCGCGGGAATCCCCACGTCGAGCGGCTTGGCGCCCTCCAGCACGAGGACGGCGACGCGATGCAGGCGGGAGGGCGGCACGGTGACCAGCGTAGACGCGGCGGCCGCCGCGAAGCTCACCCCGGCGGCACGCCGACGCCGTGGCGCTCCGCCCAGTCCGCGCGGGCGGCGGCCAGCTCCGGCGCGACCGTGCCGGTCAGCCGGTCGCCCAGGGCCCGTAACCGCTGCCCCAGATCGGTCACGCCCGCCGGGTCCAGGCCCCTGATCCACCAGTCGTCCACGACCTGGACGTTGACCACCGGCAGGTCGGGATCGCCGGCCTCGGTGAAGGGGATGCAGTCGATGGTGACGACGAGCACGCCCGAGACCTGCGCCGGGTCGGCCCCCGCGGCCACCGGGACGAGCAGGCCGCCGCGGTTGGCCTGGTGGACGATGCCGGCCAGATGGAGGTGCAGCCGGTCCGGCCGTACCCCGGTCCTGCTCGGGTCGTCCTCGGCCCACCAGGGCAGGTAGCCGCGGACGACCTCACCGCTGGTGGTCGAGACGGTCCAGGTGCGGGCGGACGGCTCGGGAGGCATGGACGGCACGGCCGGTCCGGGACCGTGCCCGTCGTCGGAGCGCTTCACGGCCCCACCTCGCTCCGACTCACCGTGCACACCGCCCACACCAACTTCCCCGGCCCGTCCCGGTCGCTGACCCCCCACGCCCCTCCGGTCAGTGCGTCGACCAGCTCCAGGCCGCGCCCGGACTCCTCCTCGGCCGAGGCCCTACGAGGCTGCGGCTTGCTCCCGCCGGCGTCGTGGACCTCGATCCGCACCCCGTCCGCCAGCCGCTCGAACCGCGTCGCGATCAGCCTCCCGACCGGCGGATGCGCGTGCGCGATCGCGTTCGTCACCAGCTCAGAGACGACGAGCTCGGCGTCGTCCACGACCTGCCGCAGATCCCACGCGGCCAGCTGCACGGCCAGCAACCGCCGCGCCCTGCCCACCGAAAGAGGCGTCGGCGGCCACGTCTTCACCACGGACGGAGGCTCGTCGGCCGCCGACGGACGTTCGCCGGCCACTGCCCGCCTCACCTCCCAGCTCCCACGAGGTCGACCAACCGCCGCAAGCCGTACGGCAGTTGGGCCGACCCGAGCGACAACCACCGTGAGTGACACGGCACTTGAGTCGAACTGGGTGGTTCACCCTGCAATAAGAGCATATGTGTGACCATCATCACTCCACTCCGTAGCCAAACGGCTACCCAGGAGGCTTAGCGTGACGTAGTGTCAGATCACCTTCAACTAGTCAGTTCGGAAGGGAGGGCGGGGAGAACTATGGTCAATCGCAAGGACTTGGAACCCGAGAGCAGCCCGCGCGCTGCTTACGGCGCCCGTGTGCGCACGTGGCGGGAGAACCGCGGATGGAACCAGGAGGGGCTGGCCAACGCGGCGGGGTGTTCGAGCCAGCACATTTCGGCCGTGGAAACTGCCCGCAAACCGCCGACCCTGCGGTTTTCGCGCAAGCTCGACTACGCCTTCGGCACGGCCAACACGGAGCACTCGTTCGAGCGCGAGTTCTACGAGTTGCGGCGCGGCTCGCTGCTGGAGGGCTTCCCTGAATACCTGCGCCACGAGGGCCGGGCGGTCGAGATCCGGGTGTTCGAGATCGGGATCATCCCCGGCTTGTTGCAGACCCCGGAGTACGCACGGGCGTTGGCGTACAGCTCCGTCCGTCGAGGGTCCATCACGCCCGAGCAGGCCGACGAACGCCTCGAGTTCCTCGCGGAACGGCAGGCAGCTCTCGTGCGTGAACATCCGCCCATGCTGTTCATGACCTTGGACGAGAGCTGCATCCGTCGACCGGTCGGCGGAGCTGCGGTCATGGAGGGGCAGTTGGCGAGGCTGGTCGAGTTCGCCGCGATGCCGAACACGCTGCTGCAAGTCGCACTGTACGAAATCGGAGAGCGCCGCACGTTCGACCGGCCCGTCAATCTGCTGACACTGCCGGACCGTTCCGTGATCGGGTACGCCGAATCACAGGCTCAAGGGCACCTCGACCGCGAAAGTGTGTCCGTGCTCCCGCTGTTGACGGCATACCATCAGCTACAGGCTGAAGCGCTGTCACACACAGACACCGTGGCCATGATCAACGAGTTGCGAAAGGGCACCCCGTGACGACCGAGACCCCCCGTTGGTTCAAGTCCTCGTACAGCAACAACGGTGGCACCTGCGTCGAGATCGCGGCCAACCTGGCCGCGTCCCGCGGCGTGGTCCCCGTCCGCGACAGCAAGGACCCGCACGGCCCGGTCCTCGGCTTCTCCACCACCGAGTTCGCCGCCTTCGTCGCCGGCATCAAGTCCGGCGACTTCGGCACCGTCTGACCCCGCCGCGCGCGTCGGCTCAGGCTGCCGGGGCGGTGAGGGTGGTCTCGGCGGTCAGCCGGAGGTCCTGGATCATCGGGTTCGGGTCGTCCCTGCGGCTGACCAGGACGACCCTGCTGGGGGGAGCGTCCTCGACCGGGACGGTGACGAGGCCGGTCCGCAGCGAGCTGCGGCGGTCGCCGACCGGCAGCACGGCGATCGCCGTGCCGCTCGCGACGAGTTCGAGCTTGTCCTCGTAGCTCTCGATCGGCGGCACCCCGGCCCCGAGGAGCCGGTAGGAAGCCCAGTCCGCGGTGCCGGACGGGCACGGCGCCACCTCTTCGCCGGCCAGTTCTTCCACGGTCACCGACGCGCGGTCGGCCAGGGGGTGGTCGCGCGGGACGACGAGCATCCGGGGCTCCTCGTACAGCGGCGTGGCGGACACGTCCTCGTCGGCGAACGGCAGCGGGGCCCGCGCGATCAGGGCGTCGACCCGCCTGTCCGTCAGCGCCCCGATGTCGCCGCAGCTCAGATGCCGGGTGGCGATCTCGGCGCCGGGTCGGCGGCGGCGCAGTTCCCGTACGGCGGGGGTGATCACCAGATCCTCGACGTAGCCGATGGTGATCCGACCGGTCCCGGTCTGCTCGCGCACGGCCAGTTCGGCCTGGCGGGCGGCGCGCAGCAGGGCCTGGGCCCGGGGGAGGAACGTCCGGCCGGCCGGGGTGAGCCGGGCGCCCTGCGGGGTGCGGTCCAGCAGCCGTGCGCCGAGATACTTCTCCAGGCGCTGGATCTGGCGGCTCAGCGCCGGCTGGGCCACGTGCAGGTCGGCCGCGGCCCGGCCGAAGTGCTGGTGCGCCGCCACCGCGGTGAAGTAGCGCACGAGCCGCAGCTCCAGGTCCTGTCCGAGATCGTTCACCCTTGCAGCGTACGACGGCGCGGCCCCCATGCCGTTTCGGAATGAGCGGCTTGTCGAACCGGTCTTGGACGGGTCCGCCGCCCCGGACCTTGACTGGAGGAGCAACGTTTCCCCGAGAAAGCGACAGGCTCGATGAAGGCGATCCAGTTCCACGAAGCGGGCGGACCGGAAGTCCTGCGGTACGAGGAGGTGCCGGCTCCCGTCATCGGCCCGGGCGAGGTGCTCGTCCGGGTGCACGCGGTCGGCGTCAATCCGCCGGACTGGTACCTGCGCGAGGGGATGAAGGTCATGCCGGCCGAGATGAGGCCGGCGCTGGAGTTCCCCCTGACCCCCGGAACGGACATGTCGGGCGTGGTCGAGGCGGTCGCTCCGGACGTGCGGGGGTTCGCCGTGGGCGACGAGGTCTTCGGCATGCTGCGGTTCCCCGGATTCGACGGCCGGACGTACGCCGAGTACGTGGCCGCGCCGGCCTCCGACCTGGCGCACAAGCCGGCCGGTGTCGACCACGTGCAGGCGGCCGGGGCGCCGATGGCCGTGCTGACGGCCTGGCAGTACCTGATCGATCTCGGCCACGACGTGCCGTCCCCGTTCACCGGCCAGGTGCACCGGCCGGTGCCGATCACGCCGGGCATGACCGTGCTGGTCAACGGGGCGGCCGGCGGGGTGGGCCACTTCGCGGTGCAGCTGGCGAAGTGGAAGGGGGCGCACGTCGTCGCGGTGGCCTCCGGCCGGCACGAGCAGTTCCTGCGCAAGCTCGGCGCCGACGAGTTCATCGACTACACCACGACGCGGGCCGAGGACGTGGCCGGCGGCGTCGACCTGGTGGTCGACACCGTGGGCGGCCCGGACAGCGCCCGCTTCCTGACCGTGCTCAGGCGCGGGGGCGCCATGCTCCCGGTGTTCTTCGCGCAGTACGACCCGGAGGAGACGGCACGTCTGGGCGTCACGGTCTCGAACATCCAGGTGCGGTCCAGCGGCGCCCAACTCGCGGAGATCGGGCGCCTGTTCGACGAGGGCAGGCTCCAGGTCGGGGTGGACAGCACCTACCCGCTGTCCGAAGCGGCCGCCGCGCACGCGCGAGCCGCGCGGGGCCACATCCAGGGCAAGATCGTGCTGACGGCGGCCTCGTGACCGCCGAACTCCACCAGGTGGTGGCGGTCTACGCGCACGCCCTGGACGAAATGGACGTGCCCGCGCTGGAAGCGGTCCTGAGCGACGACACCACCTGGACCTTCACGATGCCAGGACGGGGAACGCTCGGCCCGGTCGCCGGGCGCGCGGCGGTGCTCGGCTTCGTCCGTGACGGGCACGCGGCCCAGACCGGAAAGGTGCGGCACCACCTGGGCAACGTCGTGGTCACGGCGTCGGACGCCGCCACTGCCGAGGTGCGGGCGTACCTGCTGCAGACGAGGAACACCGGCGAGGGCGTCCAGCTGCTCTCGACCGGGGTCTACACGTTCGGCCTGCGGCGGTCCGGCGGCGGGTGGCGGATCGCGGAGCTGACGCTGGTGCTGGACAACGCGTTGTAGGGCGTTGCGGCCGGGAGCCCAGGGCTGGGGGCCTGGGCTTGGGTCGGAGCCGGGCGGCGGGCGGCCGGGGGCGGCGCTACGGCTACACGCCCCACTCCTCGCGGACGCCCGCGAAGAACTCGTGGAACTCGGGGAACGTCTTCTTCACGCAGCCCGGGTCGTCGAAGGTCGTGCCGGGGGTGCGCAGCGCGGCCACCGCGAAGCTCATGGCGATGCGGTGGTCGCGGTGGCAGGCGATCTCGACGGGCGCGGGCGTGCCGGGGTGGATCTCGATCCAGTCGCGGCCGGTCTCGACGCGGACGCCCTGCGCGCGCAGGTTCGCCGCGCACGCCTCCAGCCGGTCGCACTCCTTGACCCGGGTGTTGTAGACGTCCTCGATCCTGACCGGGCCGTCCGCGAAGGGCGCGATCGCGGCGAGCGTGGGCATCGTGTCGGAGATGTCCCGCATGGCGACGGTCAGGCCGCGGAGCCGGCCCGTGCCGGTGACGGTGGTGGCGTCCGCGCCGATCGCCACCTCGGCGCCCATCGCGCGCAGCACCTCCACGAACTGCAGGTCGCCCTGGAGGGCGTCCGTGCCCAGGCCCGGGACGGTGGCGGTGCGGCCGGTCAGCGCGGCCGCGGCGAAGAAGTAGCTCGCCGTGGAGGCGTCGGGCTCCACCGCGTAGTCGGCGGCGCGGTAGCCGCCGGGCGCGACCTCGAAGACGTCGCCGTCGCGGGTGACCTGCGCGCCGAAGCGCCGCATCATCGCCAGCGTGATCTCCACGTACGGCACCGAGACGATGCCGGTGACGCGGATGCGCAGGCCCTCCGCGGTCAGCGGGCCGGTGAGCAGCAGCGCGGTGAGGAACTGCGAGGACAGGCTCGCGTCGAGGTCGATCGCACCGCCCTTGATGCCGTCGGCCCGGACGGTGAGCGGGAGGTGGCCTTCGGCCTCGTCGTGGGTGAGGTCGACGCCCAGCGAGCGCAGCGCCTGCGTGAGCGGGGCGACCGGGCGGCGGCGCATCTGCGCGGAGGCGTCGAAGCGGTAGACGCCGTGGCCGGCCGCGGCCAGCGCGGGCAGGAAGCGGGCGGCGGTCGCGGCGTCGCGGCAGTGGATCTCGGCGGAGCCGGCCGCGGGGCCGGCCGGGCGGCCGGTGATCCGCCAGGCGTCGGCGGAGGCGGAGCGGTCGACCGCGTAGCCGAGCCGGGTCAGGCCCTCGGCGAAGCCGTCGGTGTCGTCGGAGAGCAGCGGACGGCGCAGCAGGGTCTCGCCTTCGGCGGCCGCGGCGAGGAACAGCGCTCTCGCGGTCACGGATTTCGAGCCGGGTACGGCGAGGACGGTCACGGGTTGCCTCCTGGCGGGGTCGTGCGCGGCGACGGCGACGCGCGGCGTCGGTTCAGGGGTACGGGCGCGGCGACGGCGACGCGCGGCGTCGGGTTTTCACGGCCGCGGGCGCGTGTCCCGTACGCCCTCGGACGGGGGTCGGCCCGCGCGTGAGTCTAGGGGCCGGGCGGCCCCGGCCGCGCGGAACGCCCCCGCGTCTGTCAGCTTGCGCTTCCGGGGTCGCGTCTGCCCCGCTGGGCTTCGTCTCCGGCTGTGCCGCCGGTGGGGGGTCGCTCGCGCAGTTCCCCGCGCCCCTATAGGCCTGCGTCTGCTCCGCTGGGCTTGGTCCCCGGCTGTGCCGCCGGGGGTGGCTGGTCGCGCCGTTCCCCGCGCCCCTCATCGGGCGACGTCCGGCGTCAGTGGGGGGTCGGGGTGGCGGACCAGCTGGCGAGGAGGGTGAGGCGGTCCGCGGACGCCGTGCCGGGTTCCGCCGTGTAGACGATCAGATCGTGCACGGCACGGCCCGGCAGGGGGAGGTCGAGGGACTGGAAGACCAGTTCCACGTGGCCGACCTCGGGGTGCTGGAGGTGTTTGACGCCGTCGTGGCGGATCAGGACGTCGTGCGCGGCCCACCGGCCGCGGAACTCGGGGCTGAGCGTGGACAACTCGCCGACGAGGTCGCGCAGCGCCCGGTCGCGGGGCTCGCGTGCGACCTCGGCGCGCAGCAGCGCGGCGGTGGCGACGCAGGCGGCGTCCCAGTCGACGTAGAAGTCCTGCGCCGCGGGGTCGAGAAACGTGAAGCGGGCGATGTTGGGCCGGCCGCGCCTGTCGACCGTGGCGCCGGCGAACATCGGCGCGAACAGGGCGCGGGCCAGCGCGTTGCCGGCGACGATGTCCGTACGGCCGTTGCGGACGAACGCCGCGGACGTCGTCATGGAGTCGAGCAGCCACCGCACCCGCGGCGGCGCCTCGACGTCCCTGCGGCGCGACGGCGTACGGCCCACCTGCCGCGACGAGCGGGCCAGGTCGAAGAGATAGGTGCGCTCGTCCTCGTCCAGCCGCAGCGCGCGGGCGACCGCGTCGAGGACGTCCTCGGACACACCGCCGATGTGGCCCTTCTCCAGCCGCGTGTACCACTCCGTGCTCACGCCGGCGAGGACGGCGACCTCCTCGCGGCGCAGCCCGGGGACCCGGCGGCGGGAGCCGGTCGGCAGCCCGACCTCCGCCGGGGTGATCCTGGCGCGTCGGCCGGCCAGGAAGTCCCGGATCTCGCCGCGGTTTCCGGGAGATTGGTCCATGCCACTCATGGTAATCGCCGGTCACGGCGCGAAGGGGGTCGAGCTTGTACCCCCACAAACGCGACCTTCTCCGGTGGCGGCGATCGCGGTCTCCTGGAGATCGGCCGTCCCGAGACGGTCGCAGGAACGAGCAACGAACGAGCAACGCACAAGCAACGGAGTACGACATGACGAGCAAGGCGCTGACGGTGCCGGCGGCGGCGTTGGGCACGTGGGCCTGGGGAGACAGCGGAGAGGCCGGCGACGGCTACTTCGGCAGCCGGCTGAGCGAGTCCGGTCTGCGGGAGGTCGTCGAGAAGGCGCAGGGAAACGGTTTCACCCTGTGGGACACCGCCGTGGCGTACGGCGTGGGCCGTTCGGAGACGGCCCTCGGCCGGGCGCTGGCGGGCCGTGACCGCGGCGAGTACCAGCTGTCGACCAAGTTCACCCCGCAGATGGCGGGCGACGGCGACGACCCGGTCGCGGACATGCTGGAGCAGAGCCTGGAGCGGCTGAACACGGACTACGTGGACGTGTACTGGATGCACAATCCCGCCGACGTGGCGCGGTGGACGCCGGCCCTGATCCCGCTGCTGAGGAGCGGCAAGGTCAGGCACGTCGGCGTCTCGAACCACAACGTGAAGGAGATCGCCCTCGCCGACCAGATCCTCGGCGAGGCCGGCTTCCGCGTGGAGGCGGTCCAGAACCACTTCAGCCTGCTGTACCGCGGCCCCGAGCGCGCGGGCGTCCTCGACTACTGCCGCGAGCACGACCTGCCGTTCTTCGCCTACATGGTCCTCGAACAGGGAGCGCTGACCGGCAGGTACCACCCGGGCAACCCGCTGCCGGAGGGCAGCAACCGGGCGGCCGCGTACAACGAGATCCTGCCCCGGCTGCAGGCGCTGACCGACCGGATGGGGGCCGTCGGCGAGGACCGCGGCGCGTCCGCCGCCGAGGTCGCCATCGCCTGGGCCCTCGCCAAGGGGACCACCCCGATCATCGGGGTCACGAAGCCGGCCCACGTCGAGGGGCTGGTGCGGGCCCGCGACATCGAGCTCGCCGAGGCGGAGATCGCGGAGCTGGAGGCGCTGGCGGACGCGGCAGGCGTCGACACGCGCGGGTGGTGGGAGCAGGAGATGTGACGCGCGAGGGGCACGTACGAGGGGTACGTGCGGGGGCTGCGTGCGGGCCGCCGGCCGCGGGGTCACCGGCGGTCGGCGCGGCGGGCGGTCGGCGCGGCGGGGAGACCGGCCCGGCGGCGCGGCGGAGAGACGGCGTGGCGGGGAGACGGGCCCCGGGGGGAGACGGCCCGGCGGGCGGATGGCGAGATGCTTGCGAACCGTGGCGCTCTCGCCGTCGGCACCCGGCTGACCTGCACGCGAACCTGGTGGCGTAAGGGAAGAAGCCGCTCCCGAGGAATGGGGACCCCGCAATGACCCGCATCGCCGTCAACGGATTCGGCCGCATCGGCCGCAACGTGCTGCGCGCCTGGCTGGAGCGCGACAGCACCCTGGAGATCGTCGCCGTCAACGACCTCACCGAGCCCCAGGCCCTCGCCCGCCTGCTCGCGTTCGACTCCACGGCCGGCCGCCTCGGCCGCCCGGTCTCCGTGGACGGCGACGACCTCGTGGTGGACGGCCACCGCATCCGCGCGCTGGCCGAGCGCGACCCGGCCGGGCTGCCCTGGTCCGACCTCGGCGTCGACATCGTGCTGGAGTCGACCGGCCGCTTCACCTCCGCCGAGGCGGCCCGCGCGCACCTCACCGCAGGCGCGCGCAAGGTCCTGGTCAGCGCGCCCTCCGCGGGAGCGGACGTGACGCTCGCCTACGGCGTCAACACCGACGCGTACGACCCCGCCGCGCACACCATCGTCTCCAACGCCTCCTGCACCACCAACGCGCTCGCCCCACTCGCCTCCGTGCTGGACGAACTCGCCGGCATCGAGCACGGCTTCATGACCACGGTGCACGCCTACACCCAGGAGCAGAACCTCCAGGACGGTCCGCACCGCGACGCCCGCAGGGCCCGCGCCGCCGGCGTCAACATCGTGCCGACCACGACCGGCGCGGCCAAGGCGATCGGCCTGGTGCTGCCGCAGCTGGACGGCAAGCTGTCCGGCGACTCGATCCGGGTGCCCGTCCCGGTCGGCTCCGTCGTGGAGCTGAACACGACGGTCGCGCGCGACGTCAGCCGCGACGACGTGCTGGCCGCGTACCGCACCGCCGCCGGCGGCAGGCTCGCCGGCGTCCTCGAATACTCCGAGGACGCGCTGGTCTCCTCCGACATCACCGGCAACCCGGCCTCGGCGATCTTCGACTCGGCGCTGACCCGCGTCGACGGCCGCCACATCAAGGTCGTCGCCTGGTACGACAACGAGTGGGGCTTCTCCCAGCGCATCATCGACACGCTCGAACTGCTCGCCGCCTGACGGCCGTCCCACGGCTCCTGTGATCCGGCAGCCGTACGCCCGTGCCCCCGCCCTCACCTGCGGGGGCACACCACCAGGTGGAAGCGGGGGTACGCGGCGACCGGCCGGCCGCAGGCGAAGTGCGCGCGGATCGTGTCCGCGACCTCGGGCGCGACCGCGGGCAGCGGGAACCACGAGGTGTCCAGCACCGCGAACCGCGCCGCCGGGTCGGCCACGCAGCGCAGATCCTCGCGGTAGCTGACCTGAGCGGTGATCTCCCGGTCGTACCGGGTGCGCTGCAGGAAGTCCGGCGTCGGATAGCGGCAGTGCGTGGGGTTGCCGAGCAGGTAGGCGACGTCGCCGAAGGCGAGGTACGTCACCGAGGTGTCCGGGCCGATCCGGTCGCGCACCGAGTCCAGCCAGCGGTCGAGGTCCCGCCGGTCGTGGGCCCGTTCGAGCGCGGTGAAGCCCGCGTGCCGGGTGTCGAAGGAGTACGGCGTGGTGGGCCACGCCGGGATCGCGACGGCCAGCAGCGCGGCGACCCCGGCCGCCCACGCCGTCGCTCCCGCCGCCACCCTGCGCCGCGCGTCCCCTACGCGGTCCGCGCGGTTGCCGTCTGCGCGGTTGCGGTCCGCGCGGTCGTCGTCCGTCCGGCCGTCGTCCGCGTCCCCGGCCGCGGGACCGTCTCCGGGCGCGGCCCCCGCGGCCCTCGCGGTCCTCGCGGCCCCGGCGTCGCTCCCGGCCCCCGCGGGCCTCGCGCCGCCCGCCCGCCACGCCGCGACCAGCGTCCCGGCCACCACCACCGACAGCAGCACGTAGGCCGCCGTGCCGTGCGCGGTGCGCCACGGCAGCGGGCGCGCTGCCGCGAGCGGCACGGCCACGCCCAGCAGCAGCGCCGCCGCCACCAGGACCGGCGGCACCCGGTGCGGCGCCCCGCGGGTCGTACGCGCCGCCGCGAGCCCGCACAGCGCCGCGCCCAGCACCGGCAGCGCCGCCAGGTGGTACTGGAACCACTGCCCCTGCACGACCAGCGCGACCAGCACCCCGGCCACGCCCGCTCCGGTCAGCAGCGGCCACGCCCAGCGCGCCCGGCGCGTCGCCGCGCCCCGCGCGAGCAGCAGCACCGCGGCCGGCAGCAGCGCGACCGCCGGGTTCATCAGCGCCTCGGTGCCCACCGTCTGCGCGAGCAGCCGCAGATCCGCGGCGTGCAGGCCCTGCTGCACGGGGGTGTCCGGGTTGAGCGCGGACAGCTCGTTGAACCAGCGCCACTCGCGCGGCTGCACGGCGATCGCCAGGACGAACCCGGCCGGCGTGGCCAGCGCGGCCGCCGCCGCGGCCCACCACCCGCGCCGCCGGTCCAGCACGACCAGGGCGCCCAGCGGCAGCAGCGCGGTCGGCGCGGTGGTGTACTTCACCAGCACCGCGAGCGCGGCGAGGACGCCGGCCGCGCCCGCGGCGACGAGTGTCCGGCGCAGTGCCAGGCCCGCCGCGAGCGAGGCCACCGCGAGCCACGCCGCGACCCACTCCGGCTGCAGGAAGTCCCACGCGGGTGCGTAGACCAGCACCGCGCCCACCGCGACGGCCACCGCGGTCGCCTCGCGGCGCGGCAGGAAGCGGCCAAGACCGCGCCGCAGCCACCACGCGAGCGCCACGGTGAGCACGATCACCAGCGCCCTCGTCCACGCCTCGCGCACCGCGACCGGCCCGCCGGTGAGGTGGTCGAGGCCGGACAGCAGCCAGCGGTACGCCAGCGGCCGGTGCACGAACACCCCCGAGGCGGGGAAGCCGGCGCGGCCCGACACCCGCATGCCGCCCAGCACGTAGCGCACGTCGTGGTTGAGCCCGCTCCAGCACATCGCGCCGGCCGCGACGAGCGCGGCGGTCCCGGCCACCGCGACGACCGGCGCCGGCAGCGCGCCCCGCACGCCCGGTCCGGGCGGCGCGCCCGGGGCGACCCGGACGCCGGGGGCGCCGGGCCCCTCGGGGATGCCCGGACCGTCCGGGACGCCGGTCCCGGCTGCAAGGCCGGCGGTGGAGGCATCTGCTGAGGTCACGGCGCCGACGCTAACCGGGCGCGGGGGCCCGGCCCAGGCGTGCGGCCCTACCGTGACCGCCGGGACGCCCACAATTCACCGGGCGTTGGCCGCGGCGTCCGTCGCCGGGCGGGCACCCCGGTCCGAGGCGGCGCGGCCCGGGGGAGCGCGGTCGGGAAGGCGTGGAGTCTTGACGGATACTGGGGCCGCCGGGATGGTCGCACGCAACACACGGATGCAACCCCATCCCGGTTGCATCATGGGCAAGCGCAGGGAAAGGCAGAGCTTCGTGGCGATGGCAAGGGCGGTAACGCCGGGAGGGACGACGCCGGCGGGCGCGGCGCGCGACGCGGACCGTACGACGGACGCGGACGCGGACCGTACGGAGCACGCGGGCGGCACGGGCGCGGCGCTCACCGCGCACACCGCGCCCGCGCACACGGACCGTACGCGGAGGGCGCGCGGCACCGCCGCCCGGCGCCGCCCCGCCGCCCGCGGGACCGCTCGCAGGGCCGCCCGCGGGACCAGGACCACCCGCCTCGCGGCCGGCCTGCTCGCCGCGCTCCTCGCCGCGACCGCGCTGGCCGGCTGCAGCGCCACCGGCGGCAAGCGCGCCGAGGACCGGGCGAAGAAGCTCGCCCACGCCAACGGCTCGGCCGTCGACACCCCGCGCTGGACGTTCGCGATGGTCACCCACTCCGGGGCCGGCGACACCTTCTGGGACATCGTGCAGAGCGGCGCCAAGCAGGCCGCGGCCAAGGACAACGTCAAGTTCCTGTACTCCAACAGCGACCAGGGCGACCAGCAGTCGCAGCTGGTGCAGGCCGCCATCGACCAGCACGTGGACGGGCTGGTCGTCACCCTCGCCAAGCCCGACGCGCTCAGGTCCGTGGTGGCCCGCGCGGTGAAGGCCGGCATCCCGGTGATCACCGTCAACTCCGGCGCCGAGCAGTCCAAGCAGTTCGGCGCGCTCACCCACATCGGCCAGGACGAGAAGGTCGCGGGCAACGCGGTCGGCGACGAGCTGAACAAGCGCGGCCGCAAGCACGCGCTGTGCGTGCTGCACGAGCAGGGCAACGTCGGCCTCGAACAGCGCTGCGACGGCGCCAAGGAGACCTTCCACGGCACCATGGACAAGCTCTACGTCGACGGCACCAACATGCCCGACGTGCAGTCCGCGATCGAGGCGAAGCTCCAGGCCGACCACTCCATCGACGCCGTGGTGACGCTCGGCGCGCCCTTCGCCGCCACCGCCGCCAAGTCCAAGCAGCAGGCCGGCTCCTCCGCCGAGGTCGACACCTTCGACCTCAACGCCCAGGTCGCCACCTCGCTCAAGGACGGCAGCATCGGCTTCGCCGTCGACCAGCAGCCGTACCTCCAGGGCTACGAGGCGATCGACCTGCTGTGGCTCTACCGCTACAACAACGACACCCTCGGCGGCGGCCAGCCGGTGCTGACCGGCCCGCAGATCGTCACCAAGGACGACGCCGACAAGCTGCTCGCCTACGCCAAGCGGGGCACCCGATGAGCACTGCGGACATCCTGTCCTCCGGTCCCTCGGGCCCCTCCGGCTCCTCCGCCGACGAGCGGCTGGCGCCGCGCTCCGGGCTGCGCCGGCTGCTCGGCCGGCCCGAACTGGGCTCGGTGGTCGGCGCGGTGGCCGTCTTCGTGTTCTTCTCGCTGGTCGCCGACTCCTTCCTGCGCGCCTCCAGCATGGGCACGGTGCTCTACGCGTCCTCGACCATCGGCATCATGGCGGTGCCGGTGGCGCTGCTGATGATCGGCGGCGAGTTCGACCTGTCGGCCGGCGTGATGGTGACCAGCTCCGCGCTGATCTCGTCGATGTTCAGCTTCCAGATGACCGCCAACACCTGGGTGGGCGTGGGCGTCTCGCTGCTGGTCACGCTCGCGCTCGGCGCGTTCAACGGGATCATGCTGGTGCGCACCAAACTGCCGAGCTTCATCATCACGCTCGGCACGTTCCTGATGCTCACCGGCCTCAACCTGGGCCTGACCAAGCTGATCAGCGGCACCGTCGCGACCAAGTCGATCAGCGACATGGAGGGCTTCCCGACCTGCCGCGACCTGTTCGCCTCGCACTGGACGGTCGGCTCGGTCGACCTCCAGGTCACCATCCTGTGGTGGCTCGGCCTGGTCGCCGTCGCCACCTGGGTGCTGCTGCGCACCCGCGTCGGCAACTGGATCTTCGCCGCGGGCGGCAACGCCGACGCGGCCCGCGCGGTCGGTGTGCCGGTGGCCCGCACCAAGGTCGGGCTGTACATGGCGGTCGCCTTCGCGGCCTGGATCTCCGGCCAGCACCTGCTGTTCTCGTTCGACGTGGTGCAGTCCGGCGAAGGCGTCGGCAACGAGTTCCTCTACATCATCGCGGCCGTCATCGGCGGCTGCCTGATGACCGGCGGCTACGGAAGCGCCATCGGCTCCGCGATCGGCGCGTTCATCTTCGGCATGACCAACAAGGGCATCGTCTACGCCCAGTGGAACCCGGACTGGTTCCAGTTCTTCCTCGGGGCGATGCTGCTGCTCGCCACCCTGCTCAACGCCTGGGTCCGCAGGCGGGCGGAGGCGAACGCATGACCACCGACGGCGGCTTCACCGAGCCCGGCCCCGAACCTGCCCCCGGACCCGCGTCCGGCGGCGGCCCGCTCGTCGCCCTGGAAGGCGTCTCCAAGTCCTACGGGAACGTCCTGGCGCTGCGGGACGTCTCCCTGGAGGTGCATGCCGGGGAGATCACCTGCGTCCTGGGGGACAACGGCGCGGGCAAGTCCACCCTCATCAAGATCATCGCCGGGCTCCACCCGCACGACGCCGGCACGTACCGGATCGAGGGCGAGCCGGTCCGGCACGCCTCGCCGCGCGAGGCGCTGGACCGCGGCATCGCGACCGTCTACCAGGACCTCGCGGTGGTCCCGCTGATGCCTGTCTGGCGGAACTTCTTCCTCGGCTCCGAGCCCACCAAGGGCCGCGGGCCGCTGCGCCGCCTGGACACCGCGACCATGCGCGCCACCACCCACGAGGCGCTGCTGGGCCTGGGCATCGACCTGCGCGACGTCGACCAGCCGATCGGCACGCTCTCCGGCGGCGAGCGGCAGTGCGTGGCCATCGCGCGGGCGGTGCACTTCGGCGCCCGCGTGCTGGTCCTGGACGAGCCGACCGCCGCGCTCGGCGTCAAGCAGTCCGGCCTGGTGCTGCGGTACGTGGCCGCCGCCCGCGACCGCGGCCTCGGCGTGGTCCTCATCACGCACAACCCGCACCACGCCTACCTGGTCGGCGACCGCTTCGTGCTGCTGAAGCGTGGCGCGATGTCGGGCAGCCACCTGCGCGAGGACATTACGCTGGACGAGCTGACCCGGGAGATGGCCGGCGGCAGCGAGCTGGAGGAGCTGACCCACGAACTGAGCCGCCGCCCCACCTGACACCCCC
>JAJSZB010000137.1:0-5746 GCA_050613715.1 Streptomyces sp. IBSBF 3018
CGCCCCGGCCGGCGCCTCCGCCGACACCCCCGCCGACCCCCGCTCCGGCGAGGACCGCGCCCTGCGCGCCCGCCTCGCCGCGTTCACCGCGGCCCCCGGCGGCCCGCCCGGGGCCGTCGCCGTGGTCCGCGTCGGCGGCCGCCGTACCGTCTACCGGGCCGGCGTCGCCGACCTCGCCACCGGGCGGCCGCCGCAGGCCCGCGACCACATGCGGATCGCCAGCACCGCCAAGGCGTTCAGCGGCGCGGTGGCGCTCTCCCTGGTGGACGCCGGGCGGCTGCGGCTGGAGGACACCATCGGCCGGCGGCTGCCCCGACTGCCCGAGGCATGGGCGAAGGTGACGCTGCGTCAACTGCTCCAGCACACCAGCGGTCTGCCGGACTACTCGCAGGCGCCCTCGTTCGTCGCCGAGCTGACCGCCGATCCGCACCACCACTTCGACTCGCGCCGCCTGCTGGACTACGTGGCGGACCGGCCGCTCGGCTTTCCGCCCGGCTCGCGCTACCACTACTCCAACTCCGACAACATCGCGGTCGCGCTGATGGCCGAGGCCGTCACCGGACACCGCTACGAGAGCCTTCTCGCCACCCTGGTGGACCGGCCGCTCGGGCTGCGCGACACCACGCTGCCGCAGGGCTGGACGCTGCCCGAGCCGTATCTGCACGGCTACGCCCCCGCCGCGGACGGCGGCGCGCCCGAGGACGTCAGCACCCTGCTCAGCGCCTCGGGCGTGTGGGCGTCGGGCGGCATCGTCTCCACGCCGGACGACCTCAACGCCTTCATCGCCGGCTACGCGGGCGGGCGGCTGTTCGGCCCGGCCGCCCGGCGCGCCCAGTTCACCTTCGTGCCCGGCGCCTCCGAGCCGGCCGGACCCGGCGTGAACGCGGCCGGCCTGGCGATCTTCCGCTACGCCACCCGCTGCGGCACGGTCTACGGGCACACCGGCAACTTCCCCGGCTACACCCAGTTCGCCGCGGCGACCGCCGACGGCCGGCGCGCCGTCACGGTCAGCATCACCAGCCAGGTCAACCAGACCGTCGACCCCGGGCGCCTGCCCGGCCTGCGCTCCCTGGAGGAGGCCTTCGTCTGCGCCGCCCTGCACGGCGGCGCCGCGACTCCCGGAACCGCCGCCCTGCACGGCGCCGCCGCCGCGGCTTCCGGAACCGCCCAGCGCGGCGCGCGGTAGCGCTGCGCAGCCAGGACCGGCGTTCCGGCGGGTTCACGGTCGCCCTCCGAAGTCGCCGCGGCAGCACCTCGGAGTGGTTGTGTCGGAATGGTTGCGCGACCCCGAGCAGGATGGAACACTTCCGGACGCCAACCGACTGGTTCGCACATATATCAACAATCTCGTTGCACCGCGCGGCGGTTGGCGAGCCCCACGACCGCCGAACGTCGCGCCGGACCGGTCCGTACGCGCTCCCGCACCCGACGTGGAAGGTCGACGATGACCCTGCACCCCTCCCGGCGCCGCGATCCGCGGCGCCGGATACTCCGGCGGGCCCTGGCCGCCGGCGTCACCCTGGCGCTGGCCGCCGGGCTCGGCGTGGGCCTCGGCGGCGCCGCGGCCGCCGCCGCCCGCCCCGCAACAGCCGCCACGGCGACCGCCGCCACCCCGGCCGCCGCGGTCGCCACGCACGACGGCCGCGCCCACACCGTGGGTTACGACGGCTACTCGTACCTGATCGACGGCAAACGCGTCTATCTGTGGTCCGGCGAGTTCCACTACTTCCGGCTGCCCAGCCAGGACCTGTGGTACGACGTGCTGCAGAAGATGAAGGCCGCGGGGTTCAACGCGGTCTCCCTGTACTTCGACTGGGGCTACCACTCCCCGGCGCCCGGGGTCTACGACTTCACCGGCGTCCGTGACGTCGACAAACTCCTCGACATGGCCGACCGGTTGGGCATCTACGTGATCGCCCGCCCGGGCCCGTACATCAACGCCGAGGTGGACGGCGGCGGCTTCCCCGGCTGGCTGTCGACCAAGGGCGGCCACACCCGCACCGACGACCCCGAGTACCTGAAGTACAGCGACGAGTGGCAGACGCAGATCGACCGCATCCTGCGCCGCCACCAACTCACCGACGGAACCGGCTCGGTGATCGAGTACCAGGTGGAGAACGAGTACTACAACGGCAACGCCGACGGCCGCTCGTACATGAAGCACCTGGAGGACAAGGCGCTGGCCGACGGCATCACCGTGCCGCTGGTCGGCAACAACAACGGCACCTTCAACTCCGGTGACGCCGCCCTCGACGTCGACGGCGCCGACTCCTACCCGCAGGGCTTCAACTGCAGCACGCCCACGCGCTGGAGCGGCGTCCCCGACATCAGCTACGACCACCCGGACGGAAAGCCGCTGGAGACCGCCGAGTTCCAGGGCGGCGCCTTCGACCCGTGGGGCGGACCCGGCTACGACAAGTGCGCGCAGCTGATCAACGACCAGTTCGCGGACGTGTTCTACAAGCAGAACATCGCGGTCGGCGCCACCTCGCAGAGCTTCTACATGACCTACGGCGGCACCAACTGGGGCTTCCTCGGCGAGCCGCAGAACTACACCTCCTACGACTACGGCGCCGCGATCCGCGAGAACCGCCAGCTGGACCCGAAGTACGACCAGGACAAGCTGATCGGCTACTTCACCCAGGCGGTCACGCCGCTCACCAAGACCGACGCGCTGCCCTCGGTGCCCACCGACAACGCAGCCGTCCTCGACACCGCCCGCCGCAACCCCGACACCGGCACCCAGTTCCACGTGCTGCGGCACACCGACTCCACCGCCACCTCGAAGGACGGCGCCCACGTCACCATCGACCTCGGCGCCCACCCCGGCTACACCTACGACGACCGCGACAGCGCGATCGCGTACAGCGGCGACTGGTCGCACGTCGGCAGCGAGCAGAACTACACCGGCGGCGACTACCAGCACACCGAGTCCTTCACCGACACCGCCGGCGACGCCGCGAGCATCGACTTCACCGGCACCGGCGTGAAGTGGGTCAGCAACCTCGACGGCAACCACGGCACCGCCGACGTCTACCTCGACGGCACCAAGGTCAAGACCGTCGACCTGTACGGCTCGACCAAGCAGAACCAGTACGTCGCCTACCAGGCCCGCGGCCTGAGCGACGGGCCGCACACCCTGAGGATCGTGGCCACCGCAGCGAGCAACCCGAACGCGTCCGGCACCTTCGTCACCATCGACGCGATCGACGTGGCCACCGGGGCCGGCACCACCGAGCCCGTCTACACCGTCCCGCAGGCCCCCGGCACCTCCATCGGCCTGAACGGCCGGCAGAGCAAGGTGATCGTCGCCGACTACGACCTCGGCGGCAACCAGCTCCAGTACTCCACCTCCGAGATCATGACCGACGCCGCCATCGGCGGACGCGAGGTGGCGGTCCTCTACGGCGACCAGGGCACCGACGGCGAGACCGTCCTGCACTACGCCCAGCGGCCCGCCGTCACCACCACCGGCGGCGACGTCACCACCACCTGGGACCCGGCCACCGGCGACCTGCGGCTGAACTACCGCCACAACGGCCTGATCCGGGTGCAGATCGGCGGCGCGCACCCGCTCCTGCTGCTGCTCGCCGACACCGCCACCGCCAAGACCTTCTGGCGACAGGACACCGCCGCGGGCCCGGTCCTGGTCCGCGGCACCCACCTGCTGCGCGGCGCGGTCTCCCACGGCGCGAACCTCGCGCTGACCGGCGACAACGGCGACGACAAGAACATCGAGGTGTTCAGCACCGCCAAGGCCGTCACCTGGAACGGCGCACCCGTGCACACCCAGCTGACCGCCACCGGCAGCCGCACCGGGACCGTCGCCACCGCCGCCCCGATCACGCTGCCCGCCCTCACCGGCTGGAGCCACATCCAGGAGTCGCCCGAGTCGCAGCCCGGCTTCGACGACTCGACCTGGCAGGTGGCCGACAAGATGAGCAGCAACAGCGTCACCACCCCCGCCTCGCTGCCGGTGCTCTTCGCCGACGACTACGGCTTCCACACCGGCAGCACCTGGTACCGCGGCCGGTTCACCGGCGCCGCAGGGCAGACCGGCATCACCCTGTCCGCGCAGAGCGGCGGCGGCGCGGCGGCCTCCTCGGTCTGGCTCAACGGCGTCTTCCTCGGCAGCTCCACCTCCGACGGGCAGAAGACCTACGCCTTCCCGGCCGGTGTGCTCAAGGCCGGCGCGGACAACGAGGTGTCGGTGCTGACCGTCGACATGGGACACGAGGAGGACTACAACGCCGCCAACGGCAGCAAGGCCGCCCGCGGCCTGACCGGCGCCTCGCTCGCCGGCGACCCGCTCGGCACCATCACCTGGCGGCTGCAGGGCGTCCGCGGCGGCGAGAACCCCGTCGACACCGTGCGCGGCCCGCTGGCCACCGGCGGCCTGTACGGCGAGCGCGCCGGCTACATGCTGCCCGGCCACCCCACCACGGGCTGGAAGCCGGTCAGCCTGCCCACCACCGACACCACCCCCGGCGTCTCCTGGTACCGCACCGACGTCCGACTGAACCTGCCCCAGGGACAGGACACCTCGCTGGGCCTGACCATCAGCGACGACCCGTCGCGCATGTACCGGGCCGAGATCTACGTCAACGGCTGGGAGATGGGCAACTACGTCAACTACAAGGGCCCGCAGCACAGCTTCCCGGTGCCGAACGGAGTGCTGAACCCGCACGGCAAGAACACGATCGCGATCGCGGTGTGGAACCTCGACGGCTCCACCGGCGGCCTCGGCACGGTCGCGCTGACCGACTACGGCTCGTACGCGTCCTCGCTGACCGTCGCGCAGAACCCCAGCCCGCGCTGGGACCCGGTGCGCTACGCGATGCCCGCCGCGCCGCGCGCCTCGGTCTCCCTGCACGCGCCCGCCTCGGTCGCCGGGGGCACGGTGTTCACCGCGACCGCGACGGTCTCGGTGCCGGCCGGCGCACCCGCCGCCCGGAACGTCACCCCGGAGCTGACCGCGCCCGACGGCTGGACCGTCGCCGGCCACGCCACCCCGCCCTCGGCCGGCAGCGTGGACGCCGGCCACTCCGCCACCTTCAGCTGGCAGGTCACGGCGCCGGCGCATCCGGCCAAGGCCGCCGGCCTGAAGGCGGCCGTGCGGCTGGTCCAGGGCGGCAGGAACACCACCGTCACCGACGAGCGGATCGTCGGCAGCGTCCCCGCCCCGCCGCCGGCCGGCCAGAACCAGGTCAGCGACCTGGAGTTCCTGTCCGCGACCAACGGCTGGGGCCCGGTCGAACGGGACCAGAGCGTCGGCAACACCGCGGCGGACGACGGCACGCCGATCACCCTCGGCGGCACCGTCTACGCCAAGGGCCTGGGCACCAACTCGCCCAGCGACGTGCAGATCTACCTCGACGGGCGGTGCAGCAGGTTCACCGCGACGGTCGGCGTCGACAACGGCGACCCGGGCTCGGTGACCTTCTCCGTGCTGCTCGACGGGAAGGTCCTCACCACCACGCCCGTGCTGCGCGGCTCGTCCGCGCCGGTGAGCATCGACGTGCCGGTCACCGGCGGCCAGGTCCTCGACCTCAACGTCGGCGAGGGAGGCGACGGCAACGGCAACGACCACGGCGACTGGGCGAACCCGGTCCTGACCTGCGCGGCCGGCTGATCCCCGGTGGCCGACGCCTGACACCTGACGCCCGGCGCCCGATCCCTGGCGCCTGAGCGGTCGGCACAGCCCCTGTCCGCGGCCGTGGTGCGGGAACCTCCCGCGCTACGGCCG
>JAJSZB010000137.1:5756-16408 GCA_050613715.1 Streptomyces sp. IBSBF 3018
CGCGGGGGCGGAGCGGGGCCCCCCCCCCCCCGGGCGGGGCGCGGGCCCCCCCCCCCCCCCCCCCCCCCCCCCCCGGCGGCGCGTCCGGCGGCGCGTCCGGCGGCGGGGGAGCACCGGGCGGCGGCGGGGGCGGCGGTCCGTCCGCGGGACCGTGCGGACCGTGTCCGGGTCCGCGGTGGTGGCCAGGACCGTGCGGCGGGGGCGGCGGGATGGTGTCGGTGCCCGGGGCCGCGTCGGGCCACACCAGCAGCACCGGACACGGCGCGTGGTCGACGATGAAGCGGCTGTGCGGACCCAGGCTGTGCGGGCCGAGCCGGGTCCTGTCCCCGTCGCGGGCCAGCACCAGCAGCTGCGCGCCCTCGCACGCCGCGACCACCTCCCGCTCCACCCGGCCCGAGCGCAGCACACGCCCGGCCGGGCGGCCCAGCCGCCGCTCCGCCTCCTCCAGCAGCCGCTCGCCGCCGCGCTCCGCGGCCTGCTCCAGGGCGATGCCCGGGTCGCGCTCCGGCCGGCCCCGCCCCAGCAGCCCGGCGAACGCGCCGTGCGCCGCGCCCGGCACCTCCGGGTCCGGCACGTGCAGCAGGACCACCGGCGCGTCGGCCGGCGCCCGCTCGCGCACCGCGTCCACGGTGGCCGGCCAGGTGCCCTCCACGATCCACGCGACGACCGCGCCCCGGCCCTCACCGCCCGGTCCGCGCGCCCCCTCGCTGCTCGTGTCCCTCGTCACGGCGGTCAGCCTCCGATCGCGGTCAGCGACAGCCACAGTGCCACGACCGCGGCCAGCAGCGCGGCAGGCACGGCGAGCAGCCCGAGCCGGGTGAACTCGCCCAGCTCCACGTCCGTTTCGTGCTCCCGCACGATACGCCGCCACAGCAGCGTCGCCAGCGAGCCCGCGTAGGTGAGGTTGGGCCCGATGTTCACTCCCAGCAGCACCGCGAGCACCGCGCCCGCGCCGGCCGGGGCGGTCAGCGGGAGCAGCACCAGCACCGCGGGCAGGTTGTTGATCAGGTTCGCCAGCAGCGCCGCGAGCGCGGCCGTGCCCAGCAGCGCCGGCAGACCCACGCCGTCCGGCACCGCCCGGCCCAGCGCGTCCGCCAGCCCGTTGTCGACCAGGGCCCTGACCACGATCCCGAGCGCGAGGACGAACGCCAGGAACGGGACCGCCGCCGCCCGCACCAGCGCGGGCGCGGTCGTGCGCCGCCGGACCAGCGCGCGTACCGCCAGCACCGCCGCGCCCGCGAACGCCGCCCACGCCGGGTCCACCCCGAGCAGCGACGCCAGCACGAAGCCGGCCAGCGTGCCGCCGACCGTGACGAGCGCGAAGACCGGCAGCGGCGGGGGCGCGGCGGCCCCGCCCTCGGCGTGCGCGCCGGCCGCCAGGTCCGCGGCGAAGAACCGGCGCACCACTGCGTACTCCGCGCCGATCGCCGCCAGCCACGGCAGCGCCATCAGCGCGGCGAACCGGGTGAAGCTCAGGCCGCTGGCCGACAGCGCGAGCAGGTTCGTCAGGTTGGAGACCGGGAGCAGCAGCGACGCGGTGTTGGACAGGTGCGTGCACGCGTAGACGTGCGGCTTGGCCCGGACGCCGAGCCGGGCGGCGGTCGCGAAGACCACCGGGGTCAGCAGCACCACCGTCGCGTCCAGGCTGAGCACCGCGGTCGTCACCGACGCCAGCACGAACACCTGGACCAGCAGCCGGCCGGGACCCGCGCGGCCGGCCCCCGCCGCCCCGGCCATCCGCGCCCCGCAGGCCGTGAACAGCCCCTCGTCGTCGCAGAGCTGGGCCAGCACCAGCACCGCGGCGAGGAACCCGATCACCGGACCGAGCCGCTGTGCCTCCTCCCGCGCGTGGTCCAGCGGGATCGCGCCGGTCGCCACGACCACGGCCGCGGCCGGCACCGCGACGACCGCCTCGGGCAGCCCCCACGGCCGCGCCACCGCGCACCCCAGCACCAGCACCAGCAGGACGGCGCTCAGCGCCTCGGCGACGCCCTGGCTCACGCTTCCCTACCCCTCTTCCCGGCGATTCCCGCGTTCCCGTGATGCGCCACGGTCGGTGGAGTCTGTCACGCCGACCCCCGCCACCTGCGGACACCGTCCGCACGAGGCGCGTTTTCCTCCGGGATGGGTACGTTTGTCCTATGGAGTCGAGGGGCACGGCCGCGCGGACGCGGGGACGCTGGATGCCCAGGTCCCGCTACGCCCGGCTGGCCGCCCCCCTGGTGCTCGTCGCGGTGCTCCTCGCCGTCGACCTGGTCGGCGGGAGCGAGCTGCGGATCGGCGGCCTGATGGTCGCGGTCCCCGCGCTCGCCGCGGTCTTCCTCGACCCGTTCGCGGTGCTGGTGGTCGCCCTCGTCACGCTCGCCTGCATCCTCGTGACGGGGAACGACAACAACCAGCTGTGGTCCGCCAACTTCGTCGTCATCCTGGCCACCGTGGTGCTGATCAGCGCGGGCGCGGTCGCCGCCGCGGGTGCCAGACAGCGGCGCGAACGCCAGCTCGCCAAGGTCCGCCGGGTGGCCGCGGTGATCCAGCGGGTGCTGCTGCGACCGCTGCCCGAACGCCTCGGGCCGCTCGCCATCGCGTCGATGTACCTGGCCGCGGAGGAGGAGGCGGCCATCGGAGGTGACCTGTACGCCGCGGCCCGGCTGCCCGGCGGCGACACGCGGCTGATCATCGGCGACGTGCAGGGCAAGGGCCTGGGCGCGGTCGAGGTGGCCGGGCTGCTGATCAGCGCCTTCCGCCGGGCCGGCCGCCGCGGGGTGCCGCTGCCGGAACTGCCCGGCTGGCTCGACACGGGACTGCGCGAGGACCTGGCCGAACTCGTCGCCGCCCGCGACCCGGACGCCGCCTGCGCGCCTGACGCCGGGTGCACCCCCGACGCCGCGCCCGAGGCCGCCCGCGACGCCGCGCCCGAGGCCGCCCGCGACCCGGCGGGCGGGAAGGGCCCGGCGTCCGGCGCGGGCACGGCCGCCGGCCCGACCCGTCCCGCCGGGGCCGGTCAACCCGCCGGCGCCCACCTCCGGACCGCCGCCGACGACGGCTCCGCCGGACCGCGCCGCGGCCCCTCCGCGCTGGAGGGCTTCGTCACCGCCGCCGTGGTCGACGTCCAGGACGGCGGCCGGACGTTGCGGGTCGCCAACTGCGGCCACCCGCCGCCGCTGCTGATCCGCCGCCGCGCCGTGCGGGCGCTGGACGCGACGGCCCCCGGGCTGCCGCTCGGCCTCGGCGACCTCGGCCCGCGCTCCGCCGGGCAGGTCGACTCCTTCGCCCTCGACCCCGGCGACATCGTGCTGCTCTACACCGACGGGGTGATCGAGACGCGCGACGCCGCCGGCGCGTTCTACCCGCTCGCCGACCGGCTCCCCGAGATCTCGGCCCGCGCCGGCACCCTGGACGACCTGCTGCTCGCCGTCCGCGACGACCTCCAGCGGCACGCCGCCGGCCGGCTCGGCGACGACATCGCCATGGTCGCCTTCCGCCGCGTCGGCTGACGGGCGGCCCGCGCCGTACTCAGCCGACCGGCGGCCCGTACCGTACTCAGCCGACCGGCGGCCCGCGCCGGACTCACAGGTCCGGCGGCCGCGGCGGCTGGTCCTCGTCCAGGCAGAACCACACCGTCTTGCCCTCGGACTCCGGGCGCACGCTCCACTCCAGGGACAGCATGTCCAGCATCATCAGCCCGCGCCCCGACGACGCGAGCTCGCCGGGCGCGCGCTGGTGCGGCAGCTCGTCGCCGCGGTCGGTCACCTCCACCCGCAGCCTGCGGCGGCCCGGGTCCCCGGTGACCGTCGCCGTCAGCGCGGCCTGCTGGTCGGTGTGCACCAGGACGTTGCCGACCAGCTCCGACGCCAGCAGCACGGCGGTGTCCACCTGGTCCTCCTGTTGCCAGTCGTGCAGCAGCGACCGCAGCTCGGTCCGCGCCTCCGCCAGACCCTCGGCCTCCTCCTGCCCCACGGTCAGCAGCAGCCGCCGCTCGGGCACGGCGACCCGCCGCACCGGGCTGTCCCGGCGCAGCAACAGCAGCGCGATGTCGTCCTCGTTGCGCGGCGCCAGCCTGCCCCCGCCGTCGTCACGGTCCCGGCCGCGCGGCCCGTACAGCTCCTCCGGCACCGCGGGGCGCCCCGCGGCCGGCGCGTCGTCCTGCTCGTACTGCTCCATCGGGCTGTGCACCGCGCGGATCAGCCGCTCGGCCATGCCCTCCAGGTCCTCGGCCGGCCCCGGCGCCATCGCGTCGCGCACCCGCACCCAGCCGCTGAACATGTCGTGACCGCCGGTCTCGATCAGGCCGTCGGTGCACAGCATCATGATCTCGCCGGGCTGCAGCCGCAGGTCGGTGACCGGGTAGTCGTGCTCGTCCGGCATCAGCCCGAGCGGCAGACCGCCCCTGACGTGCTTGATCATGCAGGTGCCGTCCGGCAGCCGCAGCACCGGGTGCGGATGGCCTGCCCTGGCCATGTGCAGCAGCCCGGTGTCCGGCTCGGCCTCCACGTACAGGCAGGTCGCGTACCTGTCCTGGTCCAGCGCGGTCAGGAAGCGGGAGGTACGCGTCAGCACGGCGTCCGGGCCGTGGCCCTCGGCCGCGTACGCGTGCACCGCCGTGCGCAGCCGCGCCATCAGCCCGGCGGCGTGCACGTCGTGGCCCTCCACGTCGCCGATGACCAGCGCGAGCCGGCCGTTCGGCAGGTTGAT
Organism: Streptomyces sp. IBSBF 3018; assembly: GCA_050613715.1. GTDB lineage: Bacteria > Actinomycetota > Actinomycetes > Streptomycetales > Streptomycetaceae > Actinacidiphila. The sequence continues at coordinate 10,449 of JAJSZB010000137.1, forward strand.
CACGTCGTACCAGTCGCCGCCGACCACCTGCCCGCCGCCGGTCGGCACATAGCGCGTCGCGACACTGACGCCGGGCGGGGCCTGGGCGGTCGCGCCCATGCTGCGCCGCAGCCCGCGGGAGAGCGCCAGCTCCGCCGAACTCGTCCGGGTGCGCTCCAGCGCCTGGGCGACGAGCCGCGCGACCAGGCCGAGCAGCCCGCGCTCGTCCGCGCCGAACGCCATCGGCGCGGCGAAGGCCAGCAGGCACACCCCGGTGAGCCGCCCCGCGACCACCAGCGGCAGGAACGCCCACGCCTCGCGGCCGTGCCGGGCGACCAGCGGCCAGGTGGCCGGGTACCGCTCGGCGTACTCCCGTGGCGAGGACAGGTACACCGGCCGGCCGGTCCTGACCACCTCGGTGGCCGGGAACCGCGTGGTCATCGGCATACGGAAGACGTCCTCGTGCATCGCGCGGCGGTAGTCGTGCTGGCCGATGACGTTGAGGAACTTGCCGGTCACGCCGAAGACCACCAGGCCGTCCAGGGGGAAGCCGGGGGAGCGCATGCGCGCGACGGTCCGCAGCGCGCCGGCGAGGGTCTCCGCGACGGCCAGCTCGTGCCCGGTCTCCAGCAGCAGCGCGTCGTGCCGCCGGGGCGACGTCCCGTCCGTGCGGCTGCCGGACGCGTCGTCCCGGGGCAGGACGCCGGCGGCCGCGCCCGGCGCGCGAGACGACCGCGGGGGGACGTCCTCCGCGCCGGGCTCCGCGTGCTCCTCGCGGTCCCCCCGCTCCCCGGACGCGTCCACTCCGGACGCATCCTCCCCGGGCGCGGGGGGCTCGGGCGCGGGGGGCTCGGGCCGCGGCTCGATCCGGTTCAGCGCGTCGATCTGCCGCAGCTCCGCGGTGTCCGACGCCTTGTCGCCCCGCGCCGGACCCTCCGCTCCCTCGCCCATCCGGCGCCCTCTCGCCCAGGTGTGGTCCCCTTCCGCCTCCCATGCTCCGACGGGGGAGCCGCCCCCGCACTCGGAGAACGGCGGCGGGGGGCCGTACGGTGGGACGGCGGCGCGGGTCCGGCCCGCGGGACCGGGCGGTCAGCCCGTGGTCGGCCGGTAGGAGTACACCGTCGTGGCGACCTCGCAGACGCCGGGCGACACGATCTCCACCCGCAGCGTGGCGGCGTTCACGTCGTAGTCCACGCCCTCGGTCTCGAACGAGCCCGAGCAGATGCTGCTCTGCGGCACCTGGAAGAGCGTGCTGACCTGCCCGGTGACCGCGGTGCCGTCCAGCGCGTGCGGCAGGTCCACCTGGATCACGTCCTTGGCGGCGTCGTCCGACGCGCACACCAGACGGGTGGCGGAGACGAAGTCGCAGCCCTGCACGTCGGTGACCTGCCGGTCCAGGGTGATCTGCCCGGCCTGGGGCAGCGTCCCGCCGGCGGCCGGCGTCGACGGGTTGGTCAGCGGCGCCGGGAACACCTGGAGCCGCCCGACCGTGCCCCACTCGCCCTCGACCAGCCACTGCGCGTCCGGCGAGACGGCCGCGAAGGAGTTGTTCAGCAGCTCGCCCGGGTCGAGCGGGTGGGTGTAGTCGTACTTCTGCCCCGACGGCGTGGTGACCTCGAACATCTTGGAGGTGGCCGAGTCGCCGCCCTGGTAGGCGTCGTAGACGTAGCCGTTCACGATGTCCGGGTCGCCGACGTGGTTCCAGCCGGCGATCCGCAGCCCCAGCGGGATCGAGCCCAGGCCCCGGGTGAGCAGCGAGCCGTCGGCGCGCGAGGCGATGCCCTCGCCGCCGGTCAGCGAGTTGACGGTGGTGCTGCCGGTGGCCTGCCAGCCGCTCGGGGAGTCGGCGTGGGCGGTGGAGGTGCCCATCGCCGCGAGCGCGGCGGCGGCGATCAGCAGGGTGGCGGCGCGGCGGCGGGTGGAGGATGCGGACGCGGTGGCGGACTCGGACGCGGACACGGACTCGGTCAACGGAACCCCCAGGAGGAACCAGCGAGCGACGGGCGGGCACGCCGGTCGGGTACGGCGGCCCCGGGCGGCAAGAACCGTAGCCCCGCGCGCCCCGCCCGCACCACAGGGCGTCGGCCAACTCGACCTGAACATCAGCCTCTTCGCGGTTTGCGCGCGCGGCACGAGGCCGGGCGGCGGACGGGCCTTGACAGGAACGCCCCTGGCGACGGAGCCTTGGCAACGTTGTCAACCGGTCGCGCGCCCGGCTTTCCGCAGCCGGGGCCGCGCGGGCCCCACGGTCGGGGCCGGGGTGCGCCTGGGATCGCTGCCCCGGCCCTTCCATGTGATCGCCGGCAGCCGGCAGCCGGCAGCCGGGAGTCGGCCGCCGGCCGCCGGGAGTCGGCAGCCGGGGTCGGGGGTCGGCCGCCGGGGGTCGCGCGTCGGGAAGCGGGCGGGTGCGCGCCGGGACGGTCCGGCAGCCGGGAGAGCGGGTTCGCGTGGCGCCGGGGCGGGCGGCCCCCGCGGGTCACTCCTCGGTGTACGGGGACAGGAGGCGTACCGCCTGCTCGCGGCGGGACAGGCGGCGGGCGGAGGCCTTGGAGCGGGCGGCGGTCAGTGTCGCCAGCGCATGGGCGACGGCCGCCACCGCGGTGGGCGAATCGGCGTACGAGGCGCTGGCGGTGGCCGCGGTCAGGCACACGTCGGCGTGCGCGGCCAGCGGCCCCGCCGGGTCGTCGGTCACCGCGACGACCGTCGCGCCGGACGCCGCGAACGCCTCGGCCAGCCGCAGTGTCCCCACGTGGTAGCGGCGCAGCGCGAAGGCGACCAGCACGTCCTGCGGGCCCGCGTCGATCAGCGCCTCCACCTCGTGCGCCGCCGGGCCGCCCACCACCGCGACCTGGCCGAGCACCGCCGACAGATCGCTGGCCAGCAGGTACGCGAAGGCGTGGCTGCGCTGCGCGCCGGTGATCCAGCGGCGCCTGGCGGCCAGCAGCGCGTCCGCGGCGGCCGCCAGCGCGCCGCTGTCGTCCAGTTCGCTGAGCGTGGTCGCCACGTTGTCCGACTCCAGCACCGTCATCCGCGGCAGCAGCCCGGCCCGCGCCGCCGGGTTCAGCCGCGCCTCGAACCGGGCGGCGGGGCTGCGCAGTTCGCCGTCGAGCTTGTCGGCGACCCGCGCCTGGAGCTCGGCCAGGTCGCGGAAGCCCGCCGCGGTGAGCAGCCGGTGCAGCTCGCGCCGGCTGGCGCCGCTGCGCTCCAGCAGCACGTCGTGCCGCTGGAGCACGGCGTGCGGATAGCCCGCGGACAGCAGCTCGCACAGGGCCTGCTCGCCCGGGCCGAGGTCGCGCGCGGCGTCGGCGAGCATCGTCAGCGGGTCCGACCAGGACGAGGCGTGGCTGCACACGTCAGCACTCCCGGCAGCTGCGGCGGCGGTCGACGGTCCGCGGACGCCCGCGGACCGTTCGGTCACGACCGCGATCCTGCCCCCTGCCATAGCCCCACAAACCGTGGTAATTACTGATGTTCACGGCGCGTCCGCCCAGGACACGGCGCGGGGTGACGACGGGGAGGCGGCCGTGACATATCGCGGTGGCGGGTCGGCGCAGGACGGCGGCGGGGGCGAGGGCGCGCCCGGCGCGGACACGGACGCCGGGGTCTCCGGCGCGGGGGCGCGGACCGCGGCGCCCGACGCACGGCTCCGGTCCCGGGCCCGGCCGGCCGCGGACGGGACGGAGACGGCAGACGTGGCGGGCGTTTCGGGCGCTTCGGCCGAGTCGGTCCGCCGGGAGGACGCGGCCCGCGGGGACGGGGTCGGCACGCCGCGCGTGCCCGGGCAGCGCCGGGAGGGGCGGCGGACCGGCCGGCCCGGCAGCAGCGTGTCCGCGATGCGCCTCGGCCGCCGGCTGCGGATGTCGCGCCGCAGGCTCGGCCTCACGCTGGACGCGGTGAGCGGCAGGACCGGCCTGTCCAAGAGCTTCCTCAGCCAGGTCGAGGCCGGCCGCGCCAACCCGACGCTGGAGTCGCTGCACCGGCTGGCCGAGGCGGTGGACACCCCGCTGTCGGTCCTGCTCGCCGGGCCGGGTCCCGCGGGCGGGGGCGGAGCCGTCCGGGTGCCGGCCGCGCTCGCGCTCGGCACCACCTACCGCCCGGCCCGCGACTGCGGCCGCTGGGCCGCGGGGGAGGGGCGGACGTACCCGCTCACCGCGCCGGGCGCGCGGCGCTTCGAGACCGTGCTGGTCGAGGGCACCGCCGCGCACCACGCGCTGGCGACCAGCCACCCCGGCGAGGAACTGTGCCATGTGCTGGCCGGGCGGCTGCGCGCCGAGGTCGGCGGCGAGCGGTTCGCGCTCGCCGCCGGCGACTCGCTGCACTACGACAGCGCGCTGGCGCACCGGCTCACCGCGCTCGCCGCCGGGACCCGCTTCCTGCTCCAGGTCGCGGGCCCGCCGGTCGCCTGACCGCGCCGCCGCCGTCCGCCGGCCGCGGCGCCCCTCGTGGCAGGGACACGTCGTCATGGCCCCTCACCGTACGCACACGCACCGGACCGGGCGATGGACGCGATGTCGGTGCTGCGGCATCAGCGGTCGACGGAATGTCCCGCCCGGCACGGTGATACGGCACCCGGCGCCGGCGCCGCGTGCGCCGCGGACATGGCACGGGTCACGGGTGCCTGCCCCCGGCCGCCCAAGGCGCCGCCGCCCGGGGGCCGTACGCGGCGTGCTACCAGCGCGGTGGGCCGTCCGCCGGGTGCGGGGGGAGCGTGAGGTCCGGCGGGTGGACGAGGTAGGCCGCGCCCGCGGCGCTGCCGGAGAGCCAGACGCGCGCGAAGGCGGCCCGCGGGTAGACCCGTCGGACCTCGTCGTCGGCCGCGGCCAGCGGGTCGTTGACCACCACGTCGCCGGCCGCGGTGAAGCCGCACACCACCACGATGTTCCCCGCCGTGGTGTAGGAGCGGCCCGGCCCCGACAGTTCGGTGCTGCGCAGCGCCAGCGACGTCGCCACCGGGACGCCGGCCGCCACGAAGCGTTCGAGGTCGGCCAGCGACAGCAGCCGTACGACCATGCCGCGCAGCCCGTAACGCGCCGGATAAGCGGCGTTGAAGGCCCAGTTGCCGCAGCCCCTGTAGGCGTGGTCGTAGACCTGCCGGGCGGCGAAGTCGACCTGCGGCGCCGGGTCCTCGGGGTCCAGCCAGGCCAGGTCCGCGGCGTCCGGACCGCGCCCGAAGAACTCCACCAGCATCGCGGTGCACGCCGGCCCCGCCCACGCCTCCCCGCCGCCGTCCCACTGCGGGCAGTGCCCGGTGTGCGCGCCCTGCGACCGCCCCGGGACGTCGAGCACCACGCCCCGGGCGGCGCGCGTGTCGGCGGCCGAAACCGCCTGGGCGGTACGGCGGTCGGCGTCCGTACGGGTGCCGGCCGGCGGGACCGCGCGTCCGTCCGCACGCGTGTCCGCACGCTTGTCCGCGCGTCCGTCCGTACGGCCTTCCGCGCGCTCGTGGAGGGCCGCCGCGCGGGAGGCCGCCGCGTACAGCCCGGTCAGCGCGACGGCCGCGCCGCCGCCGACCGCCGCGGCCAGGTCCACGGCGAGGCGGTACGCCGCGATCCCGGCCGGCCCCGCGGTGAACGTGTCGACGTCCACCCGGCCGTGCGCGTCGCCCTGGCCCGGCACGGTCGCGCGGTGCACGAGCGCGTCGCCCGCGCACCAGTGCGCGAGCACGTACCACGGCGAGACCGCGCCCGCCGGGTCGCGCACCTGGAGCCGCACCGTCAACCGCGCGCCGTCCGGGGCGTCGGCGGTCCACGACGGCACGACATCGGTCGCGGTGAAGGGCAGCGGGACCCACGGCGAGGTCCAGCGGCCGTACTCCCACGACGCGCAGCCGTGCCCGAACGGGTCCGCGTACTCCTCCCGCCCCGCCGCCGCGCCCGCCGGCCGCAGCGCCCCGTCGTTCCACGCCGCACCCTGCGCGCGGCCGCGCGCGAAGTCCTCGGCGCGGTCCCAGCGTTCGAACGCGGCGAGGGCGCCGCGGGCGG